>DANW01000029.1:20388-28311 GCA_002501605.1 Euryarchaeota archaeon UBA28
GGATACCAGTCAGTAATTGGGACTGGTAACCTCGTAGCCGCCTGGGACCCCAATAGCGTCACTAGAGAGATAGTACTCTGAGGTGTTTGAGATGGAAGACGCTGAGGTACTTTTCGGAATCTACTGCCCCCCACACCCCCAGCCTCTGCTGTCTCCGGACGCTAACCATGGATACTCCAAACTCAGGGCGGCCTTCGAAACCTGCAGAGAGAGGATAGAGCAGAGCGATGCCGATATCGTTATTGTTTACTCCACCACTTGGCCCAGTATAATAGGGCATCAAATCCAAGCCCATCCCGAACCAGAGTGGGTTCACGTTGACGATGACTTCCACTATCTGGGAAGCATGCCTTACAAATTCAAAATGGACGTGGAGTTCGCCGAATGCCTAGTCGACTCTGCCAAGTCCAGAGGGCTACATTCCCGAACAATAGCTTACGATGGATTCCCAATAGACACTGGTTCTGTTGTCGCACTTAAGCTACTTAACCCTGACAATAGAATCCCCGCATGCATCGTTTCAAGCAACATGTACGCAAACAGATCTGAGACAATCGTTCTGGGCAAATCGATCAGGGACGCCTTATCCAAGCAGAAGAAGAAGGCAGTTGTCGTCGTGGTCTCAAGCCTGTCCAACAGGATGTTCACAGAGCACATAGACCCCACAGACGATCGCATCCACAGTCCCAAGGATGATGAATGGAACAGGAAGATACTCGAGTTCTTCGCCGATGGTAGGCTTGAGGACCTGTCCCAGCTTTCAAGGGAGATCCACGGCCAGATAAGGGTCCAGAAGGTAGTGGCTTACAAGCCGGCCTGGTGGATGGCCGCCACCATGGGACAGCACAACAACTACGATGGAGAGGTCCTTGCCTATGAGGCTCTACATGGCTCAGGAGGGGCTGTAGTGACACTGACGCCTTCTACAAGCTCTGTAGGCGACAAGGAATTCGATGAGGATGATGTCGAGTACTACCACGGAGACAGAGACGTTCTGAATAAGGGGATGCTCTGATGGGCACCGAATCTCCCGATGAGGAACAGGAAAGCTCCACTTTCGCTCATCGCCTGGAGATGCTGAGAGAGCTTGTGGAGGCTCCCGATGAGGCCATAGAGGCACTTTACAACTCCTATGGGAAGACCATGTTCACAAATGCTGGTGGTGCGGTAGGTGCCGCGGCTGGAGTAGCAGTAGGAGGTCCCGTAGGAGGGATAGTCGGAGGAGTCGTGGGGAAGAAAACGGCAGGAAAGATGACTAGCCAAGACGGCCCTTTCACAGCGGAGACAGGCCCCTCCGCAATGGGCGCATACCCGCATCTAAGGAGAGTCGGAGACCTAGTATTCGTAAGTGGTATGGGCCCAAGGTCTCCGGAGACAAACGAGATTCCCGGTGGCCCTGTGAGGGATGATTCAGGTGAACCCCTCGATTATGACATCACTGCGCAGGCCCACTCTGTAATCAACAATATTAGGGTTATACTGGAAGAGTACGGAGCGGGTCTGGAAAATGTTGTCGACGTTCTGGTATTCCTAATCGATATGGAAAGGGACTTCAAGGCCTACAATGAGGTATATGCCGAGCACTTCGGCGAAATAATGCCCGCTAGGACTACTGTCTCGATAAACGCTCTTCCGTCCCCGATTGCGATAGAGATGAAGGTAATCGCGAAGGTCTAATACGCCCATAAATTGAAGCCCATGCTAGTTGTTCCCCACTTATGGGCAAGCGGAACTGCGCAGTCGAGGGTTGCAACGCTCTCGAGTTCAGGTCCAATGGAATCTGTAATAGGCACATGCGCGACGAGATAGCAATTCGTGAGATCGATTTGGAGGAACTTCGAGCGTCTGCTCAAGAAGAGACGGACGAATCCGAGCATACTCTGGGACAAATGGCCAATGCCGGACCAAAGGGAGAAGAATTCGAGTGCCCGAGAGGGTGTGGAAAGATGTCCTACCAAGATGAACAAGTCGGCGTCTCTGGCCTCGGATTTGCATCTTTCTTCGGTATCCCTGTACTAGTAGTAATCTACTTCGTATGGTCCTTCATGGCATATGACTGGTCAAATACTGCTCTCGCAACTAATGGCTCTCCTCCTCATCCAAGCATAGGGATCCTTGCTCTCTTTGGAATTGCTTGGTTTGGTTTGATGCCCTTTGGTCTAATCAGGTCGAAAACCCATGTTTGCAATTCCTGCCATGGCAGGATGTTTGAAGAAAAGGCAATGGCATACATATTCGATAAAGAATCCTTATCCAAACTCAACTCATTGATTGAAAGTATGACTCCGCATACTAGCGATCTAAAGTGTCCAATATGTGATGAGAAAATGGGAAGCTTCTCAGTACCGTACACTCCGTCTGATGATTTCGAGGGCCATGGAAGGACAAGACGAAGGGTACCCAAATCAGCAGAGGGACTGGTAGCTGGACTGGCAATTGCCGCCGTCGTCATCGCAGTGAAGGCAATGGTGCCAAATGCCGAAGAAACGATCGATCTGGACGCGTGCAGGGGATGCAGAGTAGTTTGGTTCGACGCCTCAGAGAGAGGTGAACTTGAAGATGGTACGATTACCTGATCAAACAGAGGTTTCCAAGCTCTCGATATCCATAGACGTGCACCAGTTGGGGGCTATCACCGGGTTACATCGACTCGGATTCCCTTCGGGGATATCAATCCAGTATTCCACTCCATCGACCGGTCCGGGGTAGTCGGTCGCGATGGTGTGGGCACCCGAAGCAAGTGCCGCCTCGAACCGAGTTGTGTCATTGTTATCTGGCTCGACACCACCGCTATCGGCTCTCGTTCTGACGATGAACCCCTCCTCTACAAGTCTGGTTATCTCCTCCCCGTTCGATATAGGGTCAGTTAGGGAGAAAACCACCTCTTCCCCCGGGTACTGGCCTTGGGAGGTGAACATCGGGAACATCTTCGCTCCGACCAAACCAGGCCTCTCATCCATGTACAGATCCCTCATGTCCCCAGTGGCCAGAAGTACGAAGATCGCCTTTCCACGACTCTCATCTATCAGGGGCCAACCCTCATCTAAAACAGCCCCAGTGAGATTAGGGCCGTTCCCACGTACATCATCAGGGGTTATGGTGAGATTGGCTGGCCAAAATTGAGTTATCTCATCCTCAATCTCCTGAAGAATCCCAGTGAGCTGTACAGTCGTTGTGATCTCAGCTCCCTGCTCGAGCCAGTCCTTTGGCTCAACCCAAATCATGATAGGGTGATGCTGACTATTCCCCTGTGACCATAGAAGCAGGGCCTCCAGACAGCTTTGGAACGTGGGGCAGGTGGTCCCGGAGTCATACTGGTTGTGATAGACTCTGAGGCCCTCTCTGACGTCCCACCAAACGTCAAGCTCGAACTGCCTAACGCCTAGGTCGGAGGCTTGCACCCCAAGCTCCTGATGTGTGTACATGTACTCCCTAGTAGGAGAGAAGATTGGTTCCACATGATATGAGTTATGGGTCCCTTTCATCTGTAAGTGGTTAATCCTTAGGGGCTCATCATCAGGTAAGTCATCCGTTAGGGAGGGGATAAGATCAGTCCCCAAGCACCCTCCGAGCATTGGTGACAGCACAAGAATCGTCACAAGGACAGCTATACCCCTCATTATGACGCCAGATGGGCCCATATGAAAGAATGATTCGGATGTCTAATGATTGATACCACCAAGGCCATGGGCATGACCATGGGCCAACTCCTCTCTAGTTGCCTCCCTGATTCCTATGACCTCAACACTGAATCTGAGAGTCATCCCAGCCATCTGATGGTTGAAGTCAACCGTGACCTCATCATCATCAATTGAGACGACAGAGAACTGTACTGGTCCACGGTCGCTCTGCGCCCCTAAGACCATCCCCGGGACTAACTGCATGTCATCCGGAAACTGGCTCTTGGGTACCTTCTGAATCGCTGACTCGTCCCTCATTCCGTACGCCTTCTCCGGAGTCAGCGTGAAATCCCTCTTCTCGCCGATCTCGGCACCGAGCATCTCCTGCTCGAACCCAGAGACCATCTGGCCATGTCCCACTAGAAACAAAAGGGGCTCACGTCCTTCACTGGTATCGAACACCTCGCCATCAGTGTAGGATCCGGTGTAGTGCACTGAGACGACCTTGTTAACCTCAACCTTACTCACCATGGGTCGACCACATGGCGCTGACTTCTAACCCTGTGGGTGGTAATCCACCAATCAGGCACAGCCACAGCCAGGTCCGCAGCTGTCCATGTCCTTCTGCTCGGGAACTTGACGAACGTCAACCACCTCCACGCTGAAGTTCAGAGTCTTCCCGGCCATCTGGTGATTGAAATCCACGGTAACTGAGTCATCTTCGACGGATGCGACTGAGAACTGGATCGGTCCCATTTCGCTCTGGGCCCCCAGGACCATCCCGACCTCGATTGCCATCTCCTCTGGGAACTGGCTTCGGGGAACCTTCTGGATGGCATCCTCGTCCCTTTCCCCGTATGCCCTGTCTGGAGTCAGAGTGAACTCCCTCTTCTCTCCGATCTCGGCACCGAGCATCTCCTGCTCGAACCCAGAGATCATCTGCCCCTTGCCGACTTCGAAAGAGAGGGGCGCCCTGCCCTCACTGGAATCGAAAATCTCGCCATCGATGAATGTGCCTGTGTAGTGAACTGAAGCGATCGTGTTCTGCTCTATCTTGTTGGTCATGATACACCGTGATATGCCCCCCCTTCTAACTCTGTGGGTATTTGTCCCTCTGCGTGCACGGGCTGGTCGTGGTAATATTCAACAAACATCAGTCGCTCCATGGTGCATGGCGACTCACAGCGCAGGGGACCAAATCGACTTCTCCTACAGGCCCACCGAGGGCCTCTCCGACACTCTGGAGAGGAAGCTAGGGATGTTCTCGGTTGTGATAATTTCACTGTCTGCCATGCTGGGAACAGGTCTTTTCGTCCTACCTGCCTTGGTCATGGTCGATTTGGGGGGTGGGACCGTCCCGGTATCAGGCATATGGCTGGCATACGTGCTCGCCGCTCTGGCCATCCTTCCGGCAGCGGTCTCCAAGGGAGAGCTGTCAACTGCGATGCCATCATCAGGAGGTTCTTACGTGTACATCGAGAGAACCTTCGGGCCACTAGTAGGGACGATCGCAGGTGCTGGCCTCTGGGGGGCCTCGATGCTGAAGACAGTCGTCGCACTTGTTGGATTCAAGGCGTATCTATGGGCCCTAGAGGAGCTTCTTGGGGTAACTATCGATATCGAGATAGCCGCTCTCATCCTGTTGGCCCTCATCACAATCATCAACATACTAGGCGTGAACAGGATCAAGAAGATACAGACTCCCATAGTGGCTCTGATGGTTGTTTTCATTGGAATTCTATGCATCTGGTCTATTTTCACCCTACCGATGAACTGGGGCGCCGCTTTCGGGGACGGTGCTTACGGTGCTGGATGGGAGGATGTTGCCCATGCCACTGCATTCGTCTTCGTGGCATACGCCGGAGTGACAAAGATAGCTGCAGTCGGAGGAGAGATAAAGGATCCAAGTAAGAACATTCCATACGGGATGATTCTGTCCTTGCTCATTGCCTGCGCACTTTACGCCATGGTAACGATAGTTATGGTATCGGCAGTGGATCCCTCGGGGTACCTTGACGCCGACACAGGCAAAGCGAGGGAAGATCCCGTGTACGTATTTGCGGAGATGGTAGGGGGGTCGACAGCGGGTACCGTCTCAGCGGTTTTCGCAGTCACCGTACTAACTTCCCTCGCGCTTGCTTCCCTTATGGCAACCTCAAGGTTCCCCTTCGCCATGGCAAGGGACAACCTCCTCCCTGAATCACTGGAGAAGGTGCATCCTAGCTACCAAACCCCGCACCTTGCCATTGTAGGTACGAGTGTGTCGATGGCTCTTGCCATCACACTCCTGCCAGTCGAGGAGATAGCGAAACTCGCATCCGGGTTCAAGATCATGATATTCATGACCATCAATGCCTCAGTTATAGTCCTAAGAAGGGCTTCTAAGACACACTCTTGGTACCGACCTGAGTGGAAGTCCCCGATGTATCCGTTTATCCAGATTTTCGGAATACTAAGTGGGGCGCTACTCCTCTACGTCATGGGGATGACAGCTGTAATAGGTGGTCTGGCGTGCTGTACGGTAGGGGTCTTGGTTTACTTCCTATACGGCAAAAAAAGAGTCCATCCGATGCTGACTCCCTGGAGGACGGTTCGCACCGAGATAACAAACCCGACTCAGGCAGAGCGCGAGAAGAGATGGCTGGTTTTCCACAGTGTCGCTGGTACTAAGGAGAGATACTCCGAACAGATGACAGAGGGCGAGTTCGTCCACGCGATGAGCATCATTTCTCCTCACTTGGAGAGGTCTGGTGTCAGGGACTTGTTCCATCAGATAGACTTGGACGGTAACGGAATCATAGACCTAGACGAGTTCCTACTGGGCATCGACGAGGACAATCTATTTGGCGACATTTCCGAGTCCGAGTGATTTCGGCACAGGCGTGCAATTGAAGTCTTGGACTCCTCTCGTTGTAACCCGGGTGAGCCAATGGCGATAGCTGGTCGTGCGAAGAAAGTCACTACTCATACCCTCCAGGAGATGAAGAGGGCAGGGGAGAATATCACCATGCTGACTTCCTACGATTACTCCCTAACTAGGCTTGTAGATGGGGCAGGAATCGATGTCATTCTCGTAGGGGACTCTGCATCCAATGTGATGGCAGGTAACGATACGACGGTGCCGATCACCTTGGATCACATGATATATCACGCTCAATGCGTGGTAAACGGAGTAGACAGGGCACTCGTCGTAGTCGACATGCCATTTGGGACTTACCAGGGGGACACCAAGCTCGCCCTGAAGAGCGCAATCAGGATAATGAAGGAATCAGCTGGCCACGCGGTGAAGCTTGAGGGAGGAGTAGAAATCACTGACTCCATCAAGAGGATTCTCACGGCGGGCATACCAGTGATGGGGCACCTCGGGCTCACACCCCAGTCAATCTACAAGTTCGGCACCTACGGAGTGAGGGCCAAGGAGGACCAAGAGGCAGAGAGGCTAATCTCAGATGCGCTCGCCCTACAGGATGCGGGGTGCTTCGCCATCGTGCTGGAGAAAATCCCAGCTGAATTAGCAAAGATGGTCAGTGAAAAGCTGAACATCCCAACAATCGGCATCGGAGCTGGTTCCCACTGCGATGGGCAGGTGCTGGTGCTCCATGACATGCTGGGCATAACCAAGGACTTCTCCCCCCGCTTCCTAAGGAGATACGCAGACTTGGGAGACGCGATCGACAACGCTGTCAAGCAGTACATCACAGATGTGCGAAGCGGCGACTTCCCCAACGAGGATGAGAGCTACTAGAGCCTCCCCCAACCTTCAAGGACGCTCGCCCACTAGTGGGGCCCGGTAAACATGAGCGAGCTGTGGGTAGAGAGGCACCGACCCCGCACAGTTGGTGATATCAAGGGCCAGAAACAGGTTGTTGACCGACTGAAGGCGTATGCCGGCAAGCGCTCATTTCCCCATTTGATGTTCGCAGGCCCGCCCGGAACTGGAAAGACCACCGCCGCAATCGCATTGGCAAGGGACGTATTCGGGGATGACTACCGTAGGAACCTGCTTGAGATGAATGCAAGCGATGAGAGGAAGCTGGAGTCTATCAGGACCAAAGTCAAGCAGTTTGCCCGGACCGCACCAGTTCCCGGTACGACGTTCAAGGTCATATTCCTTGACGAGGCGGACGCACTCACCCCGGATGCGCAGGGTGCGCTCAGGAGGATAATGGAGCAGAACGCCCAGACGTGCAGGTTCATCCTCTCCTGCAACTACTCATCGAAGATCATTGAGCCTATACAGTCGCGCTGTGCGGTCTTCAGGTTCAGGCCACTGGCCGATGATCAAGTCAGGTCCATGGTGGTG
>DANW01000029.1:28692-29853 GCA_002501605.1 Euryarchaeota archaeon UBA28
ATCGTTCACGTCAGCCTCGGTGATCTCAGGAAGGCGATAACCTCCCTTCAGGTAGCAGCTTCGATGGACGAGCATGTCTCGAGGGAGATTGTCTACGAGACAACCGCTACGGCCCCTCCCGAGGAGCTTCATCGATTCTTCCTAGCCTGTAGGGAGGATGGGTTCCAACCAGCTAGGAGAAGGCTGAGGGAGCTACTGGACCGCTTCGGTCTAGCCGGTACCGACCTTGTAAACCAGCTTCACCGCGGATTGGGAGACGTTCCATTCCTAACAGAGAGCCAGAAGCTATCGGTCACTCAGACCATGGCTGAAGCTGACTTCAGGATGGTCGAGGGAGGTGGCGAGGCTTTGCAGCTGGACGCGATGACGGCTAGGCTTTGCACTCTGCTTTCTCCCGAGCTCAAGAGCTAGCTAGTCTGTTACCAGGGCGAAGACAGCCGCGGGGGTTATCCTCTCCTCTGGAGATCCGATGATGTCCGATATCCTGACTGGCTCTGGTTTTTTGTCTGTCACAGCTGAGGTGCCACAGGTTTGGACTTCGCTTTCTGAGCCGGGCCTTCCATAGAGGTATGCCCCATAGCCAGCGGAGATGTGTCCGACTCCGATGACCGACATCATGACCTGTTCGATTAGTGAGGTAGTGGTTACCCAGCTTCCTGTCAGGGCGGTACTCAGACCGAGCACCACTGATATCGACGAGATCAGGAAGGCGAAGTGCATTGAGACGGCGTTCACGGACGGCCTTGCGATGGAAACTCCTCCAGCGCCGGCGATTAACACACCGAACAGAAGGGGGAACAGGGCAGTCACGTACTCGGTCGTGACAAAAAAGGCGATTCCTAGGGTCCCTAACATTCCTCCTGTCATGATTGACAGCTGTGGCATGTTGAAACCCGCGATGGTGTATCTTGCCATAGTCCGCGGGATTTCGGTGGAGTATATTATGTGCTGTTTGGAAGTAAACCAGAAAATCAGCTACTATCCTGTCTGGCTGATTTTGATTTCCCAGTCCGCAGTCCACTTGTTTACTTCCCATGGCCCCATGTTGTCCCTTGACTCGCTCATCTCTATGTGGAGGTCGTAGGTCCCAGGCCCAAGTAGGCCAAGGTCCCAAGCCAAAGAGACATCCTCGGCCCTGTTGGAGACCTTGGGTCCGAGATT
>DANW01000008.1:0-391 GCA_002501605.1 Euryarchaeota archaeon UBA28
CGTCATGGTCGTCATGGTCGTCGTCATGCATCATACCAAGTGTCGTACTCTCGAATGGCCCATTACTCATCAGTTCGCACAAATCTGCTACTAGCAAGGATTGGTAGTCCAGTGTTTGTTCACCGGATGCCATAGTGTGCGTCATGAATGAGGGGGGTGCGTCAGATCCTAGGGAGTCCAAGGCTGAGTCCACCCAAGGCTCGAGATTAAGACCGTGATAAAAAAATACGTCAGCTTCCTGTAGTCTGATGAGATCCACTGCAGATGGCGAGTAGTCGTGAACTGGGATATTTTCTTGGCTCATGTAGCTCATCGATACACTATCTCCAGCGACAGCCTTCACAAGCTCTCCCACGTGGTACGTTGAAACCATGACGTTACCGTAGATTAT
>DANW01000008.1:723-15662 GCA_002501605.1 Euryarchaeota archaeon UBA28
GTCATCTTGTGGGTCCACAATTGGCTCAACAATCTCTTCGGCATCGTCACCTAGACAACCAGCAAGACTGGAAGTTATCATCAATACGCTCAGCAGGATAGACCTGTATGCTACACTCTTCATGGTATTTCGGGCAGATAATATATATTTAACAGAACCTATTAATTAGAAATTTACAAATTATTATTAGTGATGATTTTTTCGCATGTGCATGAGCAGAATAATTTCATTCAGCGCGGACAGGGAGTTTGCTGAGTCATTTGAAACTCTGATAGAAAAGTCCGGTTACAAGAACCGGAGTCGCTTCCTTAGGGATGCATCTCTATACTTCGCAGAGATTCAACAGCGGGGAGACCTGATGAATATGGACAGTAACCAAGTCGTCGAGGGGCATATCATAGTGCATTACCAGGAGAAGACTGAGCAGAGGTTGATGGTGAGTCGGACTGACTCCATTGAGGTTGCCGCGTATCATCACAGCAGCAGGCTTGGTCATTCCTGCCACTCGTGTGTTGATGTGGTTCATGTCAAGGGGACCGCTGCGCATGTTAGGTCTGTGTATGAGCAACTGCAGAATACGCCCAACGTAGACAAGGTATCATTCACCAGCGCGCCGATGAAGGAAGAGGGCTGCTGTTAGTCGGTAAGAGCATTTACTGACTGCCCAATACAATTGGGGAAGATGACATAACCTCATCACTGACTCCTTCCTTGTACTGTTCGAAATTCTCTATGAACATGCGAGCTAGGAGGTCTGCAACATTATCGAACTTCTTCTTGTCATTCCAAGTTTCTCTGGGTTGTAAGATGCTGTCTGGGACTCCCTCGCAGGTGGTTGGTACCGAGAATCCGAATCTCCGGTCTTTTACGAAAACAACATCATCCAGATCTCCCTTCAATGCGGCATTGAGAAGCGCTCTCGTCCACTTGATTTTGATTCTACTGCTTTCCCCATATCCCCCAGCAACCCACCCGGTGTTGATGAGCCAGCACTTTGCATCGTTATCCCTGATCTTATCTGACAGCAGATTAGCATAGATTGAGGGATGTCTGGGCATAAATGGAGCGCCAAAGCAGGTTGAGAAGGTGGCCTGTGGTTCAGTAATCCCAATCTCAGTTCCGGCAACCTTCGCCGTGTATCCAGAGATGAAGTGATATGCCGCTTGTTCGGGGGTAAGTCTGGAAAGTGGAGGGAGTACTCCAAAAGCGTCACACGTCAGGAAAACAACATTTTTTGGGTTTCCTGCCATAGAGTTGGATGTTCTATTTTCGATTGATTCTATGGGATATGACCCCCTGGTATTCTGTGTAAGGGAGTCATTTGTGAAGTCCGGAGTCCCATCGGCATTCAAAACCACGTTTTCAAGGATTGTGCCCCTCATCCTCGTGGTGGCAAAGATTGCGGGTTCGTCTTTCTTTGATAGATTGATTAGCTTAGCGTAGCATCCTCCCTCGAAGTTGAACACTCCCTCTTCAGACCATCCATGTTCATCATCCCCCACCAAAGCCCTCTCAGGATCTGCAGAGAGAGTCGTTTTTCCAGTCCCAGACAATCCGAAAAACAACGCTGAGCTTGTTCCATCGGTATTCGCAGAGCAGTGCATGGGCAGTAGCCCCTTAGCTGGTAAAATGTGGTTCATTATGGTGAAAATGGCCTTCTTTATTTCTCCGGCGTAGTGAGTCCCACCGATTATTACCAATCCCCTATCCAATGAGAGTACGACGAAGACACCGGAATTTGTCCCATCCTGGTTTGGGTTTGCCCTAAGGTTGGGGGCGTGAAGTATTGTATACTCTGGGATATGACCACGCAGGTCTTCTTCTGATACTCTGACGAACATGTTGTGCATGAAGGCGGCGTGCCACGCTTTCTCAGAGACCAGTCTGACGGGCATGGTATGCTCAGGATCTGCTCCACAGAAGGCGTCCTTCACAAAAAGGTCGCTTGCTTCGTTGAGGTGTTTCCTAGTCTTATCCAACAGGCGCTCGAATTTTTCAGGTGAAATCGGTCTGTTTACTTGTCCCCACCAGACCTCATCAGCGAGACCTGGTTCTTTGACAATGAATCGATCATTGGGTGATCTACCTGTCCTCTCCCCTGTGGTCGCCAATAAAACTCCATGAGATGTATATTTGGCCTCCTTCCTAGAAACAGCCATTTCATGCAATTCTTCCCATCCTAGATTCCAATGCACATCCCCGGTAACTTCGAGCCCATGCTCCGATAAAGGAGTATTTACCATGGGGCTGGAGTCCGAAAACGTTCGGTCCCCCATGACTACCGACTAGTACACTCACCTTCAAGGGTTGCGGAGGAGAGAGAAACAGAAACTAACCGCTGTTTAGATTAGTTGACCGGGGATGTCATTATCCCTCGTACGCTCTACGCTACACGATGGTGGATGAGACTTCGGAAGACGAGGTCATCCGAGAGAGGGCATTTAGGATTAGTGACAAATTGGATATCGGGGATATCGTCGATTCATCCTTATTCGGGGAAAAAGATGTGGAGACCGATGATTATCATGAGGAGGATGAGGCCCTGGGAGACATCTTCGACCCATTCTCCAACAAGAAGGGAAGAGGGGGCATTCAAACAGATGGAACTGTAAAAACAGCTCCAGAATCAGATATGGTAACTAATCTAGCCACAGATGGCGAGAGGGGTATCAATTGGATCCTCATGGGTACAATGATTCTAGTTTACAGTGCCATAGGAATTCAGATTGGCTTCGTATTCGAGCCGATAATGGCAACCGTTTCACTGATTTTTCTGGCAGGGCTGGGCTTCTTCCTTGGGGAACGATGGTCGAGTGACAATAGATTAAGGGTCTTGGGAATAACATGGGTCATAATCTCTATGAAGGTACTTTATGGATTGTCCGTGGAGTTACAGAGATGGGGATTTGTGAGTGTGGAGGGGCTAGGTGTTCTGCTAATTGTCATAGTTTGTACCAATATAGCGGCCTCTTACAGATATGAGCATGATGCGATAGCCGCTCAATCTACATTGGTTCTTCTCGCAGTCGGTTCTACTGCAGGCTCTCTGTTCGGGCAAGAAGGAGTAGCTCTGATGATCCTTATCTCTACCATACTCGTGCACAGTCTAGCGATTCATAGGAAGTCTGGGAATCTAGCTGCTCTTGGAATAGCATCCTCGAATCTATGGATAGGGATGCACGCTACTACCGATGGATTTGAGATCGGGGAGCTTAGGGTGATGGCATTAGATAAGCCTCTACTTTTGTTTGTATTATTAATGGGGATTACTGCACTAAACGCTTCCATGGCCACGCGCTTCGCGAAGGAAGATAACTGGTTCTCGAAGGGAATGAAGGTACTTGGTCTAGGCAGACCGGGCCTCTGGGGCGTCTCGGTATCCATGGGTTTGATGGGGGCACTACTTGCTGTAGCGGCGAACAGGGGAGACTTGGGGTATGCTCTTGGACTAGTAACCGTATTGGCAGGGGCTTTCTCAGGTTCCTACCTTGTTGTCAGAGGGGTTTCTTTTGAGAGAGTATTATACCCCCTCGCAAGTGTATCAATTGTTCTGTTAATTTTCCTATTATACGGACAGTCATTTTCCGCTTCCTACAATCTCTCAGAGTATTCTATGTTCACTATTCTGGGATCCGCAACTGTTGGAGCAGTAATACTCAGAGATCAGGATAGTGTTACTGACAGGGTACTCTGGATGGGCGTTGTTGCAGTACTAAGCTTACTGATAATCCTAGTTCCCGCTGAGTCAGTCGATTCGGGAGGGGATGGGGGCGCCCTACTTTTAGGCATGTTATCCATACTTCACATAGGCAGTGGAGCTCTGGCGATAAAGAGGAAATCTCCATCACTAGCGGGGGTGACGGTCCTTCTTCCATGGACGTGGATAATAATTGAGCAATTCGTGCAGGAAGCTGTAAGGACAATCCTGATTTCTAACGACTTTAATGACCCCGGGAGCATTATTGAAATGGCACCTGAACCTTTGGCGGTCTATCTGTTGGTATGCTCGGTAATGTTGGTTTTGGTCAATGAGAGAATGGGTAAAACTGATGTCAACTTAGCTTCTAAGTTTCTTGGTATTTCTGAGATTTCAGCCTCAATAAGGGACTCCGGAGGTTTGCAGTTATGGAGTCTCGGCTTATGGCTACCGATGGTTTCAATCTTGTTTTTAGCGCAATTTGGAGGATTTACATCACTAACTCTCCTAATCGTGACCGGGGCCTTGTGGGGGATGCATACATTGGCCCATGTTAGGGGAGTCAGGGTTGGTAATCTGGAAATAATGATTGGCACGATAATCATATCTGGTGTCGCGATTCAATGGAGACATGGTATGGGCGAGTATGTCTCTTTATTCGTGTGTACTGTTCTGGTCGTGATCCTACTATTCGCAAAAGAAGGACGAGAACTGTTCACAGTTTCTATGGGGTCAATGGGCGCAATACTGCTACTTATGATTCCTGAACGAGAGATTTCGGTAAACCTCCAAGATTATTCATCCCTCACATCTCTAGATTCTTCGATGGTAGCTCTGATCTGCACTGGAGTAATACTTTCAATCTATTTGCCGAGATCCGGATCCACCGATGAATTGCTCAAACCAGCGCTTTCATCCCTGTGGCTTATGTCTATTTGCATAGCAGTGACTTACGTCGGTAGAAATCCAACGTACCTGATGATGTCTATTTCGATGTTCATGATAGCCACGGTCTGGCTAGTTGCCAGGGGGGAGCTGCGAAGGGAATTACAGACTGTGGCGAAGTTGGAGGAAAGGAGGAGTCTGGCGTTAAAGAAGGCACAATTTGAGAGTGGAGGAACAGAATTGTCGACATTCGACGCTCGAGAGGCCGAGCTACTGGCTACCAGAAAGAAGAATCGGGAGCAGAGCCAGACAGATGATACTGAGGAGCTTTACACATCTGACATATCTCATAAGCCGGTAATAGTTATTGCAGTGATGATTCTGGTCTTCGTTTCTGGGATAGTATTAGGACTCACTTCGGGACAGAACCCCACATTGCTTCTCGCGGTTGGAGTTTTTGTCACTATCCTGATCGGGATAGCAAGATTCAGAACTAAACAATTAGAGCTAGATCTACCACATTTGCTCGGAATGGAGATGCCGATAGCAATTGCCATTTTTGGACTGGTTTCGATGCATATCTCCTCCCTGATGGGGCCCGGCTCCAGTAACACCGATCTGTCTAGTATGGGCGTACTCACGATGCTGATATTGGAGCTTTGTCTGATTTCTTTATACCAACAAGACAACATGCTTGACAGGATTCCGATTGCTGTTGATTGGTTCATCTACTCCTTGTTGGTGGACAGATTTCTCGGAGTCATATTGTATGAATCATTACCGTGGCCACTTAGCATCGATCCATTCTCAGGAGATTCTTTTGTATGGGAGCTTCCCCTTTTCGGACTGGAACTGTGCCTTATATTCGCAGTACTGACTAGCTATTGGATCGGGGAGATGAGGAAAAAAAAGGGGAGGATTCCCGAGAAGGGGACTTCGGCTGGAGTTAGGGTTTTATCTGTGACTCTGTTGTCTACTGGCGTAGCAGGGATTTTAGCCATACTATTTACAATAAATTACGGGTGGAATAGGAAGGAGCCAACTGCTGTTGGTATGGCGATATTAGGAATGGCGATGAGCGTGGTTTCAGTCGGGAATTGGGTTAATGGCATTTCAGGAGTTGTCGGAGAGGTCTACATTGCTATGGGAATGATTCTACTGGTGGTGTTAGCAAGTACTCTATTTGTTGGAGGCGATAGATGGTCTGGAATGCTCTCGACACTTGCTCATATTCTCCTAATAGTAGGGTCAATTTATTCAGGAATGGCATTCATAATTCCAATTTTGCTGATTTTGTTGTCTACTTCGGTATGGGTAGTCGGGATACTCCAATTAAGAAAGTCCCTGAGGGCATTTGGCCTCATTGACTTAATCGTCGCAATCATTTGCTCTCTTGCCTTCTATGGCAGTATACTTTTCCAGCCACATATATTCTTGTTGGGGCTTTCAATAGTTGCAATAGAGCTTGGTATAATTTCTTGGTTAGGACTGAGGAATGAAGATAGCCTGGCTGTGAACTGATAGTCTGTAAATCAAAGCGATTGAGAACAAAGTGGGCCAACCTTGATGGCGGTTGGGCTCGGCAAAAGAATTGTGACGCGGTCTTGGATATCAGATACGCCCGACGAAGTCGAGCATCCCCCTGTCCCACTAGGTATCAATGAGATGGCTGTTCCAAGGGCCTCTATACTGCTCTCAATATCCACAGTATTGCTAATCCTGATATCATCTGTCTGGATAGGTTTCTCGGCAGTTGGCTTCTTGGAGAAGTTGGAAGAGTCTTTTGAATCTGTGGACGAGTCAATGATTGAGATGGATGGTAGATGGTCCTGGGAAGTTGACCTGTTGTTTGACACATGTGATTCAAGGGAGGGGGATTGGACTTGGCCTGAGAATCTGTCCGCTCAGGATGAGGTTTTCCTATACCCAGGAGAGCTAAGATGTGACTGGGAGCACCAAGGTCAGGGAGACAGAGCCTCAGTTGTAGTCTACAATAGAGGAAATCAAACTCTAGATCTACTTCTAGAAATTGGGGGACCTGATGTTTTATTCTCTGCCTCTGGAGACACACAGTATCTCATCAACGAGATATCGGGTAATGATGCAGTAATTCTGGAAATAGAGTTGACTGAGGATATCACCGAGGGAGAGATATCAATAATCGCATCTCATGTGTCACTTATGGCTGCGGAGGTTAGGCTCGATGTGAGCATATATCAGGGAACTGATGCAAGATCTCTGCACATTGAGGAGGGAGATAGAGTAGAGGTCGAGTATACTGTTTGGAACGCTGACACAGGAGAGGAGCTTGACAGCGGAACATGGACTGAAAATGCTGGAGATCCATGGTTCTCAATAGAGGGTTTTGGTTGGTCTGCGATTGGCCTGGATATTGATGATGACAGGGGTTTGATACCTGGAGTGGAGACTGGGACTAAACACACGACTCTCCTTCCCCCAGCCATAGCTTACGGAAACAGTGATGGTCATGAGCTGCAAGATGTTTGGCTCAGATTTGAGATTGATCTAGATAGGGCCCCTATTTCAGGATAAAACAGGAAGGTTAGAAAATGTCCGAAGAAAATTCTCATGTCTCTGTGAAACCGTCTGAATCTGTATCAAAGGAGGCGGGAAAACGGGTTGAAAGTAAACCAGGTAGAAAGGGGGAGCCTGCCTTCCATCTAACTGAGCAGATGCGTAGGCTTTCTACACCCTGGGGAGTTGCTCTAGCTCGTGCAGGTCAGATCGATCCGGGATCTTTGGGGCCCGGTATAATCCTAGATGCAGCTGTAGGTTCAGGCTTGCAATTGATTGCTTATTCGAATGTTCTGAAAAGGCCTTCCCTTGGAGTGGAAATAGATGGGAATGTGGCTGTTTTGTGTGCTGCAAACATGTTTTCAGCGGCTGGAAAAGATGATATTCAGAGATCTATGGACAGGGTGATAATCGGAGATAGTACTGATTCAGTAGGGGTGATGAATGAGTTTTGGTCGAGTCTCAGGGAGTCAGGAACAAGGGCGCATCCGCCAGTAGCAATGCTTCATCTTGATCCTGCGAGACCACGGGACGCACAGAAACATCACATAGATGAGATGGAGCCATCCGTCGAGTCAGTGTTATCATCTTGGAAGCAATATCTGGAGCTTGGCCCTCGGGGGCCTTGCATAATCCTGGACTTATCACCTAGATTGGAAATCGAACAGAGATCTATGATTGATGAAACGGTGGAAAGGTTGTTTCCCGGATGTGGAAGGACTTGGGAGTGGATGAGTAGAGGAGGGGGAAGAGTAGACAGGCTCTCGTTATGGATAGGATCCCTTTCTTCCAATAAAGCTAGGAGATGCATCAGAATGGGAACGAAGAGGATAATGTCCTCGATTGAGGGAGATGGGGATGAAGTACGGGCCATTAGCCTGATAGATCCTCCGCCATTTGAGTCTTGGATCACCATCGTGGATCCAGCAGTATTGGAGAGTGGTTTACAACATGAGTGGATTTCAAAGGCTATTCCTGATGGATCTGGATACTCCTGGATAAGGACCGAGGGAAGAAGGCCGTTATTGATACACACAGAGCCAATAAACGAGGATGATGATGTCAGAGGTTTTGTAGTTTCCACCGGTCAGGTGGTACAACACAGACTTTCACCGCCCGAGGATCACACAATCTCTCAGATTGCATCATCACTCGCAAGGCTGGAGATAGGTAGTGTAACTCTGAGGTGCTCTCTAGACCCGGATATGCATCCAAAACTGCAGAGGAGGCTTCACAGGGCAATGAGGGAGATTGAGGGTTCTCGTTCATTTATGGTTGATATCGAGCTTTCCAGGGATACGGGAAATTACACTATGTTTGTCGTCTGTAGGGAAGATTAGTGGCCACAATGGTCTCCAATCGGTTCAAATAGGGATGGTTGGTCGCCCGGATGCTTAACAGCCACTGGGTGACCGGTGAACACGGGAGGACCGTACATGACAGGATTAGATGAGACACAACTGGGAGATGACTTCTCATACATCATCAGAATTGCAGATACAGACATAGACGGGCTCAGAAAGATTTCCGTTGGCTTATGCTCCATCAAAGGCATAGGGATGAGGACGGCTGAGATGATATGCCGTCTTTCTGGTATCGATGGCAGTAAACTTGGAGGACATCTCAGTGATGAAGAGCAAGAAAAACTCAGGGACTCAATAGGGGCCTATGCAACCGAAATGCCATGGTGGCTAATGAACAGACAGAGAGATCTTGAGACTAATGAGGATGCTCACATCGTAGCACTCGAGGTCAAGATGACTAGAGATGACGACATAGCCAGAATGGCTGGAATCAAGACTTACCGAGGAATGAGGCACAGAAGTGGGCACAAGGTTAGAGGCCAGAGGCTAAGAAGCAATGGAAGAAAGGGCTCAGCTCTTGGAGTTCAGAGGAAGAAGTGAGGTGATTAGATGGGCGATCCTAAATTTGCAAGACCTAAGACACAAACACCTACACACCCATGGAAGCAGGCCAGAATCGAGGAGGAGCATGCTCTAAAGGCCAAGTATGGACTGAAGAAAGTAGGTGGGATGAGGGAGATATGGAGAGAAAAATCTGCTCTCAGAAGGCACAGAAACCAGGCGATGAAGCTAATTGGTAGAGTGGACACCTCTGAGGGACACTTCGCCAGAGAGAAAGCTGACCTGATCAATTCCCTGACAAGGAGAGGGCTTCTCTCTGAGGGATCGAGCTTGGACAGTGTACTTCAGATAGATGTGGAGCTTATGCTCGCTAGGAGGCTCCAATCTCAGGTCTATTACAAGGGATTAGCACCTTCGATGAGGGCCGCAAGAAATCTTATCGTCCACGGACACATTTCAATCGGTGAACAGAAAATGACTGTCCCCGGCTATCACGTCCTAAGAGACGAGGAGGAGCAGCTCAGATACACGTCCGGGTCCAAGTATGAGAACCCTGAACATCCGTTTAGACAAGACCTTGAGAAAATGAGGGCGACTATTGATACCTCGGAGGAAGAAGCGGAGACAGTCGGTGGCCCGGTCAAGGTTGCAGATTCTTTTGTTGATGATATCAAAGCAGGTGAGGCCACGGCCCCTACAATTGAAGATACAATACCGGAGAGTGATATTTGATGTCGCATAAGGCTATTCTACACATTTTTACAACACATAACAACGTGTTGATGACGGCTACGGATCTTACTGGATCTGAGACTATCTGCAAGGTTTCTGGCGGAATGGTGACGAAGGGGGGATCCGAAAAATCTAGCTCTTTCGCCTCGATGAGAGCCGCAGAGAGGATGGCTGAAATGCTTGTTGAAAAGGACTTCAATCAGGTAATCGTGAAGTATAGGGGAGCGGGTGGTAACAAGTCCCATAGTGCTCCCGGCGCCACATCTGCAATTAGGGCTCTAACGAGAGCTGGGATGCAGATAACTAGGATTGAAGATGTTACTCCCATACCTACTGATGGTACCAAGTCAAAGGGAGGTCGCCGAGGAAGGCGAGTCTGAGGTGTGAATTATGGTTAAGGCAGAGATTCTCTATGAAGATGACGAAAAAATCAATATTCTATTGAAAGAAACAGATAGGGCATTTGTGAATTCTATCAGGAGGACTCTTATTTCTGATACTCCAAAGATGGCCATAGACACCGTAAAATTTGTCAAGAAGACTGAGGTTGAAGACGGTGAAGTATGGGAGACAGATGGGCCTCTCCCAGATGAAGTAATTGCTCAAAGGCTCGCTATGATACCTATTCCAACCAACCATGGAAGTTTCCACTTCCAGGATGAATGTCCAGACTGTTCTGAGATGGTGGAAGATGAGAGGGGGTGCGTTCAATGCACTATGCTCTACTACTGTCAAGTGAAGGGGTCAAAAGAGGGTGTTTGGGTCACCGCTGGAGACTTAAATTTCCTTGGAGACCCAGAGGGATTCATCCCCGAGAAGTACCGGCCAATACCGATAACTAAGCTATTCCAAGGCCAAATGATAGAGTTCTCAGCGACGGCAGTTATGGGCAGGGGAAGAGATCATGTTAAGTGGTCTCCTGTAAGTGGGGTAGCATTCAATCCTAGGCAGATAGGAGTCATTAAAACAAAATCAAGAGCCAAAATCCTATGGGATCTTGGACTAGGAATCAAGGCCAGTGATTTCGACAAGGATGGTAAATTGGTGGACTTCGATAAGGTAGAACAACTCAGGAAGGACTTGAATCATGTGGGCTCTGGAACAGAAGAGTCCAGGGAGTTCAATGATGCGGTAGTTCTGGAAGATGTCCCTAATGAGTTCGTCCTATCCTTCGAGACCGACGGATCAATGAGTCCAAAGGTAGCTTTTGAGATGGCTATTTCTGAGCTTTCGGGTAGATTTAGTGGCATTGAGGATGACCTCAAGGCAGTTCTCTGAGCGGGATATATTATTTCCCTGAACGGCAGGGGCTCAACGTGTCTGGCCTACTCGGTCGTGGATATAGTGGTGGCCACATCACTCTAATCTTCACTGTAGAAGACGAAGCTGATGAGCTGACCGAACAAGGTAGTCTAGGAGCAGGTATTTGCCTGAAAGATGGTGTTGAGGTAATTACCAGAGGAATCGAAGGAGAAGGTAGGATCGAGGTTTCTTTCTTTGGCAACAAGGGAGATTCTGGGATGTACATTCATGCGTTGCAGATTATTGGGAAAATTCTCCCAGAGATTCTGGAATATGATTGGGAGGTTACAGTAAAGCTTGGTCTACCAACGGGACAAGGTTTTGGAATGTCAGCGGCAGGTTCAATTGCCTTCTGTGATTCCTTGCAACGGGCAGTCGGTATTCCCTATGAGGAGAGCAAGAGACGCTCGCTTTTGGTTGCCCATCTAGTGGATCGGGAAAGATCAAGCGGTCTTGGAGATGTGACTGCTTTAGCTGCGGGCGGAGTGGTGATTAGAAAGTCTCCCGGATCACCCTACAGCGGACATCTTCTGGACAGAGGGCCAGGAGAATCTGTTGGTTGGAGCTCTGATTCAGACATTATACTTGCATGGAATAATCAGTACAGTAAACACACTTCTACCTACATAGAGGATTCAGAATGGAAATCAGCAATTACAAAATCCGGGAATAAAAATCTAAGGGGCCTATTGGAGGGAGTCTGGGATAATTCAAGATGGCATGATTTGGTGACCAGCTCGGAGTCATTCTCATTGGATAGCGGACTTTCAGGAGAGTCTGCCAGAGCTAATGTTCTGAATATTTGTAAATCTTCAATTCTAGATGTCGGAATGGCGGAGGAGGTTATCCCTCTCCTTTGTATGCTAGGTACCAGCGTCGCCATAGTCCCCAGAGATATAAATTATAATTTGACCAATCCTGAGAGAATTGTTCGAAAATTAAATGAAAATGGATTGACGGCCGTCATATCGAGAATAGGGCAAATTCTATGATTTGGACTCTTCGTGGAATTTATCGAGAAGAGTGAGATCTAGTGGACTCGCATCTAGCTGTTCGGCACCATCAATCTTTAACCCCGAGCAGAAGCCATGCCTGTAAACTATAGCGCCATGCCCGTACTCGGCAACGTACCGATCAACTTGTTTCTGGGTTTTCTTCCTTGGGAACTTCAAATCTGCTCCGAAGAAGTGCTTCGCATCTATCCAAGCACATGGAACACCGTTAATCCTGACATCGTCTATCATTAGTAGATCTGGAGTTATAACTGCCCTTCCCTCTGCTTTCTTTTGTTCGGCCATTAGTTGCTCCTGGGTCCTGTATCTGACACCTATGGAGTCAAAAAAGAGGTACAATACGTCCTCAAAAACCATCGAAGCCTTATGGGTTTCATCCTGATTCACTGAGCTTACCCTGTCCATTGACTCTGCAAGTTCGAATTGCTCCCTATCTCTAGGTTTCATTCTCGAAGGTTGCTTTAGTGATTCCTTAATCCTGTTCTTTGACCACCCCCTGCCTGTCAGGATCGCTCTAAATGTATTCACAGGAGGAGCGTCAAATCTCTTTGAAAGGGAAATTACATCCTCCCCAGAATTATACCTACGGCTCAATTCGTTAGATCTACGCATGAGTTTGTGGTGGGAATAAACGCTCTTCTCCTGATTCAATGCGTTCCTAAGAGAAAGGGCCTGCTCGAGGGATATTGGGAGTCCTTCCAATTCAGAGGCGATCTCATCCACCCTTTCTTGGGGAAGAAATCCAAATTCCCCCCTCCTGCTTACTATCTCGCCAGTCTTGTTCTGAACATCCCTAGACACAGTATTCAATTTCCATTTCACATCAATTTTTCTTGGTGGCGGGTCTATTTCTCTCGGGAATCCCATTGGAGGAGGTTCTGCATTGAATCTTCCTAATGCTCTCTTGATAGATTCTGAATCCATGTTTCGACCTCTTTGTTTCGAGGGTTTTTCATCTTCGGAACGGCGTCTATCTCTTCGACGGCCCCTTCGCCCCTTGGCTCTTTTTTCTTCGCTCAACAGAACTCCGAGGGTAGTGAACTCCATGAACCCACCGAGTGAAAATAGCAAATATTTACGATAAGCCAAAATCTGAAGCCTCTTCTTAGATGCACGGATGGTTGCTATGTTGAGTGAGGACGAGCTCGAAAAGCACTACTCGGAGATGGGGGAGATAGATCTCACTTGGCTGTCAAAACCATCTCAGCATCAATTTAGATGGAAGTCTCTGAGAGGGCCTTGGATAACTTCTCGACGTAAGATATCTACAGGAAAGAAGCTGATACAAGACTTCACGGGATGCATGCCAACAGATGTTTTTGTTTCAACCTCATCTTGGCTAAACCCAATTAATCTACCTAGACTAAAGGATTCTACTAAACCTAGTCCGATACTTTTGGATCACCTTGTTGTCTTCGATATTGATATGCGTCCCTTCTGTAGAAAAAGGTTAGAGCAAGCTAGATTGGCTACCATGAAAGCCAGAGATTGGCTTCTTGAGAACACCGAGTTGGAAATTCAGCATGTTACCTTCTCAGGAAGCAAGGGGTTCCACATTATTGCTCGTGACCCCGACAGAAGTCTCTTTGCAGAGCCGGACCCAGTTAAGAGAGAGGAAGGCGTTCGCAGACATCGAAAGGATTTGTTGAAGAGGGTGCTAGAGGCGGGACATCCGGTAGATCCAGTGGTCACCGCGGACACCCGAAGAATAATCAGAGTTCCAGGGACCCTTCATGGTTCCACAGGGTGGCAATGCACAATTATGAAGGAAGATTGGATGAATCTTCCAGTTTCTGAATGGATTGACTTAGTTCCTCGCCACCCTTCAGCGGTAAAGATCCCGAAGAGGCCGGCTTTCTCCTTACCAAGTTTAAGATGGCCAAAATATGATAGATTCCGAGGGAGGGAGGAAGATGATCAGGAGCAAGAATACACCAGCATAGAAGTGAGTAGCCATGTCACCGGGACAAGGGATCGCTCGGCAGTTGTCGCTTGGCTTCCTCGGAAATGGGGCGATGTGAAACAGGCTGTAGAAAATGCCATTAAAGTCTTTGATTCAATGAATATTGGACCTGTGGCTTTTCTCAGTGATGGAGTCAGGGTCCTTGCAATCGTGCCCCGTGCAATACCACGTGATTTCCTCCTTAGTCGATTATCAGGAGCAGGTTTGAGTCAGTTTGAACATGACCTTCGTAAATTCGAACACGCATGGGTGAGAGTAACTGGTCGTATGGCACAAGGGCGATGGGTTGGAGAAGTTGAGCCGTTGACTGTACTTGGCTATGAGGCGAGTGAGAGATGTGCACATCCATGGTCCGCCTCCCATCTAGAGCTCTGCTCTCGTCTGGGACTTCCAATTCGAGTGGGAGAAGGGGAGGTTTCGGGAAGCATGGAAGTATCTATGAGAATAGCCCTCCGAAACTAGAGATCAGGGATAATTTAGTCGAAAGAAATTGAATAAGGGATTTAGTTTATGTTTCAGAGCCCCAAGGGGGATATGTCCCGAAGAAGGAGCCCGATAGGGCAGTGACTGCAGATGCTACGCATCATTCCGCCGGTACTTCATCGGTCAAGGCGCCGGGACAGCGCCTTGGCTACTCTTTGGAGTGGTAGCTTTGTCAGCTGAAATTGTAGTAGCTCTAATTGTTTTATTTTTTAGCGGGGCTTGGGGTGCGATAAAATTCATTGATGAAAAAACTGACAATAAATTTGTTTTCTTCATACCCGCACTCTTCCTATCTTTATTCTTATACAGTGGGGTTGGGGAAGGGCTTCTGTTCTATGCATGCCTATTTGCATTTGGACCAATTATTCTAATGCTCATTGCCGTAGGAATTCAGCAAGGAAAGGCCCCGTGGTGGGATGATCAGAACTTCAACAGAGGGCCCAGATCAGATTATTCCTCCCAAC
>DANW01000024.1:0-33683 GCA_002501605.1 Euryarchaeota archaeon UBA28
GCAAAAAATCTGGTCTTCGCCATACCGGGAGTAGGTACCAGTGCCTATCTTGCACTAAGATTGGCTTTGGGGGATGTGAGGTTTGAGGTGGTTCCCTTCGATGAGATAATGCCAGCAGTTCAGAGGGGAGACTATGACGTAGGAGTGATAATTCACGAAGGCCAGTTAACCTGGAAAGATGAGGGTGTCTGTTTAATTCTTGACTTGGGAGTATGGTGGAATGAGAAAACCGGCCTGCCCCTACCACTAGGAGGAAATGTAGTCAGGAAGGACCTCGGGATGGAGTTGTGTAGTGACATTACAAATGACGTAAGGAATAGTATCGAGCACTCACTTGACAACCCCGATGAAGCATTGCAATTTGCAAAGAAATGGGGAAGGGGCATAGATGATTCCACAAATGAAGAGTTTGTTGGCATGTACGTGAACAGCAGGACTCTGGATTATGGTGATGACGGAAGAGAGGCGATTAGGCTCTTTCTAAAGGAAGGTCAGGCGATAGGAATGGTAAGGAAGGATCTTGATGTGGATTCAATAGTGTTTGTAGGTTCGGGTGAATGAATGGGTGGCGGAAAACCTGAGGTAAGTGAGTTTGATTCCGTAGATCCAGCACCACCCAGTGATGACCGAAATGTTGCGAGACTCAGAGAAACAATATGTAACGAAGAAGAGAAGATGTTCCAGAGGATGCGTGCACTTTTCGCATTAAGAAACATTGGAGGGGAGGATTCGGTAGAAGCTCTGGCTGCCGCATTTTCTTCATCCTCAGCCTTGTTGAAACATGAGATTGCATATGTTATGGGCCAGATGCAAGATCCTTCAGCTGTGCCGTTTTTGATAGAGAGGCTCGAAGATTTTGATGAGGATGTCATGGTAAGACATGAGGCTGCTGAGGCATTGGGAGCTATAGGAGATAGAACCGCCTTGGGGGTTTTAGAGAGGTTCAAGGACGATAGGGATATCGTAGTAGCGGAGTCGTGCGAAGTTGCGTTGGACCTATTGGACTGGGTTGCCAGTAAGAGACTGGACTACTCTGAGTGAATATCTAGCCAGACTGGCTCATTTTCCATGCCACATCCGTCCTTTAGAAATCTCACTAATCCCTGAATGTCTTCGTCTGACATCTTGTTTCTTACTTCGGTTTCGAAGTACTCCTCGACCCTATCCTCGGGGAATCCCATTTTCTTGGAGGTTCTGGATATGACTTTCTTCCTCCAGTTACGGTCATTATCGAAAGTCTCTATCTGCCCAATCATTTGGGAGTGTGCCTTGAGCAAAACATCCCTTGGTGAATCTCTCCTAGCTACAAAAACACCGAAAACCATCGGAAGTCCTGTTACTCGGGTCCACTCTTCACCTAAGTCCATTCTGACAAGCTCAGGGTTAGATATTGAGGCGAGTATGGCCCTGTCACCAATCAGTAAAGCTCCATCGCACTTATCCAGCATAGCGTTGATATCAGGCCCTAACTCTACAAATTTAGGATCTAATCCACGATTCTTTACAATCCAATTGAGCAAGACCTTAGATGTGGATGAGTCAGTTGGAAGTGCTATATCCCTCATGCTTTCAATGGGGCGGTTCCCAAATAGTAAGACCGAACCTACGTTTCCATTGCTCACAATTCCTATTTCGGGAAGAAGCATCAAATCTTCATTATTTTTGGCATAGTCTGCGGAAGGTATGGGTGCTGCAATGCAATCCCTACGCATCACATGCCCGGTAAGCCAAGCTGGAGGTGCTGATAGAATGGTCCAATCGGGATTTAACCCGTCGAAAATCGGATCACAATTCGAAAAAGAGACACGCCCGATGACATTTTTCCAACTCATCTCATACCCCCAATGCGACCACTGGAAGTGATTTAATTGGCTTATCCTCTGGAAGAATGATGGTTTCGAATTTGGAGTACGAGGAGTTGCGCTTAACGGGAACCGATCCTGTCTTCACAATCATCCTTGCAAGTTGCTCGGAACTAGTCGTAAGGCTTGTTTTACTGCCGGCCTCATGCATAATTTCCTCATGACCAACAGTTCCATCCAAATCATCAGCACCGCAATTAATGGCGAAGGATGCGAGTTTGTCACCAATATTCATCCTGTAGGCTTTGATGTGGGGAATGTTATCCAACATCAACCTAGACACTGATATCATCCTTATTGTCTCAAGTCCAGATGATAGCTGAGCCTCCGGTAGCCTTGTCTTATCAGGGAGGAATGGATAAGGGACGAAGCACTGGAAACCACCTGACAGGTCTTGTTGCTCTCTTAACCTGAGGAGGTGGGTGATCCTGTCCTCTATGGTCTCTATAGTTCCAAAGAGCATAGTACAGTTTGTTGGCATCCCAAGTGAGTGGGCGATTCCGTGAATATCCAGATATTCGTCTGAGGATTCCTTTCCCATACAAATTCTATCTCTGACACTGTCTACCAAAATTTCAGCACCGCCCCCTGGGAGAGAGTCAAGTCCAGACATGGAAAGTATTGACAGCGTCTCCTCGATGGAAAGAGATGATCTTGTTGACAGGTGTTTTATCTCGACAGCTGTTAAGGCCTTAATATGGATTTTCGGGAATTCTTCCTTGAGTGATGAAAAGAGCTGACAATATTCGTTTACCGTCCAAGTAGGGTGAAGGCCACCAACTGTATGGACTTCGTCGATGCTATCTGAGTAAGGACGTATCCTATCGAGGTATTGATCGGTGTTTAGGGTGTACGCATCTGGGTGTCTCGGACCTTTCCTAAATGCACAAAATCTACAAGCTAGAACACAAATGTTGGTTGAATTTACATGTAAATTCTCATTGAAGAATACGTGCTTTGAGAATCTTGACTTTTTGACCATGTTGGCAAGAGAAGTCACCGATGAAATCTCCTTCTCTTTCATCAATTCAACACCTTGGTCGAATGATAGTCTACCTTCTGAAACTAGTGTTTCTAGGCATTCGAGGGCGATTTTACTGGACCTTACAGCTAGTGGGACCTCCATTGATGAGAGGGTTTCCCTCCATTGGGGATTGGAATACTTCATCGCCTCGTCTGACATGCTGATGGTGAGTGGTCTGGCCTCGCCGTCATAAGAATTCGTCTACGGGCACGTTACAAGTGCCCGGAAAGCATCATTAGTTAGATTTTCTAGCAAGGCCATGAATTCAGCAGACCGGGCATCTGATATGACAACATCACAGCTAGGTGAGTTGGCTTTGAGATGTCGGAGGCACATAGTGAAAATGATTCATGCAGCTGGTGCTGGTCATCCAGGAGGATCATTGTCCGCCATCGATATCATCGCCGCCCTTTATGGGAATCAACTAAGGTTCGATGTCAAGAATCCAGATTGGGCGGATAGGGATCGATTCATCATGAGCAAAGGGCACGCGAGCCCCGCTGTCTACTCGATTCTATACGAAATGGGCTTCATCACTGAAGATGACATGATGTCATTTCGTAAGTTGGGCTCAGTATGTCAAGGGCACGTGGATATGAAATGGACAAACGGGGTTGATTTTTCTGCTGGAAGCTTGGGGATGGGACTATCATTCGGACTCGGATGTGCATTAGCCGCGAGGATGGATTCCAGTAATCGTGATGTTTGGGTTATGGTTGGAGATGGAGAAATACAAGAGGGGCAGTTTTGGGAGGCTGCAATGGCTGCTGATTTCCATTCGGTAGGAAAATTGAATCTTATTGTTGATAGGAATCGGATACAGAACGATGATTTTGTGGAGGTCCAAATGGAGGTCGGGGACGTCGGGGCCAAGCTTGCTTCGTTCGGCTGGGATGTAATGGAAATTGACGGACACGATATGGAACAGGTATCACAGGCAATTCAATGGTCTTCGTCAATGACGGCCTCTCCAACAGCGATAGTGGCACATACAATCAAGGGGAAGGGTGTTTCTTTTATGGAAGATAATCCTTCATTCCACGGTAAAGCTCCGAATGATAACGAGTTAGTGATAGCATTGGAGGAGCTGTCATGAGTGCTCCATCAGCCGGTGGAGCCTCGAGAGACGGATATGGCGCCGCACTACTGCGGTTGGCCGATGATCCGCGTGTCGTGGTACTGGAGGCGGATTTGGGGAAATCAACAAAGTCTTGTCTATTTAGAGAAGCTAATCCAGAGAGAACAGTCTCTCTCGGTATTGCGGAACAGAATATGATTTTGGTAGGAGCTGGGATGGCGTCATCAGGAAAGATTCCGTTTGCAAGTACCTTTGCAATTTTTACTGAGAGGGGATTTGAACAAGTTAGGAATGGTGTTGCCAGACCTGGATTGGTGGTGCACCTTTGTGGTAGCCATGGAGGCATACATACTGGAACAGACGGAAGTAGCGCTCAGTCAATAGAAGATCTGGCATTGTATAGGACCATACCTGGAATGACAGTAATTCACCCCTGTGACGATCTCTCATCGGAAGAGCTGACAATTCAGTTACTTGATCATGGGAGGCCTTCATACACCAGAACTGCCAGAAATAAGACACCCAGGATGTACGATGAGGATAGTTCTAAGAAGCTTAAAATTGGTAAGGGGTCGAAGCTTCGTGAAGGATCTGATGTCGCTATAATCGCATGTGGAGTGATGGTCTCCGAGGCCATGAGGGCGGCTGAGGAACTGTCCAAAAATGGTGTAGAGGCAACTGTCGTCGACATGCACACGATTAAGCCTCTGGATACAGATTTGATTGATGAGCTCGTTCAAGAATGCGGGGGAATTGTTACTGCGGAAGATCATTCGGTGATTGGGGGACTAGGGAGTGCGGTCTCTGAACACGTCTCGTACAGGGGAGGGGTTCCGGTTAGGATGGTAGGGGTTTCTGATAGATTTGGGGAAAGTGGCGAGCCGGGAGAGCTAATGGATCTCATGGGGATAACTTATGGAGATATCGTGGATTCGTGCCAATCTCTACTGTCTTGAATCTAACATTTTCATATTTGGATTGGGGTTTCATTCATGAAGTATCCAAACGGCCGAGGAGCCATGGGGGACTCTAACAGCATTAAGGGGGTCCTTGATGGAACAATAGATCCCTCTGAGATTAGTGGAGATAAGAAGCTTTATTCTATGGCTGAGAGAATATATGGAAGAGAAGCTTTGGAGGAGATGGGGGTTGAGCCTCCAGTCGAGCCTCCCGAGAGTGGCATAAAAGCAATGAATGGAAATGGCGGGGTCGAGATACCGATAAAAGACTCCTTGGCTACAGTTGATGTTGAAATCCAAAAGAAACCTCGGAGAAGAGTTGTTCTGCCTCTTATTATGTTCGCACTATTGACGATTTCTGGTTTCAACGTCGTAGTTGGGATAGGTACCGTTCTACCATTATGTGAAGATGACCCCCCAGAGCAGGAGCTTGAATTCAGCTCTAGTGCGCAGTTGCAGAATAACACTCTATTCATCGTTTGGAAGATGACGGGACTCAATAACGGCTCTTTCTACACTATAGAATGGCAAGTTTCTCAGAATGGATCGAGCGAAATAGTAGATATTGGTAATTCGACTTGGGTTTCAGATAACGATCCAGTTAGATTTGATAATAGAAATTGGTATATCGACGCCCCTCCCTACTCGTATTTGTCAACGCTTTACGAAGATGATTTGATGGTAGCATTCTCTAATGGTTCGGGAGATTCCATCACAACTCTTTCCGATGATGCAAATCGGGTTTCTTATTGTGAGTCAAACACCCGGCTTATTTGGACCGAATATCAGGATTTTGAGAGTAAGGATGCTTGGGGAGAGTCTGGTACTGGTGAAATTGCAGACGGTGCGATGATGATGCTTTTTGCATTAATGATGATTATTACTGCGAGGAAGAGAAGCTAATACATCCTAGCTAGATGTTGCTTCTTGGTCGTCTTCTTTCCGGTGATTACGCATTTCCTAGGTTTGTCATATTCCTCTACGCATTCTCCAAGCATCGTGAGTCCCGAAAGCCTCTCTAGGATTTCAGCGTCAGAATCAGTCCCACAGAATGGAAACGAATACACCATCCCATCCACTATTGGGGAAGAGAATTGGTGTCCCTCCTCCTCATTGGAAATCTCAGGGAGTTCCGAGACGAGATCGGAGAAATGCTCACTAGCCCTATCTCTAAGCTCGTCTGCGACAGAAACCAATGCTGAATTTACAGAGTTTACAATATCGCTTATTGGGGCCTCGTATTTGTTACCAATTCTCTCGGATATAATGCAATTTCCCGAGTCAATATCCCTCGGTCCCAGCTCAAGCCTAATCGGCACTCCCTTGATTTCCCAGTCATAGTGCTTGACACCGGGCCTGACGTCCCTATCGTCAACGTATGTCCTTAGTCCAGCATCATTAAGACTGTCTCTTATCCTGAGGATCTCAGGTATTACATCATCCCTCACGTGGGAGGCAACGGGAAGTAGGACCACTTGGTAAGGGGCGACGGCTGGAGGCATTATCAGTCCCTTATCGTCTCCATGCATTCCTACCAATGACCCTAGCAACCTTTCGGACATGCCAAATGTGGTCTGATGGCAAAACTGATTCTCCCCATTTTGATCCTCATACTTGAGATCGAAGGCCCTAGCCCATTGATCCCTGTAATGATGATAGGTTGCAACCTGTAAGGTCCTTCCATTTGGCATGACAACATCAGCAGCCATTGTGTACCATGCACCGGGGAATGTGTCCCAAACAGGCCTCTTTGAGACAAGGCTTGGAAGACATAGGTCATGCAGGATCCTTTGAACCATGGTTGCATCTTCAGAAATTTGGTCTGTTGCCCCTTCCTCATCCTTGTGTACCGTGTGTGCCTCGAAAAAGTGAATCTCTCTTACTCTAATGAATGATCTAGTCTGTTTGGTCTCGTATCGGAAGGTATTGACGATTTGGAATGTTTTCAGAGGAAGATCGGAATGACTTCTGACCCAAAGTGAGAACATTGTATACATAGGCGTCTCGGATGTTGGTCTGAGGAACATGGGTGATTCTAACTCATTCTCCCCGCCATGGGTCACCCAATATACTTCTTTTTTGAAGCCGGAGTCCTCTTCTTCCATCCTGAGTTCAGAGGGGTCTACACCTGCTTCCCTGGCCGCTTTCAACCTCGAGACTAGCTTGTTTTCTTTATCCAGAAGATTCTCGGGGACCAGTAATGGGAATCTATGTTCATGGTGTTCTGTTAAAGCCATCTGCTTTCTGGCCAAACCATCGATAAGTGACATCGCTTTGAGGCCATATGGCTTCCATACATCCATTCCCTTAATCGGATACCTCTTATCGACCAAATCAGCAATCTCAACGATTGAAGGGTACCAGGAGTTGAAATCTGATTTCGGGGGTATTCCCCTCTTGGCCTTTCCCGGGGCGCCCATGTAACGCCGAGTACGAGGTTGGTTTGAATAATTCGTATATTAACGGGCCTAATTGGAGATATATTCCTCTATTTTCAAGCACAGGTATTGCAAATCTGGAATCTCGGTTATACTGCCATTAGAATCAACTATCCAACACCTGGGAGTATCGGGATCGTCCAAATCCTGTAGTCGGTTAGCAACGACCGCATCGAGTGAATACCTGTCCATCTGCAACTTCGCCTTTTCAATTAATTCGGAATAATCAGTATTGCTTTCAAGCTTGAACCCTATTGAAAAGCACCCTTCCATGCTGGAGAGAATTTCTGGAATCTGCTTTTTTGTAGGTAATAGGCTAATTGAAATATTCGCGTCTCCACTGGGAATCTTTCCCGTAATTACTTCGGGGACGTAATCTAGTACAGCCGCAGAGAATATCCACACATCTGGGACTTCCTCTTTGGAGACTTGCTTCGCTTCATTCAACATTTCATCTGGAGAGGTACGGTGCCTGACATCAGGAAGTTTGAACCCCGGGGTTAACGAAGTATTTCCAGCAATACAGATTACTTCATGGCCCATTCTGTATAAAAATTCTGAAATTGACCACCCTGTATTTCCTGAAGATGTATTTACAATACTACGAATATCATCAATTGGAGAAGAGTTAGCCCCTAGGGTCAAAGCAATTTTTCTCCTTTTCGGAAGAGATGAGTTGACTATGTGGCATAGCCGTGAAACAATCTCGATTGGATCTGATTGTTTCCGTTTTCCCTCCCTTTCCTCATCTAGAATGATATGGGATCCTTCTTTCTCAAGTGACTCTAGTAAATCCCCGGTTACTGGGTCATCAAAAAGATCAGAATGCATCGAAGGGACAAAAATCCGTGGTGTTCCGTTTCCTCGAGCTGCAGATAGAGCCATCATCACTGGAGAGTCCATTATTCCATTCAGGTGCTTAGCGATTGAGTTCCTGGTAGCCGGAGCTATCACGATGGCGTCGTAATTCCCAAGTTGTGACATTGAGGAATCCCAATCAGTGATAACTTCGGATCCAGTGCCCCAAGAGATAGCCAAGGGGGTGATCACCTTGGTCGCCTCTTTGGTCATGATGGGGTGAACGGTTGCACCATGTCTCCTGATCTCCCTTGACAACCTAACTGACTCTACCGCGGCGATTCCACCAGTTATTGCCAATAGTATGCGCTTATTGGCCAGAGATTCGCCATGGAGGCTCACGCCGGTGTCCGAGACCATGCCTTCGGATTGCCGAGTGATTCATGAGTGCGTCGCTCCTGTGAGGCTTGAAAGTCATGAGCCGGGGCATGGAATCTATAGTCAGACATGTATCAATTCTGATTTTCTTACTATCCTTAGTACAGATATTGGTGATTTTCAGTCTGCCTTATGAGAACTCAATTTTCTTCATATTCCCCTTAGTGCTAGGATTGGTTTCTGTACCGATTTCTATGGTGGGTTCGGTTCTGTTGAGATTGCGCAAGGGAGCTGGAATTTTCATTGGCACAATCTCATTGGGTTGCTTGGGGATATGTTTCATTACTGAGGGATTCTTGATTATCTTCACAGGACCTTCAGTCGTAATCGGAGGGTTGTACGTACTTCTGGGGATAACATCGTTGAGAAGGATCCCGACAATGAACAACCCCTCATTCACGACATGGTTTGGAGGGGCAAAGGAAATTGGGATATCGCCGGTGGGTGAGAAGGAGGTTGTTGCATTATGCCCTCATTGCTCAAGCATCCTAGCTGTAATTCCTTCTCTACTCTCAGAAACAGACAGGTGCCCTGAATGTGAAGGCCTATTGGTTGTTTAGATTCTCTCAAGTGATACTGAGATTCCCATCCCTCCCCCGATACACATTGTTGCGACGGCCTTTCTCGTTCCTGTCCTTTTGAGTAAAGAAGCCGCCTTTCCAACTATTCTGGCTCCGGAAGCTCCGAGTGGGTGGCCTATTGAGATTGCTCCACCATCGATGTTAACTTTGCCTAGATCAATAGATAGTTCATCTATCACTGCGAGGCTTTGGGACGAGAATGCCTCGTTGATTTCGAAAATGTCCACATCCCCGATTTCCCAGCCTGACCTCTGAAGAACTAGTTTAGTCGAAGAAATAGGGCCTATTCCCATCAGCTCTGGAGGGCAACCTGTGACTGCGCTGGAAACGATCCTGGCCAGAGGTTTCATGCCATTCCTTTCGGCAAACTCCTCACTGCATATCAACATGCAGACAACCCCGTCAGTCAACGGAGAAGATGTTGCTGCTGTGACAGTGCCGTCTTCGACAAAAACTGGACTTAGTTTAGACATTGACTCCAAACTAGTATCCCTGATGCAACCATCCTTGTCTATGATTCCAGTATCGTTCTCAATGGGGCATATTTCTTCTTCGAAGTACCCATTATCCTGTGCGTGGATAGCCTTGGAGTGGGAGTGTAGAGCAAACTCCTCCTGAGAAAGTCTAGATATCTCCCATGAGTCTGCAACATTTTCGGCTGTGATTCCCATATTAATGTAGGCTTCAGGAAACTCTGCTTCCAATGAAGGGTTGGGGCTCCAGTTGAAACCCCTTCTTTTCACCCTGCTCATGGATTCAACACCAGCACACAGGAAGCACTCCCCCCATCCTGACTGAATGTTGGAAGCGGCGACCATGATTGCTTGCATGGAGGACCCGCACAACCTATTGATTGTCATACCAGGGACACTGACGGGTATTTCTCCCAAGAATGTGGCTAATCTTCCTATGTTGTAACCTTGCTCTCCCTCCGGATAAGCGCAACCGACGATGATATCGTCAATCTCACTGGTGTCGAATACGTTTCTCTCTAGGAGCGCCTTTGTAACTTGCGAGAGCATTTCATCGGGACGTATTCCCGACAACTCCCCCTTGTGTGCACGATGGAATGGACTCCTCATCCAATCGACAATTACCGCTCCCACGTGTTCCGGGGGTACTAGGGGGAAATAACCCTTGGTAGTTAAATTGGTTACAGGCGATAAACCGAGAGGTTCTTGAGAAGGCTTCAACTGGAGGGCATGATAATATGATTAGAGAGTGTGCAACACATGGCTATTTCTCGGATGACGATCTTTGCCCGGCTTGTAATTCAGAGGGCAAGTTCATCATGAGGGGGAACGAAAGAGACTCAATAGCGAGGAGGCTGGCTTTGGTGCTTAGGCATGCCCCAGAGAAGTTCGACCTAGAGATGGATATCAATGGATGGATAGATATCAAAGACATCATTAGGCAATTTAAGAAGTCGAATGAAAGAAGGTATCACTGGCTGAGGCCGCACCACTTCAGGGCGATATCCGAAACAGATTCCAAGGGTAGATACGAAGTAAGAGGGAACATGATTAGGGCGACCTATGGACATAGTGTGGAGATAGAACTAGATCTTCCCACAGACAATATCCCGCCCTCTCTCTTCTATCCGTGCTCACCGGATGAGGCTGAGAATCTCCTAGAGGTCGGAATTTCACCGAGCGGGAGATCTCATGTACATCTTTCAGCTACTGTTAGGTCAGCAGCAGAGGCCGGTAAGGTCCATCACAGTAGCCCTTCAATCTTGGAAGTAGACACTGCTTCAATGGTGGCTTCCGGTGAAACAGTTTGGCACGCGGGAGTCACTGTATACCTGGCAGACTCAGTCGCTGGTGAATATCTCAGCGTCCTTCCCTCTGATGACCCAGAGTTCCAGTTGGCTAGAGCCAAGTGGGACGAAGAAGAGTGACTAAATCTCTTCTCCACAAACGGGGCAAAAATCGAGATCCGCCAGCAATTGGGATGAACATTTTGGGCAGACATTAGAATCATTACTTGCAACAAGTTCATTCCTATTTTCAATAGATCTAACCGCTGAATCCCTTTCTATGAAGGGCGACGGTGACTCAAGTGATTCGAGCTTTTGCAAGGAATCCCTGAAAGAAATGGTCTCTGAGATGGCGGATTCGATGTGAGCTCTTCTCCTCTGCCTCTCTTCAGGGTCTTCGATATGGTCCGTGGCCGCAAGCTTTGCTTGGAGCCACCTTTGAAAAATCTCGACGTCTCCGGGTTCGCTCATATTCGTCCCAGTGCCCACATAGAAATGAACCTTTCAATAATCCGATAGGAGAACCCAAATCTGATTAGCACGTCAGAGAAGTCATGGCGGCCAAGGTGGTGGTTAAATTAGGAGGTGGCCTAATTACGGATAAGTCGTCCCTAAAGTCTCCTAGAACGGACATTATAGACTCAATCTGTGACGAAATATCCCATCTGGTTTCCTTGGGAAATTCAGTAATCATCGTTCATGGAGCAGGTTCATACGGACATCTACTAGCTAAAAAATGGTCCTTATCTCATGGCCTGAGGAAGGATTTTTCAGAACAACAACGCGAAGCGGTTAAGATTGTCAGGAGTGATATGAGGGAGCTCAGTAGTTTGGTGTCAAAGTCACTCAGGGACAGAGGCATAGAGACGGTTACCTTCCCTCCTTCGGATTGGGCAAAAAACACAGGAGACTCGTTTGAAGGAGACGTTTCAATATTCGATTCTTTTCCGAGTAATGTGGTACCTATTACTTTCGGAGATGTGGTACATGTTGATGGAGGTGCAGAATTTGGTATCCTGTCTGGCGATGACTTGATGGCTAGAATTTCTATTGAGATTCCCTCTGTAACCCATTGCGTATTTTTACTTGGGGACGCCGAGGGTATGATGGACAAACCGCCTCATCTAGAGGGATCCAAACTGATAAAATTGTGGAAATCTGGAGAAATTGTAGAAACGGAACACAACAGTGAGCAAGACGTAACGGGGGGGATTGAGCTCAAAGCGGAGAGGGCCTCGCTTATATCGAAAAAAGTAGAAGAGGTGTGGTTCATCAATGGAAATTGTCCAGAAAGGCTGTCTGAGCTACTTACAGACGGTACCACCATCGGTACGAAAATAGTTAGTTGATTGGATTCTGTTATATGTCGTTGGTTTGTCCCGACGGCATGGCCGATGCAAACGGCGCCCTGTCGGGACATGATGGCATGCAGGCCGAAATGATGGACGAGCGATGCATCCTTGTGGATAGTGATGACTCGGTATTGGGAAGTGAGACCAAGTTGAACTGCCACTTTGGAGAGGGTTTGTTGCACAGGGCTTTCAGTGTCCTTATTTTTGACTCTGAAGATAGGCTTCTGATTCAACAAAGGTCGACTGAAAAAATTACATTTCCTGGCATTTGGGCTAATTCTTGTTGTAGCCACCCATTAGATATCGATGGAGAAAATGGAGATCCAGCTCAAGGTTGCATCAACGCCGCCATTAGGAAGCTCCCTCAAGAGTTAGGAATCAGCCCAGAAGTGGCCAATTCTATTGAGTTCAAACATATTGGATCTTTTCAGTATAAGTGTAGATGGAATGATGAATGGTTAGAAAACGAAGTTGACCACGTCTTAGTGGCCAGAGTACAGAATTTGGAGGTCATTCCAAATAGTAATGAGATATCAGATTACATGTGGGCGGATTCAAAGGAGATAGCCGAAATCATAGATGGTTCGGGGAGATGGGCGTCTGAATTAGTCGCACCATGGTTTAGACTCCTTTGGAGGGAGTTTCTTGATGAGGGGTATCCAAATGTCATGGAAATTGAAGAAAGGACAGGAGTTGTAAAATTCGGAGAAGTCGATATCCATGCAACTGTAACCCCTCCCGGATCATCTCTGATGAATGCTCTGAAGAGTCATCGAGATGATGTAGAGTCTGAAATAATGAGGAGTTTGTCAAAAATAAGGCAGGAAAGGTTACATGGTGCGATGAAGCACCTCTTTACTGGTGGCGGAAAGAGGCTCAGGGCAATAATGCCGAAGCTTGTGGGTGATGCAGTTGGGGGCTCTAATCCGGGCCATAATACTCTCGGAGCATCCATTGAGATCATCCATAACTTCACGTTAGTGCATGATGACATTATGGACCAGGATCCGATAAGAAGAGGGCTTGATGCAGTACATGTAGCATACGACGATGCGACCGCAATCAACGCTGGAGATGCAATGCTCGCTGTCGCATTCGAGATCCTTGCTGAATCGGAGGACATCGAGGCTGATGTTCTTGTTTTTCTTGTGAAGTCCATCGGAGAGATGGTGAGAAGAGTAGCGGAGGGGCAGATGATAGATATGGAATTCGAGAAAAGAGAGAAGGTCTCTGAAGATGAGTACATTGAGATGATTGCTGGAAAAACATCGGCCATGTTCGAAACCTGTGCGATGACTGGCGCAAAGTTGTCTGGTGCGAGTGATGAAGTGGTAAGATCGATGGCTGAATGGGGGCTAAATATGGGACTTTGTTTCCAGTTGATGGATGACTTGATAGATATCACTGGAGATACTGAGACCCTTGGGAAACCCGCAGGCTCAGATATACTACAGGGAAAGAGAACTCTAATCGCAATTCATGCCCTAGAATCAGGTAACGAACTACCGTCCTTCATGAAGGCATATGGTTCAGGTGAATGCGATTCTAACCTTCTTGCTGAAGCTGTACAGGAGCTCCATGATAACGGCTCTATAGAATACGCAAGGGATAGGGCAATGTCCCACCACTCAAAGGCACACTCATGCCTCGACATTCTCGAAGAATCACATTCTGTGAAAATACTCAGAGAGATGACAGACTACCAATTAGTCAGAATAAATTAATCAGTCTTGATAGTGAGATTCACCTGGTATCTCTGGCTTGAGTCCCTTTCTTTCCCTGATTTCACCAGTTACTTTCTCATACAGATTTGGTGGCAAGTGTACGAAACCGGCATTTTCCATATTCCAAATAGCCCTTCCTTGGCTTGCAGCACGGATATCGTTAGAGAAACCAAATGTCTCCGCGACTGGAATAGTACCAATAACCTTGGTTACACCGTCTTCAACGGGCATGTCCTCGATTATACCTCTCCTAGTTGACACCTCTCTAGTTACTCCTCCAATAACATCATTCGGAGAGTCGATCTGAATCTTCTGAATTGGTTCAAAGATAACTGGCCTTGACCTCATGAATGCACCCTTGACGGCGTTTCTGACAGCCGGGATGGTTTGTGCCGGACCCCTGTGAATAGCATCCTCGTGAAGCTTGGCATCTACGAGTCTGACCAAAACGCCCATCAAAGGCTCGTCTGCGACTGGCCCCTTCTTGCAAACGTCATTGAATCCATCAATGATAAGTTCCCTTGTCTCATGAAGATTCTGGATCCCCTTCGTATCATTAACTAGGACATTAGTGCCATTAATTGCATAGATTTTACGCATCATATCCTTATCCAATCCATATTCAGCAAACTGGTCTCCGACCTCCTTGGCATCTTTTGATCGTACTGCTCCATCCCTGAACTCTCCGGCTCTGAGCTTTTCGACAACTATGTCTGGCAGAGGCTCGGTCTCGATGTAGAACCTGTTGTGCCTGTTAGGAGATTTGCCTTCAAATGGTCTACCCTTGTTATCACTCTGAACTGATTCCCTGTATACCACAATCGGCTCACTGACCTTCACTTTAATTCCTTGCTCTTCTTCTAACCTGTACACAGTTATCTCGAGGTGGAGTTCCCCCATTCCTGCCAAAAGAGCTTCGCCCGTTTCCTGATTGGTCGAGACATCCAAAGATGCGTCGGCTTTTGCGAGGCCTCTGAGTGCGTCTATGAATTTGGGTAGGTCTTTCATTGATTTTGGCTCAACTGCCACAGTGACGACTGGCTCCGATATGTGCCTTATTGCTTCAAACGGAGGGGCGTCCTTCTCCCTAGCTATGGTGACACCTGCCGCGGCACTTCTGATTCCAGTGATTGCGGCAATATTCCCAGATGTGACTTCGGAGGTAGCAATCCTATCACCTCCAACCATCATGCCCACCTGTTGTACTCTCTCGGCCTTCGCCGCACCGATGGCCCAAACTGACTCTCCGTGTTTGATTCTTCCAGAATATACCCTTCCAACAGCTACTTCTCCAGCATGTGGATCCATCCAGATTTTTGTTATCATTAGTGAGAGGGGCCCGTCGGGGTCACACTCCATCATTGCTTTTCCGACACCGGAATCTAAGTCGCCTTGCCAGATATTGGGGATTCTGTATTTCTGCGCGATAACTGGAGAGGGGTGCTTTTCAACGGTCATGTCCAACAAGACAGTATGGACTGGTGCAAGTTTAGCTAGCTCTTTTTGGTTGTCATTATGACAATACTCGAAAATTTGTTTGAAGTTGATGTTACTCTTCTGCATGTAGGGAATTGACATCCCCCAATTGTAATATGCAGAGCCGAAAGCTACAGTACCCTTCTGAACCGATACCTGCCATTCTTTTCTCAAATCCTCTGGAGCATAGGTAGAAATTAGTTTGTTGACTTTGGTAATAATTTTCTCGAATCTACTCATCATCTCCGGGCCGTCAATCTGAAGTTCGTTGATTAGTCGGTCGACCTTATTGATGAAAAGAACCGGTCTGACTTTCTCCTTCAGTGCCTGGCGAACAACTGTTTCTGTTTGGGGCATCGTACCCTCAACTGCGCATGCTAGAATTATGCAGCCATCTACTGCCCTCATAGCCCTGGTTACGTCACCACCGAAATCTACGTGCCCTGGTGTATCGATGAGATTTATGAGGTAGTCTTGACCATCAACAACGTGTACCATAGAAGCGCTTGCGGCATTGATCGTGATCCCTCTCGCGCTCTCCTGTTCGTCGAAATCCAGAACTCTTGACTTTCCTGCCAAATCCTCAGACATCATGCCTGCTCCCGCAATTAGATTGTCCGATAATGTAGTCTTTCCATGGTCAATGTGCGCAGCAATCGCGATGTTTCTGATATGCTCCCTATCGTGCATTATCTCTGTAGCTCGCTTGATGTTGTCTTCCTTACGACCCATCTCAATTCCTCTATTGGCCCCTCCACCTGACTTTGGTTCATAAATCCGATTGTGGAGAGAAGTAAAACTCGACTAGTAGAGGTACTAGTACACGGGTTAGGATTACCTTGCGGAAGCTGCTATACGCTCAATTTCTTCTCTCTTACCGATTGAGAATGCGGCTACATCGCCCTCGGCGGCCTTTGATATCTCACTGACGATTCCTTGGACAAGGGTTCTCTTACTTCCAGCCGTAGCGGCTGTGCACCCTATTGCTAGATTTCTCAAGGCGATGTCAAGTCTTCTGCTGGGTGATGAGTCCACTGCTTTTGGGGTGCTTACCGCTCCCTGCTTTATTCTAGTAATTTCCTCGCATGGAGCTGCCTCCACTATTGCATCAATGAAGGATTGAAGGGGGTTATCACCAGTTCTCTCATTGATTGAGTCCAAAGCTGCCTCGTACGCCTTGGCACAGTGCTGTTTCTTACCTGAGAACTTTCCTGTCCTCATCAGATTGTTTATGAATCTCTCAACTACTGAAAGCTTTGACTTGCCGAACCATGCGTTTGCGTGTCTTCCGCCACTGTGAGGAGTTCCAATGGTTGTGAGGTTGATGTATGGAGCTAGCCCTGGGTCAGAGCAGGTAACTTCTGTAGCGTCCCACTTGCCAAACACCATAGTGCCAATGCCCGCAATAGGGGGTTCGGCCTTTTTCTCTTGTTGACTTGACTGATCCGACATGAAGGCACCTTACCTGATTGGCTTCTCCTTTCGTCCCCTGACCATCTCATCGAGAGATACGCCGTTGACCTTTATCACCTTGAACCGGACACCCGGAAGGTCACCGTATGAACGCCCCTTGCTTCCGCCGATACCCTCAACAAGGACCTCATCGTGCTCATCGATGAATGATATCGCCCCATCTCCTGGAGCGAAGGCTGTAAGTTGGTTACCGGTTTTAATCAGACTGATCTTAACTGCTTTCCTAATTCCAGAGTTTGGCTGCTTGGCCTCGAATCCCACCTTTTCAACTACGATTCCCTTTGCTTGGGTACTTCCCATCAACGGGTCGTGCTTCAGTACCCCCCCTCTCTGTTGCTTGAATTGACGATCCCTAAATTTGCGTTCCTTCCAACGATATTTCTTCCTATCGGTCTTCATCTTCTGCCCGGAGAAAAGACCTCTACCCAAAGTGACACCTCAGAATGACGCCTCGCCGACCCTCATGGGGTATAAGAGCGTGACGGGGAGTCCCCCGCTAATAGGGTACTAGAGGGGGATAGCCTCACTAACATTCAAGCATCTATAGACTCCGGCCCCTAACATGGCCTTCCGTGACATGCTAGCAGGCGTCCAAAACGTCGACGAGGAGACTAGTGTGATTCACGGCATGATAGATACTTCAAACGATCTTGGGGACATACCCTTGTTATTCAATAAAATCAGAGAAGCACCCGGACATCGTGCGGCATTGAACGTATTAGAGAAGTCTAGATTATGCGAGATGTTTGACATATCCCCCGGGGATTTGATAGATGTCTTGGCTTGGGCGATGGAAAATCCAACCGAACCAGAGATAGTCGATACTTCGGATGCGCCGGTGATGGAGTCGGGACAAAAGGTGGTAGACTTGACAAAGATTCCAATTCCGTGGCACTTTAGGGAGGATGGGGGGAGGTACCAGTCTGCATCCATCATCATAGCGCAGTATTCTGGAATCAGAAATGTTTCATTCCATCGTCAGCTCTTGAGAGACAGTAATCACACAGTAGCGAGATTGGTCCCGAGGCATCTTAGAACTATCAGTTCTCAAGCTGCTCACGCTGGGGATGACGTTCCTGTTGCTGTAGTGAATGGGGCTGATCCTACTGTTCTTCTAGCGGCAGCGATGTCATTCTCCGATTATGTAGATGAGTTGACCGTGGCATCCTCCTTACACATGAAGCTCCATGGGACTCCTCTGAAGGTGGTAATTTTACCGAACGGTGTGATGGTCCCTGCGGACGCAGAGTATGCGATGGAAGCAAGAATTACACCGGAAAGGGATGATGAAGGGCCATATGTGGACATAACTGGGACCGTGGACGACATCAGGCAGGAACATGTAATTGAGTATGACAATGTATTCCACCGTGAAAATCCTGTTTTTCACGCCATAATTCCCACGGGTATTGAGCATAGGACACTGATGGGAATGCCTAGGGCTCCAACAATAAAAAATGCAGTTTCCAAGGAAGTCGAGTGCATAGACGTCCACATGACTGATGGGGGCTGTGGATGGCTATCGTCCGTCGTACAGATCGTGCCCAAGAACAAAGGGGATGGCATGCTGGCCATAGACGCGGCATTCAGGGGCCACCCTTCTATGAAGCAGGTAGTTGTAGTTGATACAGACATAGATATCTCTGATCCCAGAAGAGTTGAATGGGCACTCATGACAAGGTGGCAACCAGACAAAGACACTGTCGTCCTAAAAGATCAGAGGGGCTCAAGTTTGGACCCCAGCCGTACAGAGGACGGGATAACCAGTAAGATTGGCATGGACGCCACTTTGGATCCTGGAATCGATAGGGCTCCATATGAGTCCGTTTTGTGAGGCTCTCATGACAAAAACAAATATTGCAGAAGCTTTGCAACATCCGAGAAGAAGTCTAGGGGATAGGCACAGGAGTCAATCGGAAAAATACGTATCACTTGCTTTAGACCAGAGAGGCGAAGTTATTGCTGATCGAGCAGTAAATCTTGAGTGGGGGGAGCAGAGTGCGAGGCAGGCTGTTTTGTATGACTTCACGAATCCGGAGAACTGGTTTGCCCTGGTTAGAGTGAAGATTTTGCTTGGAGACTCAGTTGGGATTAGAGCCGTATTGGAGGACCTATTTACCGTTCTTGGGCGAAAACCAGAACACATCGCCCAACTGGAGAAAGTGGATTTCCTATCGAATGGGACTATTCTTCTAGAGGCTTCATTGGAGGCCGATCCTTTAGATGCCGATAAATGGTGGGAGATGATATCTAAATCCGATGGCATGTTGGAAGAATTTTCTGACAGAATGGGGACTCTGGACTTGAGTGACCGTAGAGCCAATGTTCTTTTCTCTCGGAGAATAGAAAGAATAAGAGATTCGGGGCATGAAGAGGAGTTCTTGATGTTATCCAGGCTGATTCTAGCACAGAGACCTTCGAACCATGAGGCATGGACGTCGCTTGGGAGGATGCATGAAAGAAGGAGGGAGTACAGTGATGCTTGGCTTTGCTATGACCAGGCACAGAGTTTTTTTCCTGGTAAACCCGTAAGGGACGAATTCAGATCCCGTATGGAGAAGGAGATCGATGGGTCGAAAAAGACAGCTTGGAATCCCCCTGGAATCAGTCAAAGAACGGACTTCCTCAGAAGGATGGAAGAGATGGCATCATTTGATAATGGAGCAACAATACAAGAAGCTGATGAGAAAGAGAGTCTTGGCCCTCTCGCCATTATCCATCAACTAATTAGCGAAGAAAGGATTCCTGAAGCTTTTTTCAAGTCAAGGAGATTGGCTTCCGAAGGCGTCGAAGGAGCGATGGAGATGTATGAAAAATTGAGAGAAATGATGGGGGAAGATTAGTGTTTGTTGTGTGTTGGGTATACTCCAGAAAAGCCCTTATTGACGAGAAACCTTGGATTATGGTCCTCAACAAGAATAGGGGTTGGGAGCTCCCGGGTGGCGAGATTGTTGAAAACGAAGATTTTGATGTAGCCGCCTTGAGGGAGCTTTACGAAGAAACAGGATTGCTTGGAACCGCGATTAAATACGATGAAGGCATCATTGAAGGGGGAGTTGTGGTCTTAATTGAAGTCGAGAATTCCCCAAACCCTGAACCATGGGACTCACTGGACCCCTCAATAATCGAAGTTGGCTGGTGCCTAGAAGCGCCCACTAGACTAGCATGGGATGAAGAGGAGCTTGAAAAAATTAGAAATCACGACTGGAGTTCCTCCAAGACCCTCGGATCCTGAATTTCTTCCTTTCTAGCTTTCAGCGCTTTTTTCCATATGGGCCTGTCTAATTTTTCTGAAGCCTCCAGAATTAGTCCCAAGTCAATTCTTGACTGACCGGAGAGGTCATTGCACAGTAAGGGGAAAAGATATTCCACTACATCCACAATATCAGTCGGATTAGAGGGTTTTTGGGTGTTTCCGGGTCCCTCCCTCGGACTGGCATTCTCTAGTAATTCAGACATTGTGAGAGAGTCCTCATCTATTTCATCTAGGGCAAGGTCTAGCCATTCAAGAGATGCGGCAACAGCCTCAGGAACCATCTCTGACTCTATGAAACCAGATCTGGCCGACCATAGGTGCCTCTTTGCTGGAGCGTAATCGCCCATAGATGAAAGAATCCTTCCGACCTCTATTCTTGATAATGATTTGATATCAAGGGGGTGGCCATTATTCAGGGAAATCTCAGAGTGAGTGGCAAGGGCCATCATCAACTCTCTCCTGTTGGCATGCCATGTAGCCAGATTTAGTAAAGCAAGACCGTGAAGTGAAGAACCCCTAGAAATGGCGTTTAGCCTATCGACGCACCACCTTAATTCACTCCCTATGTCATCTGTCGGGACGAGTCCTAGCAAAGCTCTTTCCAGCCTTACCCTGGCCTCTATCAAGTGGTTACGGTCAGGACCAGATCTGGACCTATTGAGGATTTCTTCTGAAATGAGCTTGGCCTCTTCGGTATCACCATCTGCCAGGAGGGAGAGCATGGACTCCAAAAGGACATCAAGTTGACCAAGATTTTCTTCATTTGGCATGCTTCTCACTGTGTTTCGTAAGCTGTTACAAGCTCGTCATACTTCTTACGTAGGTCATTTTCCCTAGAGGAAAGCCTATCCATGTGTTCTTGAAGTGCATTCATTGAGCTCTCTAAATCATCCTTTACTGAGTTTCTGTCCTCAACTTCCAGCAGTAGACTCCCAATTGCTCTGTAAACTGGCTTTTCTGGGTCTTGATTAGAGAGGGCGTCCAATGTTATAGATATCTCACTTAGCTGGGTTGTGACACTTTGTATTTGTGCTAATGTGGACTGTAATTCCTGAGCAACCGACTTCAGAGCCTCAGCAACTTCATTGTTCGAATTCATATTAATCATCCTGGCCAGTTATTGCATTCAAAGCTTGCTCCGAGGCGATCACGCCTCTCATTGTTGAGTTCCAGATAGCTCTGAGATCGGAGAAGGTTCCTGCTGTGAGGGCAATTGAAATTCTACCACCCGACCGAGTAAAGTCTGATTCTGTCCGAAGTCCACTCGCAATATGCTCCGCGTGAGGGTGTGAGAAATTCAATGACAGGGAAATACTTCCCTCATTCTTCCTCTGAGTCGGCAATTTCATCTGCCCCCGCAATTTTTCTCTCGAATTCCAGAGCCGCTTGCTGGGCAATGACAGCCATGTCTGTGGCTGTTGCACCCTCAAGTGATCTTCTAACTACCCTGTTGTTGGCGTCCGAGGCTCTTGTGAAAGGTTCCCAAACACCTCCTGAAAAGGTATAATTGCACTTTTTACAATGCCAAATCCCAGCAGACTTCCTCTTTACCTTTACATAATGGCATTTCGGACAGGTGTAGAACTTCGACTTCTTCTTTAGTGCGGACCCTGCTCTCCTCCTTACACTGACGCCGTATCTGGAGCCAAATCTAGCTGTGAGTCCTGCTTTCTGAGTTCTTTTAGCCATAAAATCACCACTAGTTAATCAATTCTCTCAATTCGGCACATCTCTTCTTGGCATGCTCCATTATGTCCGCGAATTCGTCTGCCGTGAAGATTCCCTTTAGACCCTTTTGGAGAGAGTGTACATGATCGTCGTCTCCAAGAGTGATGTGTATCCTTTCATCTCCACCTAACTCCTCTTTGTATGATGCATCATAGACGAACCTTCCCCCCACCTTGTGGTATGAGCACATTATGGGCTTCTTTGAGACCTTCAGAGGAGAGTCTTCGCCAACCTCGAATTTCTCAGCTGGGATGATTGCAGACCTGAGGGCGGCGATTCCTGCCAGCGCAAAGGCATCGAAGAGATTACCATCGTCAGAAATAGCATGTAAGTCTAGGATTACCTGCCAAGCCTTTTCTCCGGGTATGATGCACAAATCATCCACATCAATACATCCGGATTCCCTGATTCCCCTGTCTACAACTCTCCCAAGTTCGATTGACTCAGGACTTGGTGGTCCTGCCTCCCAATGTCTGCCAGCAATTGGCCTTACTTCGCAGGAGCACATCAAACCACCCTGGTTTGGCCTATCCGGATAGGGAGTCATCAGCTGGAATTTCACACCTGCTAGTACTATGGTGTTGCCCATGGTGACTCTGGCGGATCCTTCGGCTCTTGGCAGAATTCCCGTTTCGAGCTTTATCTCACGGCCCTCGTATTGCCCTCTGCCATCTAATCGGGCGTCATTCATTGCTAAATCCGATAGGTGGTCCCTGAGGAGATTTGGGACTATTGGTTCACTCATTGGTTCGCACCTCCCTTGAGGGCCTCAACCATCAGTTTGTGAACCTGCATGGCAGCATCCACATTGTAATCCCAAGCCTGCTTGAATTCATCTGGTGATAAGTCGCCATCCATCTGAAGGAAAACCAATTCCCCGGTGTTGGGAAGTATGCCCATTGGCAAATCAGCTTCCCCGTAATTGTCCTCTTCTTTGTTAAGGTCACAGACGACTACATCATTGACCTTTCCACTTGCCACACTTACCACCATATCTGTCATTGGTATCCCTGCATCGGCAAGCGCTACGGATGCTGCGGTTAGGCCCACACATCTTGTTCCTGCCTCAGCTGAGATAATTTCTATGCTAACTCTGATCTTGGATCTGGGATAGAGCTCTAGTAAAACGACGCTTTCCAAGGCATCTTTGGTGACTTTACTGATCTCCCTACTCCTTCTGTTGAATCCCGGTCTAATTCTGTCGGTAGTCGAGAAAGGAGCCATGTTGTAGGCAACGTCAATTACTGCTCTGTCTTGCTTCTGAATCTTCCTAGGGTGGGCCTCCATTGGGCCATAGACTGCGACTATGGCTTCATTAGTGCCCCAAACCATTCTGCATGAGCCGTCTGCTACTGGGACGACGCCGGTCTCAATCGTGATAGGCCTGACGTCGCCTGGCTTTCTGCCATCCATTCTAAGGCCATTCTCATCTATCATCTGTACATCTCCGTATCCACCCATCAAGCACCAACTCCTACTATCCTAGCCTCGGAGGATATATTTTCAATCCTCTTTCTGACCTCTAATATGTTCTCTAAATCGCCATCTATCCAAAGACGCCCATTATCGGTTACGACTATCCTGCAATCGGTCTCCATCTTCATGGCTCTCAGGAAAGAGCCGCCCTTTCCAATCAGGTGGCCGAGTAGATGTGGGTCCAGTTCATCGAGGGCGCCTGAGCGAATTTTCCTAAGGCCCATCCCTTTCATTGTAACAACGCTTTGGTGAGTTTCCTCGACTTCTTGCACCCTGCAAAGTATTGAGTCGCCTATGTCCAGAACTTTCCTCGTCCCTCCGAATTCTACTTTCGCAGGACCTAGGCTCATCGGGAGTATTGAATTGAATGGCGCGCCTATGTCGACGAACCAGATGTTGTTCGTGCACCCTTCTATATGACCAATCACCAAATCGCCGGGCCTGGGCATATATCTTGTGTGGAGGGGGGTAACTGATATTGTGTTGCCCTTCCTACTCATTCTTCCTTGTTTCGTTGATTTGACTCTGTCACCGACGACTAAAACGCCATGCCCAGCTTCAACCCCCTCTGCTGATCCCAAGTCTTCTCCTGGCACGACGACGGGGGATCGTCGTGAGTCTCGCGGTCCGTCCGCGTTGCTCTCATTACTCATGTTATCGGGCTGGCCGACCGGCCTACTATTCATAACCGTTGATGTTAACACCTACGGTGAGAAGTCAGTCAAGTTCCTTCACCTCAGCTTCAGAAGCCCTTCCAGAGACCTTGCTTATGAGCTCGTTCTTCATACCTCCCGGGACCTCGACAATACAGGCCCATGTGCCGTCCGAGAGCCATTCCTGTCGCATTATCACGTCTCTCAGAATCTGATTTACCGCACCATATGAAGACCCGGGGATTTTGAATGCCAATCTTACCGTAATGAATTGCAGAGGTATTAGGGGTTTCAGAACCTTCACTGCATCGGAAACTTGGCTTTCTACTGACTTGAACGGATCCACAGAAAATCTCGCCTCCTCGAGGGCGTTTTCTATTCTGGTTCTTGGGTGAGGCATCCTGGTTTTTGGGTCCGTGGCAGTGGTTGCAATTTCATTGATGATCTGAAGTTTTTTTTCATTCACCATTTTTTTTCTTTGTGCGGTTGTGAGTTGTATGGACCCTTGTCTCAATATGGTTTCAACACAGTGTTGGATATCGATTGTTCCGAAAACCTTCTCCAATGCCTCGGAGGTAGGCCTCTCGCCGTTTCTGGAATCAGTCCAGACTTCGCTTACTGCTAATAAATCGTCAATATCTACGGAGGTATGATCTTCTTTCCATGCATCAACCAGTTCTGGATCCACGAGAATCTCATATCTTGATCCGCCCTTCTCGAGTCTGGCAATAACTGCATCATCTAAGCTGACCATGTGCATCCTATGTGACCGAGGCATAAGGAGATATGGCTAAAATCCACTCTCAGAGCTTGGATATGTGCTTTTTCAAATCCTCTGGGCCCAGTTCTCTGTATCCTGAATTATCGATTATGCATATCTCTACGGATTCACCAGTAAGGCCGTCATCGAATGTCTGGGATAGTGCTTCAAGGCCTATTTTGACAGCGGCATTTTCCGTCATACCTGCCTTCCATTTGTCTTCAAAGTAGGATATAACTTCGCTTCTTCCGCTTCCTATTGCTCCTGCGTGGTACGACCCGTAGGCACCAGACGGGTCTGTTTCGTAGAGATGTGCGCCTTCAGAGTCGACTCCTGCTATCAACAGTGCAGTACCAAAGGGACGAGCCCCTCCATATTGAGTGAATGATTGCTTGTAGTCACACATCTTCTTGACTAGTGTTGTCACATCAATGGAGTCACCGTAAGTCATTTTGTTAATCTGGCATTGTACCCTTGCCCTGTCGACAAGTTGCCTAGCATCTGCGACTAGTCCCGATGTTGTAATTCCAATGTGGTCGTCTATTTTGTACATCTTTTCGATGGATTCTGGGATTACAAGCTTGCTTGGAATCCTTTTTGCAACAATCAGGATTACTCCATCACGAAATTTGACTCCAACGGTTGTGGACCCTCTCTTTACCGATTCGCGAGCATACTCGACCTGGTGCAGTCGTCCATCTGGTGAGAAAGTTCCTACTGAAGAATCGTATCCGCGTCCGCTCGGTTGCATCGTAATCGACTGTGGTGCGACATCGGCCTCTTATCAAGGTTGGTTGGAAAGTGGGTCTTGCTTCGTTGCATTCAAGCGGTGTGTTCGTTTCGGTTGTCGTATGAGGGTAGCAGTATTGTGCTCAGGCGGCAAGGACTCCACATATGCAACGTGGTGGTCATTGATGAGGGGGTGGGATGTGAAAGCCTTGGTGACCTTGTGTGTAACAGGTGACGATTCCATGATGTTCCAGATGGAAGGGGTTTGCGTTGCAGGCCTCCAATCGTCTTCATGTGGTATTCCGTGGCTTCCTATTGCCACACAAGGTAAACCCGAGGAGGAGGTGAACGATCTTAGAAGGGGGTTGAATGGAGAGACTAGCCCCCAGGCTGATTTTGATATATTCTGGCCTGAAAAATGGGAAAAGTCTGGTATTATCCTTCATGATGGAGAGCTGGAGATTGACGCATTGGTCTCAGGAGCGCTAAGGTCTGACTATCAAAGAACTAGACTGGACAGAATGTGTTCCAGTCTAGGAATCAAATCATTCTCACCTCTTTGGCACCATGATCCCTCGGAGCACATGAGGCGTTTCCCCATGCAAGGTTTCGATGTAAGGCTATCATCCATTTCTGCAGACGGCCTTGGCGAGGAATGGATTGGTAGAGGACTGACTGGAGAAGCTGTGGAGGAGCTGATTAGAACATCCGAGGAATTCAGGTTCAATGCTGACGGAGAAGGTGGCGAATACGAAACCCTAGTAGTTAACGCACCGCATATGAAGGATTCAATTAATCTCCGGGGGGAAAAACACTGGAGAAAGGGCAGAGGGTCCTGGAAATTAATATCGGGAAGCCTATCCAGTAATCGCTAGCCTCAAACAGGAAGGTCTTCTCCGAGGGTCGGTGACATAGTGTCGGTTTCCCCATTGGACTACAGATATGGAAGAGATGAGGCCAAAGCGATTTGGTCAAGAGAAGGAAGGCACTCTAGACAACTTGAGGTTGAGAGGGCCTTGGTTTGGGCTCATTGTAAGATGGGCAGAGTTAGCGCCGAGCATTACGATATGGTAGCTGATATATCTGATCCCGGAATCGTTACAGCCGACCGAGTAGAGGAGATTGAAGCAGAAACCAAACATGACATAATGGCCCTAACTAAAGCCATGGCCGAGGCTGCCGGAGAGGCGGGATGGTGCATACACCTAGGAGCTACAAGCAATGACATCGTTGATTCTGCCGTTGCTCTCCAAATCAAAGACAGTGTAGGATTACAAATCACCTCCCTGAAGTTATTAATAGAAACACTTTGTGATATTGCAGAAAGGGAAAGAGATACCATAATGATTGGTAGGACCCATGGCCAAGCTGCAGTTCCCATAACATTTGGATTGAAGGTAGCTGTGTGGGTTGACGAATTCAGGAGGCATCTTGAGAGGCTAGTTACAATGAGGCCTAGGATAACAGCGGGAAAATTCCTGGGAGCCGTCGGAACAGGGGCAGCTCAAGGTGAAGACGCGCTAAAGCTCCAGAGTCTTATTCTCCAAGAACTAGGTCTTGAGGTCCCCGTGGCCACTACGCAGGTAGTTGGAAGAGATCGCTACATCGAGTGGGTAGGTTGGATGGCAAATGTCTCAACCAGTATCGAAAAGGTGCTACAAGAAGTGAGAAATCTACAAAGAAGCGAGATTGCAGAGGTTGCGGAGGCTTTCGATGTGGAGAAGCAGGTTGGTTCCTCGACCATGGCTCACAAAAGGAATCCAATAACGGCTGAGAATGCCTGCGGATTAGCCAGAATAGTAAGGTCGATGATTATACCATCTTACGAAAATGCCCTACTCTGGCATGAAAGAGATTTGGCTAACTCCTCATCCGAGAGATTTACCCTCTCACACTCAATGATATTACTTGATGACATAATTGCAAAATGTGATCGTGTGATGTCTAGACTTGTCGTCGATAGAGACAGAATGCTCAAAAATATTGAAGCGCAAAATGGCCTTGTAATGGCCGAGAAGATCATGTTGGCCCTTGTGGATAGCGGCATGCCCAGAGACCAGGCCCATGAAGTTCTTAGGAGTTCATCCATGAAGGCTCTGGAAAATGGAACGAATCTGAAGGATGTTTGTTCTGAAGATGCCAGAATTAGAGGTGTTTTTGATGAGGATGAGTTGAGTCATTTGTTTTTGCCTTCCAGCCATCTCGGAGTATCTGGGGAAATTGTTGACAATGCAGTCTCATTAGCCAGAAATGAAATTGGCGATTCGTGATTTTGGCACTACTCTGTCGAGTAGAATAACCCTCTTATTATCTTGAACCTGACCTCCAATGCTATCAAGAATACCAGAAGGATGGTAGTCCCAGCTGACAGTGTCGGATCTATCATTGCTAGGAATAACACCAGGCCTGTCAAGGTTGACACGATTCCAAGCAAGAGGATCATTGCATGAGGTCCGTATTGATTAGCGTCATCGAGTGCGACACTTAGGAAACCATCATCCAATATTGACGAAATCATGCCCTCTTCGGAATCCCGGAATTCCGGTGCCTGCCTCCTAGGAATTCTGTCAGCCATGGTATCTCTGTGATGCGGATTAGGTAATACGTAGATTATATTTCTCCGATAAAAATCGTAGCAATGCTCTTTCACCTAATCTTTGACGAAAAGGCATGATAGGGTACGAGGAGGGAGCCGTGCATGTCTCAGCAAGTCCTGGTTCGGGGAAGACGGCTTTGTGCCTCGGCGCAGTATCGGGCATAATCTCAAGTGGCGGAAAGGTGATTTGGGCATGCAGGGAGATGCCGAATTTAGATAGAGCTAGAGAGATTCTTAGCGGTATTTCCGAGGAGGGTTATGAGAATATTTCCATAATTCATTTTTCGAAAGACCTTCCGAAATATACTGATGCCATATTATCCATGAGTAGGGATTTCAACAAGTCGGATATCGTCATAGTGGACGATTGGTGCGGAAGCTACGGTAGGGCCAAAAAAGAGGAAGTTGAGTCGGTTATGATGATATCAGAAAATTGTAAGGCCACTAATGTTGTAATTACCTCTAGCTCATATGAGGATGCATCCGGGGCTTCGGGAAGTAACTGGGTTTCCAGAGGAGGTAGATCTGTTGACGAGGCTTATAAGACGGTTTTTCTACAAAAACATCCGATGAGACAGGGGGTTCGCATAATTCGTTACGAAGGTGTCGAAAAGCTCCTGCTGATGACAAGTCGTGGCTTTGAAGAGATATCTAGTTGAGCTTCGAGATTAGGGACTCCATTTCTGAAATGGCTTCTTCTGTGGGCTCATACAATTCCTCCGGGGACCTTGCGACCCCAGAGTATTCTTTCTCTTCGGAGCTCGTAGATCCTGTAAACCTCACAATGATGAAGAAAACCATAAGAAAGGCTGTCAGAATCAGGATGGCTTGTAATATCTGTTCTGTCTCCATGATTACCTGAGGCGTATTTGGGATAAAAACCTACATCGGAATTCCATGTTCAAGAGGCATCGAAAGATGCCTTCTGTTTGATGGAGGGGGTTGTGACCACCCCTCCACAAGGTCCAGACCAACAGGGGACCATTGATCAAAAATCCAAGATTTCTCAGCTTTGATTCTGCATTTATCACAGTAAAGATCCTGTCCCTTTCCTTTACTCCGCATGGAGCTCCCGCAACACTCGGGACGAGAAAGATTCCTTGGGCTAGCAGAAGCCAACTTGAGTCTCTCAAGGTGTATAGAACCGTCTGGCGACCTTAGTCCCATCCATGAAATCCTGTCTCCTGGCATCAGTTGCCTCAGCAATTTGTTGACATTGCCACCTTCAGTGAAAGCGACTAGTTTCTCACCCTCATAATCAGAAATTACCTTGATGGTTGCATGGGCTCCTTTCATTACTTCGGGCTTTGAGATTACCGTACCACTGGAAGTGCCCTCTAAGTGATCATCAGATAATTGGTTGGTGATGTGAGATGACCACTTGAAGCATCTCTCGTTTTCCTGTACACCTTGAATCCACGAGTTGGCGGACTCCACTGCAGACTTGTTTGCTCCCCGTATTCCGTAAAGGACAGGGCAGGGAGTTCTGGGGGAAATAATTCCCTTATCGGACGTGGGATCTCTGTTCATGAATGTATCAGGGAAAAGCATGGACATTTCATCTATTGATTTCTTCGAGATTTTCCTCTCAGTACCAATTTTTTCATCTGCTCTCCATCCGATTAGCTCCCATGAATGATTTCCTGGTGGCATCCAGGAAATTGCTGCGCTAGCGCCAATGACCCCCCATTGATCTTCGTGTGAGAGAACAAATATACCAGAGTCATTTACTTCTTTTAATCTATCATCGAGACTTACTTCTCCCCGGACAGCTTCCCAATACCAATCAGAAGGAGTCGCATCAAAAGAAACAAGGAGAGCTGGAGAGGGATTATTCTCAGCATCAGGATATCTAGCAATTTCCGACAATAACTCATCAAACCATGATTCGCAAGTAGCGAGTAAATTGCTCTTGGAGTCTAAGGGAATTTCTACTATTGCGGAAAGAGCGCCGTTCCCCCTGGTCCTTCTTGACGCATACGGCCATAAACGAACTAGTCTCCTTTCTATTATCTTGAGTTCCTTTATTTCTTTCAAGCAGCCCATGAGTTCCTCGAATGAGTATGTCGTACATCCAAAATCTGGATGATCGGTATCATCCAAGCCAATCCTAGCTGTCAGAGTACCTTTTTTCATGGTCATTTCTCCAAGATTTCGGAGATTACCTCGCTGATACCAACATCCGGATTACATCTGAATGATCTGACACCGTACGCAGTAGCTGCCATAATGTCCACGTTTCTATCTCCTACCATCACTGAATCCGACTCCGAAGGGCGATCTTTCCAATTATCTCCAAATTTGATATCCGTCTCTTTCAAGGATTTGCCAGCGTGTGCGGCATCGATAATCTGCCTGCCTGCTTCAAGCATACCGGGATTCGGTTTTCTGGCCCATGAATTATGCCATGGGGCGTATGGGCTATGGAGAGTCAGGTCAAGGATGGCGTCTGGGTCCGAACGACGTAGTTCTTCCCTCATCTTGTCGTGAATAAGTGCTAGGTTTTCTCTAGACCAAAGGCCTCTGCCTATGGGGGATTGGTTGGTAACGATGCAGATCCTAAATCCATTCCTCCTTAGTTCTCCTATGGACTTCGCGGCGTTTTCCAGAACAAACACTTCTGAGGTATCATTGACATAACTCTCGAATCCCCTGATTATCACACCGTCCCTGTCCAGATATGCAATCTTACCTCTCCAAGGCCCCTCGGAGGGCAGTGGTTCTAGATGCAAGGGGGAATGCAGGCTCTCCCTATCCCTCATCGGCGGGAACATAATATCACAGCTCTTTTTCCGATTTTACAGCTTCTTTGATGATATGGTTGATTATCAGCTGGATGTCCTCGATCCTTTCCATCGAGGTACTGGGCACGATTATGGACAAATCAGCGATTTTTGCCAGTTTCCCCCCTCCCATTCCCTTGTAATCCCCGGTAATTCCTACTGTATCGCAACCGATGCTTTTTGCATATTTGATACCGTTGATAATGTTGTCTGAGTTTCCAGAACCGGAGTAGGCAATGACTAGATCACCCTCAGATGCGAAAGTGGATAGCTGTCCAACAAAAACCTGTGAATAGCCTTCATCATTGGCCCATGCGGAGAAGGAAGAAATGTTGTCGGAATGTGATATAGTCTTCAGTCCGAGCTCTTTGGACCAATCCCCTGCGCTGTGTGATGGAGTTGCGGCACTCCCCCCGTTCCCTATGAAGTGCACTGTTGAGTCGTTGGAAGCGACCAACAGGACCTTCGAATAAAGGGCATGCAAATCGCCCATGGGAAGCTCATCGATAGTTCTCTTGAGGTCGACAAGGTAGCCATTTGCGAAGTCCAAAAAGTCGGAAGTCATGTATTCACCCGGCTATCCGTTGAGGGCATCATATTTACGGGTTGATGGCTCGTTAGTGCCATGGAGGACCCAATCGAGGCTTTGACTTCCTCTTTCGCTGATGCTATCGGAGTGCCTGAATTCTCGCTCTGGCTCTCATTCTGCTGGTTCGGCGCTCTGTCACTGGCTTTCTCTTTCCATCGTGGAGAGTCGGCTTTTGCCTCATATTCCGCGGCAATGGGGTGGTCACTGCTAGGTCTATTTTTCTACATGCAGTCCGCTCACTTTGTTGAGATCAGAGATCCGCTACTTGTCATCATGACAGCTGGTGCTCTTCCAGCAGGCATAGTTCTGGGGATTTGGGAAATAAGGAACTGGGAAATGAAAGACGAGTCGATGGTTTGGCTAAGAGGCGCTGTGGCTTGGTCGGTCATACCCTATTACATCGTATACAGCATACCAATTCTCAATATGGAGTTCGTTGAAATGACGGCTCGGAGCACAGAGTGGTTGCTAGAGTTTGCTGGCCTTGGTTCATTTGAGGTTGGGGAGATGATGGTTGACCTGCCGGAAGGAGCAATCGCGGTTTCACAATGGGAAGGAAGTAGATATTTCCTTACTGAACCTCTTGGGGAAAGTGGCTTCTTCATCCCATTCAACCATTCGGATGGAACTCCAGTTAGTGTCAGCTTCATACTGGCTTGCTCGGCCCTCCAATCGATGATAATTTTCGTCGGAGCGATAGTAGCATTGAGTTCTGTCTCTTGGAAAAGAAGAGCCCGGGGGTTACTGATTGCGATTCCCACGATTCATGTCCTAAACGTTTTCAGAAATGCGGGAATAGTGTGGCTAAGTGATACGTATCCCAACTGGAGGCTTTATTCTGGTTCTGAGATCGATATGTTTGACTTCACCCATAGCTATGCAGCGAAACTGGCAAGCCTATTTGCAATGTTCCTCATGGCCACCGCATTATTTGATCTTCTTCCAGAGTTACACAAGCACATAATCAGGATAACCAAGCCTTTGACCAAAATGTTCGCGAAAAGTGAGGCTGAATCAGCGTGATCTTAGCTTCTCATAAAGATCCCCGGTAAGGGGCATTTGGTGCTCCCATGCGAACTCCTTCATTACCCTCAGAGCCTCTTTCTCCAATTCGGAATCCCCAACAAAGTCTGTGACATCTATCGTTGCATTCCTAGTATTCGCCTTGAAGGCGGCAATCGGCTCTTCCTTGTGGAATACGAGATAGGCGGAGCCAAAACCGAATCTCTCCCTTAGCAAACCTCCAAAGTAGTGGATCAATGGATCAGAAGGGGGAATTACTAGATCACGGGTCTTAGGAATCCCCTCAGACTCCAAAATCTCCTTCCTACCCCAACTTATGTCGTGTTGATCGTCTACAAGGAATCCTTTGATCAGGGTGCCGTCTTCCTCGAACTCATGGAGAACATCGCTAATCTCTTCCGGGGAGAATGGGGTCCCAGCAAGCCTTTCGAACTGTTTCATTGAAATCACGGGATAGTCCTCAACGAGTTCTCTCAGATACTGTCTTTTTATGCTCCATAAATCATCGCTTTTTATCGGCTCTACTGTCTTGAATCCACCTCTGTAATCCTGAACCAAGTGCCCGCTTCTGACCAAGGGAGAAATTAGTTTCCTGAACTCTGCCCTTCTCATCGCCAATCGCTCCATAAACACGGATGGGTCGTTGTGTTTTCTGAAGAATTCCAATATTCCGAAATCGTCATCCTCCGGAGGTGCGTTTCTGATGGCAAGCAATCTCTGGAAATGAGGGAGTCTTGCCCAGACCTGATGGCCTCTGAGGTTGGTTCCCTGGTGAAGTTGCTCTGTAGCGGCCATTGACTGAAGGTCGACCCTGAACATCTCACACCGGCCCCTCAGGGCAAAGTCGTCTCTTAGCTCGTCGATTTCCTTGAGTGCGTATGTCTCATTCTCCCACCTACTGACTTGATGGATGTTATGAGTGTGAAAGAGAAGCCTGTTGATGCTCTTCCTAGGCCTAGGCTCGACTACTCCACCCCTGATGTACCTCTCGCCGTCGCCCATCGAGACGAATCCAAGATCGGAAAGGATTGCCTGTATGTTTTCATCACAATCATGAACCGGGACACCATTAAATGAGTGCATGACGGAGACATCGACCAGCCTATCTCTGTAATTTTCCAGAAGATC
>DANW01000024.1:34080-39700 GCA_002501605.1 Euryarchaeota archaeon UBA28
ATAGTCATTGACTACGAACATCAGTATTCTCCCTATAGGGTCAACGCCCTTGAAAACGGGATGATACCATCCCTGCTTCAGAATCATTCTAACTTCTTGTATGAAACGACTACAGAAGGGATCAGATTGTGCAAGAATACGCATGTTCCTGTCCTCTGGCATCGGGGAAAGTAGTCTCTCGGCGTCTTCATGAGATGAATAGTAATCCGTTGGATCGGGTTGAAGTGCCACAACTCTGCAGATCTTTCCATCGTTCTCCAAGTCTCTCAACACTTCAGCTAACTCTTCTACGGGCCTACTTACAAAAAACCTCAGTGTATGAAGCCTCACTGGTCCGATTTTCGATATCAACGTGGTTAGGGCCTCGGGGAAATCCAATGGCTTCACTATTCCGTGAATTCTCCTGAATAGGGCTATAGATCTCTTTCTGTTAGGAACATCGAGGTACTGCTTAGCTACAATGAGTTGCCTTTCTAGGTTTGAAAGGGCTCTCTTCACACTCTTCTGGATATGCTGGTTCTCCTTTCCCCTGGGGTATTCTGCTAGGAGCTCTGCTCTTGTTATCCCCTCCTCTGGAATTTTTTCAAGAAGCTCCTCCTCTAGAGAGCCAATCCACGGCTCCGAACGTAGCCCCAGAAGCATCGGAATCTGATCCAGTGTGGTATAGCCTACCCTGTTGTGCAGAAGTCTGCCATTGTAGACGTCCTTGTCGTGCTTGAAATCCTTCCAATCCCTGAATCTAAAATTCTCCACCCTATGTATGAGCTCGTCCCTTCTCTGAATCAGTGCTAAGGACCTTATCGCCTCAGAAGGTTCAGAAAACTTTGTGAATGATTTCTGTAGAAGCAAAGTCTGCAGAGTTCTGTAGTCGACAACTTCAACGCTACCCCCAGTTATTCTGTACTCGTCTACCCGGAGTATGAATTCCCCCTCTTCAGTCTGTGTAAAGAACCCTATAGAAACCAGATTTCTCATTTCAAGCTCCTGTAGTACGGCTTCTACCTGACCAAGAGGGAATGGAAGCCTCTCACTCAGTGAATCAAGTGTCTGGGGCCCTTCTGACCCTAGCATATCAAGGAGCTTGAGCCTGAGACAGTCCAGGGGGTCAGACAAAGTTGAGGACACCCATTTGGAGGGAGTCGCCCCGCTGAATTCCTCAGCTATCTCATAAGTCAGTCCCCCTGTATACAGCGCTCTCAAATCTTCCATCTCAGATGCTCCTGCAACAGCAAGACAGCCCAGTGTGCCGTGGACTCCTGCCATCCTCATTGAGAACCATTTGTCATCGATCTGTTCGTGATTAGTATTGCGAACCTTGGTTATTAGTCCCCTCTCTGCGAGCTCGTGAACCCACTCTCTGATAGTGGATATTTCTATCCCACTGAGCTTTGAGTTGTAAAGAGGATTGGTTAGGCCACGTTCCAAACCGCCTCCCATATCCATCAATCTCAATAGGTCGATTGCATTCTTCGGTACAGCTACTTTGGATTGATAGTAGTCCGAGATTGTGTCCCTATCCAGATCTGTTGCGAGGGACCTGGCCCCTAGCAAGCGCCTGAGAATTTCTGGGTCTACGTCCTTAATCAGATATGCTCTAGTCCTTAGGCTTAGCAAATCCTCAAATGCCGACATGAATAATGTCATCCCCAGCGGAGATGGCATTTTCACATGTCTATGGACTATCCTAACGTCCTCACTATCCATCCTAGAGATGAATTTACTAAGTTGGTCCATGTCTAAGTCACCGGTCAGAATCTCACTCATTGCTTCACGGATGATTACTGACCCGTCCATTTGTCTATGCTTTGTCATTATGGCCTCGGCTTTCTGTTGGAATTGCTTTGGGCTTACTTCCTCGGCCCCTATTCTTCTAGGATTCAACATGCTCCTAGACGAAACCTCCCTGAATCTCTTGGAGAAAAGTTGGGAGTCCATCATGTACCTTTGGAGGATATCTTCACTGGTATCATTTCTGAATACTTCAGGAATTTTAGAAATCTCAACCTCATGACTGAGCTTTGCTAGAAACCCATTTTCATCGAAAGAAAGCTCATGGATAATTATGTTCTCTTTGGACGCGATTCCTGCAAACAGGTAACCAAGAGCCAGATTGAAAGCCCTACCTCTACAGGTCGTGACTACATAGGTTGGCAGGGGAGAGTCTACCTGCTCGATTAGTATTCTGTCATTGGAGGGGACCTGAAATGTTGTCGCAGTGTGTTCGTCCAGGAACTGCTTCAATGCCATAGCTACTGGCTTGTTTAGCTGTAGGGCCTCTGTTAGAATAGGCTCGTAGTCCGTTCCCATTCGGGCCCCTACTGATACCTGTCCCAGTAATCTCAAGACTGCTTGGCTAAGCTCGTGGGTTCGACTATTGGCCTCACCCGTCCATGATGGAATCGTTGGCCTGTAGCCGGTAGCAGGAGTTACGTTGACTCTCGTTCCCCTTACGCTAGCAACCCTGTAAGTAGAACCACCTAGAAGGAAAACATCACCATTTCTCAGGCTAGAGACAAAGGAGGACGATAGTTGTCCCACTAGAGTCCCATCCCCGGTGAACACCAAATAGCTGTTGTCGGGGGCAATGGTGCCTATGTTGGTGTAGTAGATCATCTGGGCGAAACCTCGCTTTCCGAATCTGTTATCCTCCCAATCTAGCCAAACTCTCCTCTCTTCGTCGAGCATGTCCAAGACTTCGATATAATCATCATAAGGGAGGGATCTGTACGGCCATGATGAGGCAACTAACTCGTATGCATCATCTATGTCCCACTCCTTTATGATTGTGAGACCGATTAGGAATTGTGCAAGTACGTCAAGAGAATTCTCAGGGAATTTAAGTAAGTCCATTTCGCCTTCTAGAATGGCCATCTGAAGCGCTACAAGCTCCACCAGATCATGAGGAGATGTTGGGAGGAACCTGGCTCTGGGCAATCCTCCGACTTGGTGTCCAGCCCTTCCGATTCTCTGTAATGCTGTAGCGATTGACCCCGGAGATCCAACTTGTATTACCAAATCCACTGAACCTATATCTATTCCCATTTCCAAGCTTGAAGAGGATACCACGCATCTAAGTAGGCCGTTTTTTAATTTGCTTTCAACGTCAAGTCTGATTGCCTTGTCCATCGATCCGTGGTGGCCCTCGACGCCTTCCATCCCAGCAATTTTCAATCTCTGAACTACTGTTTCAGTCATATTCCTCGTGTTGACAAAGACCAATGTGGTGGTGTGGGCTTCAGCTAATTCCTTTATTCTGTCAACATTATGATCAAGAATTTCCTTGACGGGAATTGAGCTAAATCTCGGCGTTGGTAAAATGATGTCCAAATCCAGCTCCCTGTCACCTGATATCTTTGCGATGGCTACCTTCTGAGGATCTGCATCAGATTCTCGTGAATCGCTAGCAACTAGGAATTCTGCAACCGCATCCAAAGGCTCCATCGTAGCGCTGATACCAATCCTCTGTACATCGGAGGAAACTACTGAATCCATCAGTGCCATACTGAGTGACAGATGTGTGCCCCTTTTGGTTGGGACGAGAGAGTGCATTTCGTCTATGATGAACCATTTCATTTGGTCCAGAATGGGCCTGAATCTCTTGGATGCCAAACCCAATCCCAGTGATTCAGGAGTGGTGATCAGTATATGGGGTGGCTTTCTTAGCATCTTTTCTCTTTCGCTTTGAGGAGTATCACCAGTTCTGAGACCAACCTTGATCTCCTTAGCCCTGCTTGGGAGATACCTGTCCTTTATCTCTCCTAGAGGACCCATGAGATTCTTCTCAATGTCATTGGCTAGTGCCTTGATCGGGGAAATGTAGACACATTGTACAGCATCTGGGAGAGAGCCGTCCAATGATCTCCTTACCAAGTCGTCAATAATAGTGAGAAACGCTGTCAGAGTCTTTCCAGAACCTGTAGGTGAGCAGAGTAGGAGATGCTCTCCATTGAGGATTCTCGGTATAGCGACCTTCTGGGGCTCTGTAAAGTCCGGAAACTTGTCTTTGAACCAGTTCCTTACAGGGGGACAGAGCCTTTCTAGTAGCTCTTCGGACTCCATCCTATCTTCTACATATTCGATTTCAGGCATTTTTCCCGGCACCTATCAGTCGTTTGGGCTTCCTATGAGTACATCAATGCTTCTCTGCCGACCATGTTTTGATCGGTTCGGAAAGTCGCTTAACCCGAAAGTCGGGGGGATAAGGCTCATTTCGCGAGGATGGCTTGAAAGACAAGTAGTGGAGTCGGGGGACAATGGCCGAATCAAGGAGGCTGGACCGACTCACATCGATGATGCGTAGGCGTGGGATAGTTCTACCGTCGTTTGAGATCTATGGGGGGATTGCTGGACTGATAGATTATGGCCCCGTAGGGGCTAGGATAAAGAGAAAGGTGATTGATTCTTGGATTAATCATTGGACCTCGGGTGGAGACATAGTGGAAATCGATTCCCCGACGATTACCCCTCGTTCTGTTTTAGTGGCCAGCGGACACGTGGGCGAATTCAATGACCATATGTCAGAGTGTAATTCATGTAAGTCTGTTTTTCGAAGTGACCACTTAATTGAGGGTCTGCATCCAAATCCGGATACACTGAATGGTTCTGATCTGGACTCGATAATTCTATCGAACAAAGTGAAGTGTCCAAATTGTAATGACTTTGACTGGGCAGATGCACGTCCTATGAATCTCATGTTCCCTACTACAATAGGGGCCATGAGCAACGGGAGAGAGGCCTACATGAGGCCGGAAACTGCACAAGGAATGTTCATGCTCTTCCCTTCTCTTTATCGGCATTTCAAGCAGAAGCTTCCCTTTGGGGCCGTTCAGACGGGCAGAGGATACAGGAATGAGATCAGTCCTCGGCAAGGAATGATCAGGCTACGAGAATTCAATATGGCAGAGCTGGAGTATTTCATTGATCCCTTAGACCCTCCAGCAGGCGATTTGGAGAGAAATATCGATGAAGTATGCATGATACCAGACCCCGATGGGAGCTTCTCTGGAGAAGTCCATATGAAATTCAGTGATGCCTACGGGCGTGGAATAATCAGGCACTGTACGGTTGCATGGTTCATGCTAAGGACCTATGAGTTCTTGACTGGCATTGGGATTGATGCAAAGAAGATCCGGTTCAGACAGCATGCTGGATCAGAAATGGCTCACTATGCCACGGACTGCTGGGACTGTGAAATATTCGGAGAGTATGGGTGGATAGAATGTGTAGGAATCGCTAACAGGACCTGTCACGACTTGGAGTCTCATGAGGCCCATTCCGGGACAAATTTACTGAGGTCTTGGCGCCAATTCGACACCCCCAAGAAGATAACAGGGGTGAAGCTTTCACCGGTTGGATCAGTAATCGGGCCAGTATTCAGACAAAGGGCAGGGGAAGTATCTTCTATATTGTCCGAATTAGAGGAAGTTCCTTCATCATTCCCATTCACACTCACGTTAAGAGATGGCTCGGAAGTGGAGATAACGAGCGACATGGCAACGATTACCAAGGAAGACAGGAATGTTCATGGAGAGTGGTTCACCCCTCACGTGATCGAGCCCGCTTTCGGAATAGACCGGATAATTTGGCACCTTCTGGATCATTCATACGTCGAAGACGGCAA
>DANW01000025.1:0-1571 GCA_002501605.1 Euryarchaeota archaeon UBA28
GTGTCTCAGAATCCATCTCCGGGCAATGTCTCCCAACACCCGTACGCGTGGATGGCTAGAGGGTACGTTACACCCCCTACAACCTGATACGCCGCAGGCCCATCCTATGCCGCCGGAGCTTTGATCCACTCACCGTTCCAGGCGTAGTGGACTATGGGGTATTATTCTCAGTTTCCCGAGCTTATCCCCCAGCATAGGGTAGGTTACCCACGTGTTACTGAGCGGTACGCCGAGGCTAGGCCTCTAGACTCGCATGGCTTAATCGAACTCCAATAGCGGTAGCCTCCGGCAGGATCAACCGGATTTCGCGTGAGCGGAATCACCGATCCTTTCGGAAGTTAGTTTTGATGTCGCAAATATAGGCTTTCACTTATTGGTTGGCGCAGAAACACCATTCATCTTTGAATGTGAAATCTGCTCTTGCACCCCCTAATCGGGGGTCAAGTCGTTTCTTGTGGTTCACCTCTAAGCCCGGAACTAAGTTCTGGGCTGCACGTCCTCGGCAACGTTTAGCCTGAAGGAAGAGGTCATCGCACAGTGTGCTCATTCTCCAACGCCAGCTCAACGTAGCATCCCGCCGACCGCCATTCCGTATATCAACGTGACGTGTGGCCACAGAAATGGTTCGGCTAGCAGTAGTCCGTTTTGCCTCACTCCGCCCCAAAGAAATCTCTCAATACAGGATGCATCTCCATGGCTTGCTCTTTCTGTATCTGCTCGTAAGTTCGGAGAATAATACCGACCGCCAGAAGGAGTCCGGTGCCGGTGGCATTCCCAACGGTTCCTAGTAAATCTGCGCCTGCGGCAAGAAGGCCCACGAAGGCCCCGGAAAACAGAGTTACGGGTGGGATGTATCTCTCCAGAATCCTCTCTAGAACTACTGGGTTCTTTCTGAAACCAGGTATCTGCATTCCGGTTCTTTCTATCTGCTTGGCTACATCCTTGGCGCTCATATTGGTGGTTTCAATCCAAAATTTAGCGAAAATTGTCGATCCAGCGGTCATTACAAAGACATATGTGACCACGTGAATCATAATCTGGGTAAGGCTATGGCCGTAAGCGTCACCTGTCTGATTTAGGAGTGGAAGGAGCCAGTCCCCTACTCCATTAACCATCGATGAATACCATGCAAAACCATCTGATGGAGTGGTTGCACCCACTTCATAAGACCCAAACCAATGTGCTCTGGACCCCCACCCGTTTCTACCTAATATCGGTACAGTGGACAGGGTTGGATGACTCCAGAACAGTAGAGTAAACATGTTGATGTTTGCCAGAAGTGCGGCCATCAGGATAACTGGAATGTTACTAGCGTAAACTAATCGGATGGGGTACTGCCCTCTGTGTCCCCTTACCTTACCATGAGTAAGTGGCAATTCGAGTTTACTGGATTCCGCATAAGCTACCACGAGGAATACAATAATTGATGAAACTAATGCGGCGATTGGGTTAGCATGTTCAAGTAATATCAGCTCAAACCCATTGTCTGAAACCAATTGAGAATTTGTCGCGGTTCTTAGCGTGTAGAAAATCATTGGTAGAGTACCTGAGGGTGGGTTATCCAGTGACAT
>DANW01000025.1:1954-22037 GCA_002501605.1 Euryarchaeota archaeon UBA28
GCCACTCCCGCCGCGATGAAAAGAGAGATTCCTGATCCTATTCCCCACTTGCTCACCAACTCATCCAGCAGGAAGACCAGATATGACCCCAGAAATAGTTGTGAAACGATAACGACATTTGCCCAACCTACCCCGTAATCATAGATTAGCGTCTCATGCGGGTCTAAGAATCCATAAACTTGTGGTATGGACTCAACAGGAATCATGAACAGAACCAGAAGTTTCTGAATTCCTTGATAAAGTTGCTTGTCGGCTGAATCTTGAAGGTCCAATTGAATTATCTTTGCTCCTGCAAAAAGTTGCATTATGATAGATCCGGTGACTATTGGGCCGATTCCTAGATGCATGATTGAACCGGAAGCTCCCGCCATGATGGACCTGAATGAAGAGAATATGTCAAGCGTAGAATCTGAAAGACCGTAGATCATGACGTTGGTCATCATGAAGTAGATGATTAGTACCAGTGTGGTGGTCCATAACTTCTGATTGAACCTGACATGGCCCTCTGGCTTGGTTATGCTTGGATAAACATCGACCAGTCTCGAGAGTGCGTAAAGGCGACTTGATTCGCTTCCAGTATACAAAGAGACAGATATTCCAAGTCCGGCTCCGAAGCCCAAGAGTGCAACCCCGACTAGTAGGAATCCAACAGTGGCCGGGTCGACCCAACCCCACCATGCTAGGCTTAGGACGAACAGAAGCCATATGGAAGGTTTAGTGGCCTTACCGAATGGCATCTCTTTGATTGAATCTGGAAGGTCGGTGATTGTCCCCCATACCACAAAACCGACGTAGATGAATGAAATGACGTACATTTGTAGTGCACGTGTCTGAACTTCTCCTGTAGCATTGAGTAGGTCATCTTGAAGCCAGTAAAACAAGCCGCCCCAATACAGGCCCGCTATGATTAGGAGCCATGGATACGAGACTCGCCTTTCGACCATGCTATCGCCTACCTAGGAGTTCACTCCTCTTCCCATTCTCCCCAATCTTCGCCATCTCCTTCTGATTCGGTCGTAACTGAGCCACCGGCTGATTCGACTTTTTCTATAGCTCTGGGGCTGGCCTCCCTAACAGTAATTTTGAGTGGTCTAGAAATAGGCCCCTTGCCCAGTAATTTATCATATCCCATCTCGGTGAGGTTAATCTCGTCTCCGCCTGATATTTGGGATAGCTCGCTGACATTGATGGAGATGTTGACTTTTCTAAGGCTAGGGTGCCTATTGAATCCATGCATGCCCCAGTGCCCTGGCAGATACTTGTTACGGTACATTACCTTGTGTTTCCCGATACCAGCCCTACCTCTGCCCCCTCTCTTTCCAGCTCCTCTGCCGGCTTTTTTGCCACGGCCATGATACCTACTTCTTCCACGGAATTTGTTCGTTCTAGATACCATCCAATCACCTCACATCATCCTATCAGCGAGATCGCTGATTGCTTCTCCTCTGAAACCAAGTGCCCCACCAACTGTGTATGCTCTCTTGATGCCTCCCCATCCTTTGCTTCCCCTGGGAGGATGGAGCCTAAAAATAGGCTTCATTCCCTCTACATCCTTCATGGATGCGTCCCCCGAGGCAATTGCCTCGGAGAGTTGTTTGATTCCTGAAAAGTTACTGGATTCTTTGATTACGGCATCGGTTACTGGCTTATCCCCCGACATCCTGCCTCTCTCTTTGATTAGCTTCTCGATTGTCTTAGCATCCACCTCTCCCCATGTGATGTAATCCTTGGACTTTTGGAGCATTCCTCTGTACGATGGATTATCCATTACAATTGTCGCATGGTTTACCCTGGTTAGATTTAGCATCGACATGGTTTCACGTATCTTTCTGGTGACACCGCGGTCACTCCTAGCTCTGATTACTAGATAGCTCAACTCAATTCCCTCCCTCTGATAATGCTGAGTCTCCTGTGGTCTCCGTCGGTTAACCTGGTCTTATTGAGCTCGACTAGAGCATTGAATGTGGCCTTAGCGAAGTTTATTGTCGTCCTAGTTTGTCCAGACGATCGTGACCAAACATCAGTGACTCCAGCAAGAGTGAGAACCCTTCGTCCGTAGTCCCCTATGACAAGTCCCTTACCAGCAGGAGCAGGCATCAAAGTAATTCTTGTTGATCCGGATCTTCCTGTCACCATGAATGGAACACTAGTTCCAGGCCCTTCTGAGGATTCCCATGAGCCATTCCCTCTCATGACTGGAATCATGTTTAGTTTTGCCTTGTCAATGGCCTTTCTGATAGTGCTTGCGACTTCCTTTCCTTTGCAGACCGATAGTCCAACGTATCCGTCGCCATTTCCTACAACACACAATACGTTGAACCTGACCCTTCTTCCTGAGTCAGTCATTCTCTGAATCATGTTTACTGCCAATACATCATCGGTCACATCCGGTAGAAGTGCATCGACAATTTCAACTTCCCTTATCGGCAGACCGGAGGATAGGGCCTCTTCATAGGTGAGAATTTGTCCGTTCATGACCATCCTGCCGAGTCTTGTTCTGGGCTGCCATGTCCTGAGAGAAGCTAATGGATCAGGGCCGCCTCTCCTTCTGCCTCTGTCGCCAGAGTTATCCTCTGCGGATTGAAGGGCCTTGGCTAACCCTGGGGCGAGAGTGATTTCCTCTGCAGACTCTGTTTCTTGGGTTTGTTCTTCACTCATTTGTGCGCCTCCTCAATAGCTTGAATTGATGCTTCCACAGCGGAAGCTTGAGAGTCGTCAATGTGTTCTCCCTTTACCCTCTCTTCATTTGGGAGTACTGATTCTCCATGTGGAACTTCCAGACCGGCATCTATCATTCCTTTGAGCGCGGCGAAGACTCTGCTCCCCGGCGAGGAGGCCGCTAAGCCAATATCCAAGACAGCGGACGAGTTGCCAGAAGTTATTGCCTTCTTTCCAAGTGCATATCCAGCCAAGTAGCACGCAGGAACGGATTTCTTAGATGAGTCGGAGGGCCATGAGTAGGAGTCAACTAATGATTTTCCACTAACAGACTCGACTACACTATCCCCCTCGGGATTGTATGAAATCAATTGACAAGTGACCTGTGTATTCGATACCCTAACCACGGCTCTTGGAGCGCCGCTTCTTAGTAGTCGCATCCTTCTATGATAGTCTGTCTTTCCTAGACGTCTACGCTTTGGCCTCAGCCTCTGACTCTTACCGTATGCCATCAGTTCTCACCTCCAATCTCTACCCCGTCGATTTCCATATTGGATCTCATGTGTGCTATTGATCGGTATGATCCACCTTTGGCTTTCCTGTAGTAGTATCTATACTGAGTCCTAGTTAAAGTCCCGTCCTCTCGGAATTCCTTGAGCTCTCTCCTTTGAGATCTAATCAGCCTCATCCATCTCTCCTTCTTCGGGGTTCTGGCATTGGAGCTCCCCTTTCTGGACCCATGTCCCTTTCGCCTTCCTTTCGCCTTCTGTTGTGCGGCCTTCCTAGCCCTAGACCTGCTTGTTCCCTTGATCGGCCTCGCCTTGATTACCCCGTCCTCAATCAATCTTCGAACATCATCCTTTTGCACTGCGGAGATAACCTCATCCAAGTAATCTGGATCTATCCATACTCTATGCACGCCAACAGGCCTTCCTTCCTTTTGCGACAATATCGCAGCCGCCATTCTCCTCTGGTTGGTGATAATCATTCAGAGGTCCCCCTTTCTGACGATTTTTCTTTGGTTGAGTACCCTTATTCCTAGGGAATTAGCCTTATCATGAATGTCGAGTCTTTTTCTGTTGCCAACTCTGGCTCCAATTCTGACAGCTTGTGTCTCCGGATCCAAGCCCTCTAGATCATTTTGATTGTGGACGAGGACTTCCTCAAAACCGGACGGGTGAAGTCCCCTTGCGGATGATATCTTTCTATATCCTATTCGGACCATCGGAGGCCTGTATTTTCTGTTTAGTCTCATTTTAGACTGAAGTCCATTCGGCTTCCTCCAGCTAGATCTGGAGAGTCTCTTGTACCTGTACCACTCCTGCCTTCGGAAGGCGGGTTGCTTCTTTTTCTGCTGGGCCCTGAATGCCAAGGCCTTGGCCGTCTCTTCGTCCAGAACGGGTTTCTGGCGTGCTGTGTGGATATTGTCCCAGTCATCGTCCTCAAAGAAGTCATCGTCATCATCGAACTCATCGTCGAAGTCATCATCAAAATCCTCAACTTCTACATCGCTTACTACGGGAGTTGACTCGGTTTCATCTGAATCAGGATTATCCATGAGCCTAGCGATAAGTTCTGACTTGTTTCCGCCGACCTTTAATCCCCTCTCCCTGAGTAGGTCCTTTAATTCGGGAACTGTCATTGTTTCATATTCACCTGTCAAATCTATGCCCCCTTGGAAACTATGTATATACCATCTTGGAAGACCCTTCTGTCTCTCTTTTTGATTCTGCAGGATCTTTCGATGTTGGCAGCGGTCTGACCAACTTTCTCCCTATCTACTCCGCTAACTGTGACATCGGTCTTATTCTGTACCTTTACTTCGACCTCTGAAGGAGACCAAGGGAGTTTTGCGACCCTTGGAACCTTCTCGCCGAACAGATTGGTGATCACCATTCTGTCGCCCTCTACCTTCAAAGTCATAGGGAAGTGACTGTACACCGCTTGAAGCTTGTACTGGAATCCTTCCTCAACACCTCTCACCATATTTCTCAAATGAGCTGCCCAGGTCCCTGCTATCGCCTTGTCTGGCCTTCTTGGAAGGTTGCAGAAGACCTCTATTCCATCCTGTGAATTCCTTACTGTGACCTTAGGGTGCCTGAACTCACGGGAAACTGTTTTGTCACCGTTAGAAATGGTGACATCACACCCATCAATGTTGACACTGGAGTCATCAGAGATAGCGATTGTATGGACTATATGGTCTAACTTTGGCATTTCTCTCAACTCCCTAGAAAATATATGCTAGGAGGCGCCCTCCGACACGCTCCTTCTTAGCCGCATAGTGATCCATGATTCCTTGATTTGTCGTTACGATTAGAAGTCCGAAATCTCTTGCTGGAAGGTATCTTGACTCCCATTTATCGAAATCCGCCCTCTTGACTGAGTAACGTGGCTTGATTACGCCACATCTGTTAATGGCTCCAATGAGTTCAACTCTGTATGATCCTGCTCTTCCGTCTTCAATTCTCTCGAACTCTCCGACGTATCCAGACTTCTGCATTATTTGCAACATCTGTCCTAGTAGTTTGCTCGCTGGTTTCACCGAAACCTCGTAGTGTCCTGCTTGCTCCGCATTGAAAATGCGTGTGAAAGCATCGCTTAGTGGGTCGTACTGCATTTTTTTCACCTCATGAATACTTCTTGAATCCTATTTCCGGAGCTGTGTCCCTGAAGCACTGCCTACAGAGTCTAAGGCCATGACGCCTGATCATACCTCTTTTTCTACCGCAACGCCTGCAACCGATTGATCTACCGATTCTCTCGCCGTGATCTTTTGCCATCTTAATCACTCCTCCTCTTCCTCAAGCTCTACTTCCAGTACCTTTCCGTCTTTGGAAACTTCAACCTCAAACTCCTTTCCGTCTTTCTCGACAGTGACCTCGTAGATTTGCTGGCCATCTTCCATCTCAAGCTCAGCTTCTGTTATTTTACCACCTGGCACAGCGGATTCAACCGCCTGCTTGATGTTATCTGGAAGTTCATCAACGGGGACATCGATTTCGTCATCTTCTTCTTCAGCTTCCTCCCCGTATCCGACAATCTTCAAGTTGTAGCTCTTTGAGAACCAAGCCCTGGATTCATCGGGACCAACACGATGGCTGACTGAAACTCTTCTGGACTGCTTTCTCCTTCTGGAAACCCTATGCCCTGGCCTTTCCAGAACCACATTGACATCCATTCCGAAGATTCCAATATCTGGATCGTATTTCTGACCGGGAAAGTCAGTGTAGTCAGTAATTCCGAATGACAAGTTACCAGAAGCATCGAAATTGTATGAAGGGAGTGTGTGTTGACGAACCCAAAAAGCATCCTTCAAGAATGCATTGATTGTTTCACTATCTCTGATAGTTACCTTACACCCAATTGGAGCTCCCTTCCTAGTGCCGAGGTCTCTATTGGTGCTAGTAGCGAGGGTCCTTACAGGGGTCATTCCAGTGACCATCTCCAGAGCCTTCTCTGCAAGCTGCAGCCTCTGCCCTCCCTCACCGACACCTATGTTCACAGATACCTTGGTGATACGAGGTGCTCTCATGGGATTCATTGACTGATTCATGATTGGTCCTCCTTCGGCACATCAGATTCACTAGATACGACAAAAACATAGTCCGCGATGGTTCCGAATTCATCAAACTGAACTTCATTTGCCTTTGATGATCTCTTTATTTCGCGTCCCTTCACTGTAGCCATCTCGCCAATGTGATTCCCACCGGTTAGATATGCTAGGGATCCTTCTTCGAACTTGTAATGGGATTTTATCTCTTGTCCAGGAAGGGATATAACTACTGAGTCCCCTGTTCTATACTCGGGGTTCTCGTCGAAAATTATATTCCTGCCATCGTGCAAATGGAGTTGTGTCTTGCCTCCCTTTATGGTGGTCTTTCCTGTTACACGGCAGAATTTGGTGGAAGCGTCTTTGGCCGAGATTGGCCTATACCTCAGCTTACCATTAGTATCTAGGATACATCGATAATTGTTCTCTCCGACTGTCAAAACGTCCATCAGACCGACGCCCCTCCCGGTGTCAGTTTCGAGTTCACCATCGACCTTAATTTGCCTTGAATGTGCAATCTTCTTTGCCTCTCTCCTATTTTGAGCAACTCCTAGGACGTCCCTTAATATGACTCCGAGAGGCATGCATCTCTCCAAGGGATGGCCACACGGATTGGGCTTCTGAATCCAGACTGAGGACTTCCTAGGAAGTGGCCAACTCCTAGGCATGGTCAATCTTTTCATGTGGCTGCTACTCATTCTGAATCTCCTCCCTTGGTCCTCTCGATGAGTCTCTTGAGTCGCAGTGTGTCGCCCTCGAATAATTTGGTGACTATTACGTTAGAGGGGTTAATCGGGATTGCTTCTTCCTTTCCGTCAGCGGTTGAAATCGTGAGCCCGTCAACGAAAATCATTCCGCTTCCGGTATCCACTCCTGCCACCTTTCCGACAATTCCAGCTCTGCCTCTGGGCTGACCTAATCTCTTGCCCTTGGTGTCTGATTTTGCGCTGTTCGGATGTCCAAAATCTCCCCTGACGACTTCGACTTCATCACCGGTCCTTACGGTAACTGTTCTGATATTGATCAGATCGGGGTCATCGGAAACTAGCCTAGCTCTCATCCTCTTCCTCTTGACGTGGGTTGGGGCGTCGGCCTGACTTAGGCGTTGCTTGCTCGCTTTACTGCTTCTTGTCATCTTCTCACCCCTATACGATCTGCTTTGCGGTAGCAGCGATTCTGGGCCACCTTTCTGCGGCTTCCCTGCTTACCGGGCCCTTGATGTCTGAACCCTGAACCTCTCCACGGTCATTAGTAATGACACATGCATTATCCTCGAATTGGACCCACGTGCCATCCACTCTTCTAAATGGTCTGGATTGTCTGATAACAACAGCATTGTACATTTGCCTACGAGTTTCGGGAGTTCCCCTCTTCACAGTGACCTTTGTCATATCGCCAACGCCTGCGGCAGGATATCTCCTAGCAACACCTCCTTTGTTTAGTACGGTGATTAACTGCACCACTTTCGCGCCAGTGTTGTCCGCGCAGTCTAGCTTCGCTTGGGATGGAAGGGCCTTAGTGACTCTGCCTGGTATGCCCTTCATTCCTCTGCCTCCTTCTCGATTACACAGAAATTCACAGTTTTGGATAGCGGTCTGCATTCCATGATTCTGACCCTATCTCCTACTTCGACTCCGCCGATGCACGATGGAAGATGAGCTGAATATCTTCGAGTTCTCTTCTCGTATCTCTCGTACTTCTTCATGTACCTCGTAATCTCCCTCTCCACAACGATTGAGCCGGACATTCCAGTAGTGGATACCTGACCTTCGATTATCTGGCCTCTGAGCCTTAGGCTACCATAGAAAGGACAGTTGGCGTCACCATCCCAATCTCCAGTTGGTGCTGCTACATCGACTCCAATATCTCTGATTTCAGCCATCTTAGTACCTCCTACCGATTCTTTCCTCTGCTCTCTGGGTGACTCGGGAGCCAATTATTGGATCTCCTGAATCTATGGTAAACGTGATTACGTCCTTTGCTAGAGAAATCTCACGTGATTCTGTGCGAACAACAATTGTCCTCTTTGTTTCATTGACGACGGTGCCTGAGACGCCAACCAATGAAGGGTCATTTGAGTCGAGCACGGTAAGGTTGTGAGAAATCCATGGCAAATTCATCATACCGGACATCATCTTACCTCCACCTTGTATCCATTCTGTTCCAGAACCTTTGCTACCTTCTTCTTGTGATCTCCTTGAAGCTCTATTATACGTCCCTTCACCGTGCCTCCACTTGCGCAAGCCCCCTTCAGGATCTTCGCAAGCTGGCCCAAATCTATAGCCGAGTCCTCTATTCCCTCCACAGTGGTCACCATTTTCCCATAGCGTCTGCGAACTACGGATATTACCGCTTTCTGTTGCTCCTTGGCAATTTCCTGGCAGATGCAAACTTCTTGTGGCAGACCACATGTATTGCATATCCCAGATATCTACTCACCCCCCTTGGAGTTTTGATTGATCTTTGTCAGGATTCTCGCGATACTCCTGCGAGTTTGCTTGTATGACCCAGAGTTTGATGAGGATCCGCCTAGAGCTTGCTGTGCGCGGAGTTGCAATAGCTCGTCCTTTAGGTCATCCAGGGTCCTGTGAAGTTGCTCGGAGCTCATGGTCTCAATATCCCTTGGGCTGATATGTGACATTCACTCTTCCTCCTGTTTAGAGTCGGATTCGATCTCAGCCATCTTTTCCAGGGCCGAGTCGATTACTTCCTCGGCATCGGGTGCTGTTTCCTCGGCAATTTCTGATGGTTGATCATCTTCCGGAATGATGTAGGCAACTTCCTCTAAGGGAGGAAGTCCAACTTCATGTCTATCCATGATTGTTACTTCGTGTGGAAGCTTTACTCCGGGCCTCATTATTCTGACCGAGCACCCGACTGTACCGAGTTTCTTTACGGCCACGGAGTACCCCACGTCCATGAACTCAAGAGCGGTTTCGCCACAGAACTTAATGTGGCCCTGCTGGAACTTTTCGACTCTGTGCCTGGCACCGGTAATCTTACCGCTCAGAGTGACCAAGCAACCCCTAGCTCCTGCATCCATGATACTTTGTGCTGTGCTATGACCGGCTCTGCGGAAAAACCAGCCCCTCTCAAGGGAGCTTGCCATCCTACTCGCCATAACCTGCGCGTTGAGACGAGGTTCCGAAATTTCCTCAACTTCAAGCTTGGGATCTTGGAGTTTGAAGTCGTCCCTCAATCTTGTCTCCAGCTCACGTATGACTTTTCCTTTCCTTCCGATAACTCGCCCTACTTGCTCGGCCTGTAGTGTGACCTTTGTTCCCTCAGGAGTTCTCTGAAACTGAAGGCCTCCGAAACCTGCTCTCTCTGTCTCTCTGAGTAGATATTCTCTGACTAGTTGCCTCTCTACATTCCTGTGAATGAAAGTTCTAACTGTATTCTGTGACATCAGAAATCATCCTCCTCGTCCTCATCCCCGAAGTACTCGAGGAAAATTTCCAGATTTACTTGGTAGTGATTCTTGGGGGTTGCTCGGCCTTGGGCCCTTGGCCTCCAATGCCTAGCTATCTGTCCCCTGTGAGCAGCTAGATGTGTGATTGTCATGTCCTCCGGATCAATGGTATCGAATCTTTGCCTTGCATTTTCCATGGCACTGTTGATTAGCTTGATGAACTCCCTTGAGGCCTTATTTGGGTACTTTCCTGGTCCCATTTTTCCTTTCCTATGGCCAGCCATGGTGTTCCCACCCCTTCCTCTTCGGGACCTTCTGACATACGGAACTGCTCTCTTTTTGTCAATTACATCCTCTAGATAAGATATGGCAGAGGCCGCATTCATCCCACGGAGAGCTTTGGCTATGTGATAGCAGTGTTTGTGATGGACATCGATATTCACAGCCCTTGCTGTAACTAGATTGGAGCCCTCGAGGAGCTGGGTGTATCCGCTCTGCGAGTTACCTGTTCTCCTACTCATAATTTCACCTACTTCAATGCCACATGGGTCGAGGATCTGGTTGCTCCCACTCCAGGACCAGTATGGGTTACCGACTTTCTGGTAATTGCGAACTCGCCCAGAGAGTGCCCTATCATCTCCGGGACAACCTCTACGTTGACAAACTCTCTTCCATTGTGAACTCCGATTGTCTTTCCTACCATTTCTGGAAGTACGTACAGTCCTCTGCAGTGTGTCTTGATAACCCTGTTCCCATCAGTGGAACGAATCTTCTCAAGGAGCTTTTCGGATTCCGGGTTCAAACCCTCGTACATTCTAACTATTGATCTCTTGGCGCGAGAGGGCATCAATGATGCGATGCTGATGGCCTCAAAGTCGTCCTCTGGTGGCATAAGTGGCATCTCGAGAAGCTGATCGAGGGTGTATCCCCTCCAGAGGAACTCTTTCTTCCTTCTCTCACTAATCTTCGATCTCCTCTTCCTAGCCTGCCTTCTGGCAAGCTTAGGGGACCTGAACGCCTTCTTTGAACGACGTGCCAAACTACTCGACCTCCTGTTGCCTTACCCTTCCACGACCGGTTCTGCGTGGGGCGATGTTCCCGACCTTCTTTCCGGGAGGGGTGTTTCTACTAACGGAGTTTGGTCCATGGACAGCCTGATGGTTTCCTCCACCGTGCGGGTGATCAACCGGGTTCATAGCTACTCCAGATACAGTCGGGTAGAGCTTTCCTCTGGCCTTGGCCCTGTAATGCGCTGCACCGGCCTTCATCAGGGGCTTCTCAGTCCTGCCATGACCTCCCAGAACGCCTATGGTAGCTCTGCAAGTAGCCAATAGCTCCTTGATTCTGCCACTTGGTAGCCTGACTCTTACTTTGTCTCCAACTCTACTTTCTACAGTAGCTGAATTTCCTCCAGACCTAGCGAATTTTCCGCCATCCCCTGGCCTTGACTCCACATTCGATACAGGAGTACCCTCTGGAATACTTCCAAGAATTGTGACATTGCCGGGCCTGAGGTCGACATTTTCTCCGAATGATACTGGCTGCCCTATGGAAATTCCCTCAGGAGCGGCCATGTGCCCCTCTGTGCCATCCTCAAACTTAATTTTCGCCAGGGGAGCGGTATGTGCCGGGCTGTGAACCAAGCCTACCACCTGCCCAATTTCATCTTTGACTCTCGGTAGATTATTAGCCGCTGGGAACCTGTGACTAGATACCCTATTCTTAGGGCTGGAGCCCCTTCGTTGTGAACGTGTTCTCTTACCCATAATTTCACCTCATCAGAAAGCACCAAGCTTGAGTGCCGCCTCCTCTGCATCATATCCCTCGGCAAGTCGTACGGAAGCATGCTTGCCGGTGATGGTAATCCTAGTGTTCACCTTAGCTACCTTGACTTCGAACAATTCCTCTACGGCCCTCTTTATTTGCGCCTTCGTTGCATCCCTGTGGACAATGAATTCTATTCTATTGTTGTTCTGGAGGAATCCTATGTCCGGATCTGATACTCTTCTTGCCTCCAGAGTTTTCTCAGTAATCCATGGCATAAGTATAATGTCGAATGGATCACTCATGTTTTCACCTCATTGCCTCAATTGCTGATTTCGTCCAAACAGTTAGTCTGCCCGGATCTCCCCCGGGTGCAAGGTCCTCTGCGCACAGATCTTTGGCAATAACGACATCTACCCCCGGTACGTTGGAGGCCGCCTTGTGGAGCCCTTCCTTGCTTGATACTACAAGAAGAATCGACTTAGGAGTCCTTGTTTTTCTACCCCTCATTGTTCCTTTTCCTGCACGGATGGATTTTCCATTCTTGGCTCTAACAAGGTCTTCTCCGAGTCCAATGCCTTCCATGATTGCGACGAACTTCCTCGTTGAATATTGAAGAGGCAATGATTCGATATCATATTTCTCGTCGGATCCGCCCCTGGACTCGACATAGTTGTCAATAACTATCGGGAAGTTCGTACCTTCGGTGAATTTATGGCCTCTTGCGGAAACCATTGTTGGATCGGCCGTAGCCGCAATAGCAGAGTCTCTGGCAGCCGCTCTCTGCTTGGAGTTGAGCTTCTGGGACCAGTCCTTGTCTACCTTCGGCCCGTGTGCGCGTCGGCCACCTCGAGTGTGAGGGTTTTGTGCACCTGTCCTCTGGCCAGTCTTCCTCATGATTCTGGCTACTCCTCTTCCCTTGCCCCACCACTCTACCGAGTGTTTCATTCCGGGTTGAGGTGCCTTCTTGCCGTTGTGCTCTCTGTGGCCATAAGGCTGACGACGGTTCGCTCTGGATGAATGGACCGCTGAGCGGATTAGATCCGTCCTGACCTCAGTAGAGAATGAATCAGGAAGTGTGATGGCCTTTCCTTGCTTAGCCTCGACGCTGAAAGATTCGGCCAATAGCCCAGCATCAAGCTCTTCTTGTTCAACGGAATTAACCAAGTTGTATGCCTTGACCTTCAACTCTATACCCCCTGCTTACTTGATGTACTAACGTAGGTTAAAACGATCTCCGGCTTCTCTGCGCGAGGCCTTATTGGGTCACGGAATCTTAGCATTCTCTTTGACGGCCCTGGAAGGCTCCCCTGGAACAGAATGTAAGGATTGTTTACCTCTCCATAGTTCAAGAATCCGCCGGCTGGAGTTATTTCAGATTCTCCTGGATTTGAGATTCTCAAAATTCTCTTGTTGAGTTCTGTCCTTTGGTGATATCCCATCTGACCGGCCTGAGGAACAGTCTTCCTTACGTATCCCGTTCCGAAGTCCCCCAAGTTACCTGCCTGCCTTCTTCTCTTACTGTTTTTGTGACTGAGAATCTTAACTCCCCATCTCTTAACAGCGCCCTGCCAGCCTTTGCCCTTTGTGACTCCGACTACGTCGACATCTTGACCTGCCTGCCAAACGTCAGAAACGTCGATTTCTCCACCGAGTCTCTCCGATGCCCATTCGAGCTTTGCGATATTGTCATTGCCCGTCAATCCTACCTCCATGATTTCTGGAGTTTTGCCAGGTATGCTCTTTACCATTGATGGCTGAGTAGAGACGATAAGCCTGACCTCACAGAGTTCCTCTTCCTTTAGAGACTCAAGGGCCCCTTCAGCGGAGCCTGCCCTGTTAGGTATTCTGCCACCTCTCTTGGCAGGCTTCCTACCTTGTTCAGCGTCTCTCTCCCCCCTAGTCTGATTTGCTAGCCTAGGCATCAATCCATCTGGGCTTGCCTCTGACAAATCGGCCCATACCTCGCCGGCAGTTTGCATACCATACGGTGTCATCCTATATCCTCTGACCGCTAATACCTTCATGGGAGGAGCCTCGACAACAGTAACAGCCTTCCTGATCTCTTGGCCTGCTGACGTTGAGTTTGGATTGGTGTCCCTCATTAGTACGTGCGTCATTCCTGCTTTCCAGCCGGCGAATCCTAGTACCCTAACATCAGAGTCGATGTTTTCTGGCCATGCTTGGATTCTTCCAAATTTCCTGAGTGCCCTCTTACGAGGGCTAAAGCCCATGCTACCTCGGCGGGGTCTACTCTTATCGGCCATTCAAGTCCTCCTTGCATTTTACCGAAAAAATAGCCGTAAACGGCCTTTTTCCGGGCTAACCACGTCATGGAGATACCGTGACACCAGGCCAGCTTTCCGAGTGGTCGGCTGGATTTGAGGATGCTTTTGCAGTGCCTTCAGGTGTCTGGTATCTCACGTAGTGAGCGAGCTTCCGACAAACATACCCTATATGAACGAATCGGGAAGCTAGATTCTTGAGTATTATTCGATAGATAGCAATGAAAGCATTTTCAACCCTTGCGATAATGGAGGCATCCGTGTCACCCCATGTCAGTCATGCTATGCTCAATGACGGCATTGTCGAAGCTCGCGCATATCAACTTGAGGCTGTTGATGAGGCACTAAATAGCTCGATGCTCCTAGTGATGCCGACAGCCGCGGGAAAGACAGCGGTGATTTGGATGATGATTTCGGAAAAATTGTCAGGAGGGGGTAGGGTGATAATGATCGCTCCAACTGTGGGCTTGGTCGAGCAACATATCAGATCACTCAGAGAAGTGCTAAATCTAGACGATGAGATTGTTTCGGTAACTGGACAAATCCCCCCTGCCAAAAGAATCGAGAAGTGGAACGGGGCGAGGCTAGTCGTTGCGACCCCCAAGGTAGTGGTGAATGATGTAAGTAATGGGGTGGTAGATCTTTCTGATTTTTCTGTTCTTGTGATGGATGAAGCTCATCACTGTACTGGGGATCATGCGATGGCCCAGGTGTGTGACGTATATATCACAAAAAATGAGCATCCACATATCCTTGGGGTTACGGCAAGCCCCGGCCACAGGCCTGAGACTGTTAGGGAAATATGCAACAGGACAGGGGCCGTGAGAATACATATCAGGAACTCTGGAGAAGAGATGCTGAGCGGGTATCTTTCAGAGCTGGAGGTCAGAGAAATAACAGTAATAGTTCCTGAAGAGATGGTTCGCCTGTCGGAACCTTTCAAAATTTGGCAACAAGGGATTGTTGACAGGGAAAGAAGGCTTGGAAGATATGTGATGCCCGGGATGATAAATTTCTCAGGCCTATCCAACGCTATGGATAGAGCCAAGTCGGCTATTGGTAGGGGTGAGGCTAGTGGATATCAGTCTGTATCTCAGATTGCCGTCGCCATGAGATTGCATCACCTAATTAACTGCTTATTGAGCCAAGGAGTTTCTGCTTCAAGAGAGTATCTAGACAGGCTTGAGGAGGAAGAGAGCGGGAGTAAAAAAACTGTGAGAGACTTCCTCAGGGACATTAGAATCAGAGAGCTTAGGGCCGATCTCAAGGAGATGGATGAAATTCACTCCAAAATTGGTGCAGTGAGGAGGATGGTGCGAGAGAGGATAAAGAGGGACGCTGAGAGTAGAATAATCGTATTCGCCAATTACAGAGATACAATCGCCTCTCTTGAGACCTCTCTGGAGGGGCTTAAGGGAATAACCCCAATTCGCTTTGTAGGACAATCATCGAGAGGTGGGAGGAAGGGGCTCTCTGGTAGGGAGCAGGTAAGAAGGCTTGATGAATTCAGGAATGGGGATGCCAATGTCCTTCTTGCTACATCGATAGGAGAAGAGGGACTGGACATCCCATCCGCGGACCTTGTGATTTTCTATGAGCCAGTGTCTAGTGAGATCAGGACAATTCAGAGAAGAGGGAGGACTGGAAGGAAGAGGCTTGGAGAAGTGATTGTACTGATTGCCGAGGGAACTAGAGATGAAGGGGCCAAAGCCGCAGCATTAAGGAGGGAAGAAAATATGCTGAGGGCCGTCCATAGGGTGAGTAGAAGCCTGCCAAGGACGCATCATTCAGATCTTTCCAATCTAACAGGGTTTAGTGTTGTTTCAGAAGGAGTTGTGATTGATTCTGCAGATTTTGTCAAGTCCCAGAGAGAAGAGCGTCGATCATCCATATCTGAGGCGGACGAAACTATCTCAAAGGATAGTGTCGTGAAGTCTGGAAGCTTGCCTTCGGAGTCGATAAGGCCTAGCGGCCAATATGGGTTGGAAGATTTTCAGAACTAACTAGTCGCCGATAACTGCTATTCTGGTTCTGAGCTGGGCGAATCTGGTGTTGTGATTACCGAATGCAAATGAAAGAAGCTCAGTTAGATGAATAACAGGGATATTTGTCGAGATTCCTGTGGCCCTTGATGCCTTTCCTTGGTATATGTCCATTATTGAATGGGAGAGGTTGCATGCACTGACGATTATTTCCGCACCCTCCTCTTTGGCCTCGGAGATTACCGCTGCTGATTGCCTTAGTACAGTCGGCTCCTCGGAGAATATTCCTGGCGCACCAACACTCAGAACTCTTCCCTCCCAGTTTATGGGAGCTCCGCCAAGTGCATCTATGAGCCGTTCAAAATAGTTAGGGTCATAGACACTGTCTTCACCACATGCTCCTTCCATCTGAATGTAGGGGCTGTAATATCCAGCTACCCTGAAATCAAACTTGTTGACCGCCAGTTTCTCGATTTTATCAAGCCCTATCTCGTCGACAATCACGTGTAGTAGATGGTGGACGTCAGTCTCTCCTGAGAAGTGCATGCCACATGTCTTTGCTAGGACGTCATTGATTTCCTTCAGCAGTATTGGGTCTGAGCGTAGCTTCTCCAGATCTTGTTTTAGATTACCTGCTGTTGCCGCGCACGGAGTGATGATATTGAGGCCTTGCGCTTCGGCCATAGCAAATGTCCTTGCGTTCAGGGCTAATTGGAGCCGTTGGTTTGCTTGCTTAATTATGCCAGCTCCACAAGATGTTGCTCCATCTAGATATACGAGCTCAAGGCCTAAATTTCTCGCTACTGCTTCCATCGTATCAGATACTTCTGGAGATCCGCTATGAGCTACGTTTCCAGGGTGATAGGCATACTTCAAAGGCATTAGAATCTACCATCCATTTCATTGAAAATAGCTACGACCTCATGATGATTTGACACAGAGGAGTTGAATTGTCTTGGCATTTTCCCGACACCTGCAGGGGGAGCAACCATCCCCAACAAGCTGTTCAGGACATTGCCCCCGGTCCTAGTGAATCCTAGCATCATCCTTGCAGTCACTCCTGAGAAGAGGTTCCCAAGTAGCCCTATTGGGCCTAGGACCTGTCTGTAAAGGACAGTATCATTCACCTTGCCACTGCTTTTGACGGTCCAGCAATACCACCATACATGTTTGCCCAACTTACCGTTGAAAGCATCGTTTTCTATCGCTTTGGTTCTTGCCTCCAGTAGTCCTTCGGGTACAGATTTAGGATATCCGTCTCTACGGAAAATTGGAGATAAATCGGTTTCTGCCTTGATTCCGTTCTCTGAGCCGATTATACCATCAATCTCAGCTACCCTCTCTGGGGCGGTTCTTGGATCATTTCTTCTTGCCCAAGCACTGGCCAGGACAGCCGGGCCTAGGAATCCATTGGCATATGGGACCGCGTCTGAGCTAGAATGCAACAGGGGAGCACTGTCATAATCTGCTAAGGAGTGGATCATCAGGGCCGTGGATTCTTCCATGGAACCTATCACTCCCTGAGGTGTTTGGATCCCCTCCCTAGTGGCGGCAACCATCCATGGACAGGATGATTCACGCTTCCTCTCCAGAGTCCAATGGTCAACGATAAGATCCCTGATTACTTCTGACCCTGGTACGGGGTCTATGCGGAGAATGAGTGATCCATCCCTGGAGGATACAATGCTATCCACCCTGACCCTTCCAGGTAAGACCAGTTTGCCATTGACAGAGACTGCCGTCGAGGGGTCATCGTCATTCCCATCTCTGAATGTAAGGGATCCATCATGACCTTCCTTGATCGCCCTTAAGGCGCTCAAAAGTGAGATGTGGCCGGGCAAGGAACAGGCCCATGAGTCCCTACCAGTGGATTTCATTGAAGGGTCAAATCGGAATACAGAGAGCTCTACCTGAATCGCTTCAGTCTCGATTGTGGGGACTACGAACCCATCTTCTCCGCCTGCGCTAACGGATGATCCGCTTGCATAGTCTGCTATTCCATCCACCATTTCCTCAATGAAGTTTCCAGAACTGTCCACTGCTGCGAGGGCAGGCAAGGCCTTCAGGGCCCAATCTGATGCAGGAGAGTCGTAGTCAACGTCACAGTCAATCCTTTCGACGATCCTAGTTGCCCCGAGCTTTTCGAAAATATTATCCCATTCTTTGCCCGACTCGCAGAATAGCTCGTAGCTTGTGTCTCCAAGAGCGCATACTGCAAAATGTACTCCATCTAGTCTTGACGCGGCATCAGAGTTAGCGAACTTCCAGAGTTCCTCTGCATTGTCAGGCTGCTCCCCCTCGCCCCATGTTGAACATACAATGATTACTCTCTTCTTTGACGATAAGGAATTGAAGTCGAATCCGTCCATGTCATGGACTGATCCCTCCAAACCGTATGACTTAGCGGTCTTGGCGAATTTGGCGGCCAAGCCTTCGGCGTTTCCCGATTGAGATCCGAATAAAACCTCAAGAGATCTATCGCCAGAGCTAAGAAACTCTTCGATACCTTCTGTCACTGAAACGCCTTCTTCTGACATTCAAACACCCACCAGCCATAGGCTGGTATGTGAATGCACTGGATGCCGATTATTGAATATGATGCTTGAGACTTCTCAAGACGGGTGCGGAATTACGATAAGGCTTGATCACATGTCCAATCCATCAAATTCGTCAGCACCGCCCGGAGAAACCCCCCTGCTGGATATTACGTCATCGATTCTCAATATCATTACTGCAGTCTCGGAGGCGCTCTGTATTGCCTGTTCGACCACTCTGCTCGGCTCAAGAACTCTGGACTTATTCATATCAGCGACACCTCCTTCGTACACATTCACTCCAAAGTGGGTTTTTCCTTCCGAATGGGCCTTTCTCAGGTCAATAATTGTATTAACGGGGTCCAATCCAGCATTCTCGGAGAGGGTCCTTGGGATTACCTCCAAAGCTCCTGCAAAGGCCTCAACCGCCATTTGTTCTCTTCCCCCGATTCTCTCGGCATACAGTCTCAGATCCCTGCTTATCGCGGCTAGAACGGATCCTCCTCCTGTGAGAACCGCCCCGTCTTCATGGGCAACAGCTACCACTCCGACTGCGTCATCGAAAGCTCTCTTTATTTCATCAACGACGTGTTCTGTTCCCCCTCTGATGAGTACAGAGACGCTTTTAGCTTGAGGGCACCCCTCGATGAACACCATATCTGAGTCTCCAATTTTCCTCTCTTCGACGTTTGATGCTTTGCCAAGGTCTTCTGAGGAGAGGTCGTCAATATTGGTAACAATTCTGGCTCCTGTTGCCTTGGAAAGGGCCTCCATATCACTTTTCTTCGCTCTTCTGATTGCAAAGATTCCCTCTTTAGACATGTAGTGCTGTGCCAAATCGTCTATTCCCTTCTGGCAGATTACCGTATTCGCCCCCACTGACTGGAATTTCTCTACGAGAGATTTCAGATACTGTTCCTCCTCATCCAAAAACTGTGACAACATGTTCGGGTCGGTAATCTGTATTTTGGCGTCGACCTCAGTTTTTTTGACCTCGATTGCGGAGTTAATCAGAGCGATACTTGCGCCTGAGACAGACTTTGGCATTCCACTGTGGACTCTTTCTTTGTCTAGCACAATGCCGTCAACTAACGTACTGTCTCTTATGGATCCACCCTGCTTTTTCTGAATCTTAATGTCATCAACATCAACAGTGTTTCCTTCAGAGTCAGTCTGAGCTACGGCGACAACAGCGGCCACACTGATATCAGCTAGAAATTCTTTAACCGCACCGGCACTCTTTCCTGTTAGTGCTGTTTTTGCCACTTCCTTGAGTATTTCCTCATCTACCTTTAGCGCGTGAGTCTCGATGAGATCTGATGCCTTCTCGGAAGCAAGTCTGAATCCTTCACAGATTACTGTTGGATGAACGTTTTGTTCGATGAGGTCTTCACTTCTCTTCAGGAGCTCTCCCGCAATGACAACTGCACTAGTTGTACCATCATAGCAATGTTGTTCTTGTGTCTTAGCGATTTCAATTATCATCTTTGCAGCAGGGTGTTCAATATCCATCTCTTTGAGTATTGTTGCCCCATCATTCGTGATTACCACATCCCCCATGCTGTCCACAAGCATTTTGTCCATTCCCTTCGGACCTAGGGTTGATCTGACTGCATCCGCTACTGCTTTTGCTGCTGCAATATTGTTACTCTGAGCGGACTTGCCGCTAGTTCTTTCTGTCCCCTCCTTTAATATGAAAATTGGTTGTTGACCGCCATACATCTGTCCGAACTCCTGATTCTTGGATGTTGCCCACTTGAGGGGGGGTCATAAGGGCTCGCACTGGGACGTGTATGTTCTACTCACTGGTCATCCTGCTTGTCTAACCATCTCTGACCGTAGTGGGCCCACTGTTCCATCGTCCAGCCCTCTGGCAGTCCCGATTCGGGCAGGGG
>DANW01000025.1:22472-32300 GCA_002501605.1 Euryarchaeota archaeon UBA28
TACATTGAGTTAGCAACCTCATCAGAAGATGGGAGAGGGGGTATTTCTGGTAGCGATCCGGATGATAAGTTTCCACCCGTGACCGACATCTCGTAGTCATCCAGAGTTGAAATCTCCTCTAGCGGACTTGTAGCTGTCTTCATTGTCCTGATGGCGACGACTAGGATCGCCATTATTGCCACTATTCCAACTAGCAGAAACAGTATATTCCCTCCAAGCCAAGCCGCCTCCCCCGCAGAAACGCCATCTTCTATTGGGACAGGTCTCTCGAGAGTGATCATGACTGTCCGAGATATCTTGTCTATATCGGAGTCTACGTCCAAGGTTAGCTCGAAGGTCATCGAATCCTGGGGCAAAGAGGCGAGGTTTTCTTCCGTAATTTCCAAGGTTACTACAACTAGTCTTGTGGTGTTAACATCCAAAACGAAGTCCCTATCCTCCTGTTCTATTCTAGCATTGACTATGTTGAAAAACAGGTCTGAATCCCTATCTACGTCTGTCCTAACTAGCTGGGCATCAGTGGGATGATCATTCTTGACGCTAAAAGTGAGCTCTAAATCGTTGTCGGCCTCTGAAACTGTAACATCGTTTGGAGGCAGAAGTTCAATCCATCCTTGGTCTCCAACATGGAACTCTGCATTACCGGTCCCAGAGACTATGACATCCGAGGCCTGAGATTCTTTGCTGGTTGCAATCATTGAAATCGTTCTGTCTCCGAAAGCATCGTCTCCGAATGAGTAAGTCACTGTAACATTGTATGACCCTCCTGATTCGATGTAAGGAGTCCTTAGTCCGTTTGAGTCCGAAACTAGGTTTATGGCCTCGGCAGATACGTCGGGTAAATGATCGAAGTTGACGTAGAATGCATCGTCAACATTTCCATTGTTGACGATTTCCCAATTTACTGTCCGGGGCGCATCTCCGCCCCTGAAAACCTCTTCGAGCATGTTCAGGTCCTCTACATCCACTAGGTTGGTCTCTGGAATCGTCAAATACACCCTCTTTGAAACCTCATAAGATGGGTCGGTAACACTTCTTGCAATTATCTTGATCTCATAAGTTTCGGGCTCCAGACCATAAGGCATTGGAAGCATGAGGAAAAATGTAGAGTCTCCTCCAAAGGGAGTTATTCCAAGTGTTCTGTCGGTATTGAGAGTTGCACCTAGTCTCCAGTTTGTGTCCAAGTAGAGGTCGAATGCCTCCTCAGAGTTTCCATTGTTGACTAGCATCACCTCTATCGATCTAAAAACGCCATCAGCGGGTGCATCATATTGAATTGAGAAAGGGATTAAATCGATATCATAGAGAACTGGGACCTCTATTTCTATCATGGGCGTGGACATGAACTGGGCGGGAGCTCTGCCACTGGCTATTAGAGTGATTTGATAGATACCAGGAGAAATCTCACTTGGGGTCAGAATCTTTGCGAATAGATCTAATTCCTCGTTGATTGCCAAATCTAGACTGGTTACCATCTGTCCTTCATCATCGTACCACTCAACATTTTCAGGCCCCCAAGAAGTATCGGCGAATGTCGCTCCTAGGTTCCAAGTCGCGATTTGATTTCCTGTATTCTTGAACTTCATTGGTATAGTCGCGTTGTTGCCTGGCAGAATCGTAGCATCGGGGTAGGCCAAAGTCTCTGGCTCGAGCTTGCAAGAATAAGCGGCCTGGACAGATAGCGGGATTCCTCTGACTTCAGGAAGACCTATCGTGGCCTTAGTGGAATTGGTCGTACCATCATTGATATCAACAAACCACATCATTTCCTGGACATTAGCCCCATCTGGGATAGTGATGTTGAACCAAACATCAGTTGTGTCCAAGGCCTTCACTACGTCGGTAACAACGAAGTTATCGTGATCTGTTGGGTTGTTTGAGTCTATTCTGATTGGGTAACCGAACATCCAAGACTCATTGGAAACCTCTGTGAAAAGTCTCAATGTTACATCGACATACCCGTTATTGGTAATCCTGCAATACAGTGATTTAACCTCGGCGGGTACCACGAGATAGGCGTTAGGAAGGGGATCATCGCAATCAACATCGACGGTGTACTGAGGGACTCTCTCTATGGCAAACAAAAGGAAAGAGTCTATGGCTATACCACCAGATGCCTGAGAGCTGTCGGAGTCGAACTTGAATGCTAGGTTGTATTCCCCAGTTCTGTGCATTCCCGTCATGTTCCACACACTCATCGACCAGTCATATTCCACGGGGGAAAGGCCGATTTCAGTGTAATTGAAGGATTCTACTGAGGATGACGCATCGGCTTCTATACTAACTGAATCACCTGATTCCATTTGGCCCCAAGCATATGTAACCATCTGCATCGAGAGATAGTCAAATCCTCGTAAATTCATCTTACAGAATCTCGAGCCATATTTTTCACTGAGAGAGAGGTCTTGAATCCCATAACCCAAACCATGGCCGGGATCGTCACAGTTCTGGAATGGTGTAAACCACCCCCACCACAGTCTGTCGTGCCTGTTACTAGCATAATCTGAGCCGTCTCTTGCCACCCTCCAATGCTTTTCACCGTCTAATGAATCATCGGAATCAATCATCCTCCAATGTCCGTATGTATCTGGATCTGCTGATAGGGAGCCGTCTGCCTCATAACCCCCACCAACCCAAACTGGCTCGTTTGCATATGGAGTGTTTGGACAATCATTCACTCCGTCGCCATCCGTATCCCCACAGAATCCGTTTTCCATTGAATCTTGCCAGATTGCAACCGGCATTAGACGCATGAGGTCATTATTGCCTTGATTGTCATCAGCCAAGCCTCCATCCACCATTCCAATCAACTGAATGCCTCCTGTTAGGAATCCAGTTTCATCGATAGCACTGTGGGACATGTTCGGAGTCCATGTTATTTGTTGAACGACCGATTGCTGACCTGAAAGTGTCATGTTGGAAATGAACTCATCGATCATAAAACCAACTGGGTGCCAGATTTGCAGTGAAGCGTCTGCATATGCGGGCTGACTTGAAGTCCCGGCTTGTGTGAATGTTACCTCAATCTGTATCTCCTGTCCCCTAATGACATATTCCTCGATACTACCATCTGGCTGTGTCCACTCCATTGCAGAGACAGAGCCGGTTCCTATCTCTATTGACGTAACTTCGAAGTCGATTAGGGACTTGGCTTGAATGGAAGATTGTTCATCCTGGTCAAGTTGTCCTGACCCACCCAGAATAGGTGCCATTGAGGTCACAATAAGCAAAGAGCACAATAGCAGGGGAGATACGATACGCATACTTACACAATCGGGGGCTAAGTTACATGTATGAAGGTTGGGACAATGCGTTCAACCTCTGAATTAAACGAGTTGCGTTTGGCAAATTGGTTTCAGAAGAGTACTCAATGGCCAGAAACCCAGTGAAGAGCTTATGGTTGCATGCGTGCCCGTGTTGTCATGAGTGAAGATGAGTCATTGAAAAATAGGCTTACTCTGTCTTTGCTCGTGTTCCTCCAAGTAACTCTGATACCTATTTTTGGATTCTCGACTAGGTACCTTCTGGATATAGATAGGAGTAACTTCTCAGTTTCTGTCGAGACCGAACTGATAGAATGGATTATTGTTTCTGGCGTTTTCTACGGCGTCTTCTCCCTATTTCTTGCACTGGCTCTAGGAGGGTTTAGGCCATATTTTGTCATCAACAGAGGCGGGCTCGCATCATTTCTTGGGCTGAGGACTAGGAAGGGCGATCCTGAGCTTGTTGACAGATCTAGGTTATCCGTCAGCTCAAGCCCATATGGGAAAATGGCGAGGTTGGTAGACAGACGTGTTTCGAGGGATGGATATGATCTGATTGCGGTCCATGGAGGACTGCAATTGATTGCCGTCCCCCTGCAGATTATCCTCATAGCTGTTCCTTTGGCGATTATAGAGGGTTTTCCAAGCTCGTTAATCAAGCCCGGGACGGCTTTCCAGCTGGGGATGGCCGGATATCTAGCATCATTGTGGATCGCTATGAGGATTCAACCTCTCATTTCTACACACTTGGTAGGCATGGCATCTGTACTTAGAACCGTGATTTGGAGGTTTTCTATTTTCTCATGGGTGCTCCCCATTGTGATCTTTTGGTATACTGCAAGGTTGCTTCTAGTTTCTTCCCTTGGGTGGTTAGAGCTTGACTACAGTGATTGGAATGACTTGCAGATAGATGCCTTCGTTCTGAACCTGGTATCTCCTAACGCGGAAGTCCCTAAGGGAGCGGTTATTGATTTTCTAATCGCAATATCAGTGCTTCCTTTGGCCACCTTCACATCCATCTCTGTCTTGGGGGGCTCGAACGGGCTTCCAGATTGGATGTTGGGTGCCGAAGATCGTCTCGAAAACCTGCAGATGCATTCGCTTGGGGCCCCAGAGGACTCCGAAGATACGCCTACTTTGGAAGATCTTGGAGTGTCAAGCATCATCTCCGAAAGAGAGGATAGCGAGGAGGGCGAAATGATTGACCTTCCCTTCGAGTTATTCGGAGGGAGCAGGGAAGAATAAGTCCGCCAGTCTGTTCAAAAAAAACCATCCTGAGCCAATAATGAGGCCAAACATCGCTGGATTTGGCCCATCCGACCAAAGTAGGAATCCTGCCAGAGTGCCAATGATTACAGATGAGGCTATTTCATATGGGGGGCCTAGCTTATCTTCTGCCAGGCTGGGAGCGTACCACGAAGCAACGGCGGAAAGAAAGATAATTAATGCAGAAATCAAGAAAATTCCTCAGTCTCCCCGTAATTGAGCGAGAATCTTTTCCACCCTGTCCATGCCTCTTGAGATATCATCGCTGGAAATCGTGTAAGCGAATCTCAGATGGCCCTCTCCAGCCGACCCAAACGCGGTTCCCGGAGAACACAATACGCCCCCTTCCAAGAGCGACATGGCGATTTGCTCACTGTTCATCCCGGGGACATCGACTTTCGGAAAAACGTAGAACGCGCCTGTTGGAACGTGGCATGTAACGCCTGGCATCGCGTTCAATCTTTCGCAGATTAGATCCCTACGATTCTTGAACTCGGACCTCATGGAATCCGGGTAATCCGGAGTTTTCTCAAGAGCCTGCAGAACAGCATGTTGCATGGCATCATTGCTACAGGCGGTGACATAGTACTGCATTTTTGTCAATTGCTCCATTGCCTGTTGATCAGGGGATAGAAGATACCCAATTCTCCATCCAGTCATGGCAAATGTCTTTGAGAATGATTGTACCATAATCACCTTGTCATAACCTGCGCCGATGAATGATACATGAGGAGCGTCATAGACGATTCTGTCATACACCTCATCTGAGATTATCCAGAGATCGTTTCTCTTAGCAAATTCGACTAATTCGTCTCTTTGCTCGGGATTAACATTCCCCCCGGTCGGATTACTAGGGAAATTGTATAGAATCGCCACTGTTGAGGAGTTAACTCTCTCTTCCAGATCTTTTATTGTGGGGACAAAGCCATTCTCAAACCTACATGGATAGAGGTTTGGGGAGCCCCCGCATATTTCGACATCTGGGGGATAAAGTGGAAAGTATGGCTCGGGGATTAAGACATTGTCGCCCGGGTTGACTAATGCTAGAAATATGTCCAAGAGTCCATTCGTGCCACTCATGGTAATACAGACATTGGACTCATCCAAATCTGGCACTAAATGATGCCAAAGAGATGCTATTTTGGACCTCAACTCTGGGTGGCCAGCAGTGGTGGTATACTTGTTTCTTCCATCCCTCATTGCCTTGTCAAATGCATCGATGGCTAACTGGGGCGGTTGGAAGTCTGGCTCGCCCAAGCCAAACTGGATTGCATCGTCTCCGGCCATATCAAACATACGTCTGACCCCAGTTGGGCGAATGCTGTTAGCCCGGTCGGAGAAGCGCACCATGTGCATTTGAGAGACGACATAGGATTTGAACAAGGCGGCTGTTAGCCCTCGACGTCATCCGAAGTTGGTTGAATTATCTCGGCAACTAGTATTGACGAGTCATCATCATTTCCTCTCTTTAACAGTGACTTTTCAGCTAATCTAAGGGCCGAGATGGGAGATATAGAGCCAGATAAAGCAATTGAGGTTGCCCAGCCTAACGCAAATAGGACTGCAGCTCCGACAATGACAGGTGAGAAGTAAGAAGAGTCCGCTTTCGAGCTATTGGAACTGAACTCGGAGAAAACAGGGAGTGATCTCCACTCTCCTGATGTCGAGTGGACCTCAACGGTATGATTCCCGGAACTCATTTTTGTGGTGTCCAGAAGTATGTGCCACATGAACGGGGTTAGGGCACCAATTTCGCTCAGGGTGGAAGAATATGTTGTTTCGAGCCATACCCCCCCATCAATTCGGTACTCAACCCTGTCTATGCTCCCAGCTTGCCCCCAAGAATGCCCAGTTATATTCAATAAGCCATTCTCTGATAGGTTGGTGCTGATTAGATGATTCTGTAGACTGGGGTCTATTATGGGAGTCCTTCCAGATTCCTTCAAGAATTTGGCGAGTTCGACGGAAGCAAGGGCGTCCACCATCCCATACCCGAATTCACGATTCCAATATGGGTCAATTTCTGGGGCACTGGCCTCCCCCCGTCTCTCGGATGTATGCTTCAGAATCTCCTTGATTTGCAAGGGCGTTAGATTCTCATTTGCCTCCCAAACTAGAGCCACGATTCCTGTCACTGCTGGAGCTGCGTACGACGTTCCACTTCCGCGCCCGGTGTACGTGTTGCCTGAAGCGTCCCCTCCGATGAAATTATTGCACCCACCGCTTGAGACACAGCCTTCTGCTTGGATGATGTTGGTACCGGGGGCGCTGATTTCAGGAATCAATTCGTTCAGCGGATTCTGATCGCCGTTATCCTTGCGTGGACCGCGCGATGAATAGCTGGCAATGGTATCATCATCTCTATCGATAGTGTTCTTGTCGTCCGTGGAGGCGACAGTAATGGATAACGAGGAAGCGCTCATTCCGGAAAGCCCGTCATTATTCTCTCCGTCATTACCTGCTGCGTTTGACACTGCTATGCCGAGCTCCATTGCCTCGTCAAGGATTCGGCTGTGCATATCTGAACCATCTGATCCCCCTCCCTCATGACTCGTTATCCCCCAAGAAAGTGAGATTATATCAATGCCGTGATTTTGCTCTGGAACTCCTGGCCATGCGTCATTTCTGTGATCAATAATCCATTGCAGACCATTCATGGCAGACTCATAGAACTCTTGCTCCAGAAGGTAGTTTTCGAAGGGCCCAGCCCCGACATCTGTTCCTATTCTTACATCTACCAGCATTGATTCTGGGGCTGCTCCGTAGTAATCTGTCTGGGTGCCGTCCGCGTCTAACCCATTAGCACTGGCCATCCCCATGCAAGCTGTTCCATGCTGATTCCCGTCATCGGGGTCGAAGGAGCCATCATCTTGCCTGCCTCCAGCAAGTATGCACTGCGGATCGGAATGGACAAAACACACAGCATCATAACCTGCTACAAACTTGCCACTAAGCCCGGGGTGTTCATTATCCACACCAGTGTCCACCATGGCTATGTTGATCCCCTCTCCGGAGACTCCCAGATCCCATGCCCCAATTGGGTATTCAGTAGAGTTTCTAGCCTTGACGGCCGGAGTCTGCACATCTCCATAGAATACCACAGATCCGTACCTCTCAACCATGATGACGCCTTCTATTTTAGACAGGTTCCAAACATCTGAGGAATCAACATCACCGATGAGTAATGCGTCAACTACAGGTAGTTGCACACTCACATTATAGCCGATGGAAGACAGAAAATCGATATCACTCTTCAAGAGCTCTCTAGAATAGGAAAGGCCGACGTTCACTCTTCCTTCTTCTAGTTGAAGAGAGTCATGAATCCCGTTTCTATCCGAGTCCAATGAAGTGGTGTCCCACCAATTTGAATCTGGATCCCACCATATATCGGCCTGCAGTGGGACATCCCTATTATGGTCCATTCCGAGTTTCTGGATATCGCTAGTTGCCATGGCAGAATCTTGGTGACTATCGGACGAGGCAGATATGCTGCCTATCAGTGGTGAAAGCAAAATCGCCACCATAAATACGGCCACGGCAGTACGATTCATTGAGATAGCGAGAAAGAGGCCCCCAATGAAGTCAGCGCTCCCGCAATCATTGCAAATCACAGATTGAGGATATTGTGGTGGGGGCACTGGGATTTGAACCCAGATCAGCGGGTGTCTCCCACTTTAGCGTGCACCCGGCAAGCGCACGCTCTCGGGTTGCGACGGGTCGGTGCTCCAGTTGGTCATCAGATCCATCAGATACCCACTCGTCGTCATTCCCGTGCAACTGGAGCCCGCGGTACTACCAGGTTATACTATACCCCCGTAGGAGTAACCCTGCGTGGGGCCACGCTCTTATGATGGTCACGGTCGAGGAAGTCGTAAATCTGTCACAGACCAACTTGTAGCATCATTACGATTAGGCTGATCAGCATCCAGAAACCAAACACTGTTGAGGCGACCCCCCAAGCTCTGGGCCTGATTCCTTTGCTCATTTGCCCTAGGATAAATGAGGTCTTGCCCAGTGATGTGGCAAATGTCCGGACAATGGTAACTACCATGCCAGCTGCCAAGATGAATAGGACGAGAACGACTACTGAAGAGAATGCCCCTAGAATTCCGGATCTAGCTATGGAGCCAACGCCCTGCGGAACCAAGAAGGGCGATCTGATCCAAGCTAGCCATGCCAACCACAGCCCAAGATATGTGTCACGAATAAATTCATCTTGGCCTCTCCATTCCCTATATGATTCGGGAAGCTTGGAGTGCGCAAGTTTTGAAAGTTCCTCTATCTCAAATATTGAGCCTTTCAAAAGGGTCGACATACCATGATAAATGAGTATCATTGAGAGAATTATCTCGACCAGCAACCATGACGAGGACATCCCAATAGAGGCGAGTATTGATACTGGAATTGCCCATAATGCGAAGCCAACGGATGCTGCTGACACCGTCAGAATAGCTCCTGCGAACGGGTTCATTCCTTTTTCAGGTTCTTCCTCCTTTCGAGATGTTGGTAATGAGAGCACCAGAAGTGGAAGAAGTGCGGTCGAGAGAATCATCATAAACAAGCCATAAGGACCATTTCCGGAGCCTTTTAGTCCTAACTCGACAGCGTCCTTAATCTGGTTTGGAGGCATGGTGCCCGGGCTCCATGATGCGATAAAGCCTGCCGGATCTATCACTACGACTGCATCGGTGGGGCCACTAGGAAAGGCGAATCCAGTACTTGAGTCTGATTCGTCCATCAGCAGTGGCCATGATTCGTTTATTGACTGGGCGTGTACATCGAGGTTCACCGCAGAGAGCTCTCCCCCTGTGGCTATTTGAACGAATTTCACTCGGTTATCCATTATGATGTCAGCAGATTCAAAATCGTCTCTCTGATGTTCTGCATAAGGGGAGCCTGACTGAAATAGCCCCACTACGACTGCATCCGAGCCATCCAGTAAATCATCTAATGATACTGCTCCCATATCAGAATCATGGGATAGTAAAATGAAAGATGGAGCGGCCCCCCTACCCTCGTTGGCTTCGGGGTCGATGTCGGGTAGGCTTGAAGCTGGGCCTAACACTGAAAGGGCAAGCATTAGAATAACCACATAGGAAAGCAGAGGGAGTGTGGCTTCCCTAATAGAGAAGAATATCCAAAGTACTATTGAGAGTGGGACTATTACTATCGCCCAGAAGCTCCCCAGAAGTGGATCTGGTTCCTCGGATACTTCGAATCTGAGCATCCCAACAGAGTGACATGTGTTGCTGGGGTCCTGATCGGTGAGTATGAAACAACCGTCAACCATGTACTTTCC
>DANW01000042.1 GCA_002501605.1 Euryarchaeota archaeon UBA28
GCCTTGACCCTGGCCCTGACCTTCTCCTTCGCCACCTGTTCCAGGCTCAGCACCTGACTGACCATCTCCTTCTCCGCCTTCGTAATCTGGGTCGTAGGCATCAGGTATTCCATCGCCGTCCGAATCAGATGACGAGCCATCGTTGGGATCGTTAGGGAACGGATCAGATCCGTCCGCTACACCATCACCATCGGTATCCGCCGAGTTAGGGTTTGTACCCGAGGCGTATTCTTGGCTGTTGGTCAATCCATCCCCGTCAGGATCTGCATTGGCATCACTTGCTGAGTTGGGATTTAGACCATAGGTCACTTCCCACCCATCAGGCAAACCATCGTTGTCCGTATCGGGGTTGTTCATATCGGTTCCTGCAGCCTGCTCCTCTGCATTAGTCAGGCCGTCGCCATCCCAATCTGCACCACCATCAGAGGGGTCCAGAGGGTTGGAACCATCGGCGCTAACGCCGACGGAACCCGCCATCATTATGAGGAGCAGTGCAATTAGCATGCTCGCGTTCTTTGTCTTCTGCATTTTCATCATATCTCCAAATTCAGTTCAGAGAACCCGCTGTTCTCTCTTTCCGGAAACAGCTAGCGCTGAGTGAACATCTGCCAGCATGCTTCCGGGAGATCCGGAATTCTTCTTCGAACGAGAATGATGCGTTTGTGAAATACTGAAAAACGCTCCACTGAGAGCTGTTTTGATAATCCAGTACCTTTTGCAATCTTCTTCTCGTTCCTCCATTGTATTCATCCGGTCTCACGGGCTTTCATAGGGAACCCACTGTTCCCTCTAACCATTCAGAGCAATGTTAGATATTTGAATGGTTCCTGTCTTGGATTCATGGGGTCAGTTTCGCTAACTCGGCTTTGAACCTGGCTGAACTAAGGAAATGAACCACTGGAGCTGCTAGAGTGGCCACCAACAGTGTACCGAAGAAAACTCCAGACCAAAGCTCGATGCCCCTTCCCATTGTGAGGAACAATATCCAACCTGCACTTGTGAATGCCAGAGGCCTGTACCTCTTGCTATACAGTACCAGACGAGCTCTAGCGAGCTCATCAGAGTAGTATTGAGGGGCCTCCTCAGGTGAAACTAGGCCATCTTCAACAGCACATCTCCCACAAATTAGGTAACGAGGACCGTTGCCACTGATGAAATGTGACTGGTGGTATGTCTGGTTGCATTTCCTGCACGTCGGCATGTGACTCGTTAATTCCAGCAGGCTTGCGTCCTTCAACACTACGGTCATTCAGCCTGCCTGCTGAGTTGATCTGAGAAAATCAAAGGGCTTTTTCTCAGAAAATTGCCTAGTAATTCGCGACCGCGCGGACTGCCCACTGATTCAGGATGGAATTGAACCCCGTCTATCGGAAGATGGCAATGCCTCAGACCCATAACCAGTTCTCCTGTAGAGTCCCAAGAATTAGGAACCAGACTACCTTTCTTCGGCACAAGAACTAGGCTATTATATCTCATCATCGTAATTTCGGACGGTAGACCCTCAAACACTCCAGTTCCATCATTCTTGATTAATGAGGGTGTTCCATGCACCGCTCCCATAGGAGACTGGATCAAATCCCACCCATCAGCTATCCCGAGTGCTTGGTGGCCCAAGCACAGTCCCAGTAGGGGGACATGATTCCTGTCAATGACAAGCTCCCCCCTGATGCTTCGTCTTGCGAGCTCCATCGTAAGAGGATAAGACTCTGGGACTGATGGGCCCGGGCCAAGAATCACTCTTTCTGGCTGGAAATGTCTCATAATCTCATCAGCCAGGTTTGAAGCCGTCCTCTTATCTGTCTGCGTCTTTCCTCCTACAATTACGACGTTATGCCCAAGAGAAGCAATCTCTTCAGCTATATTTCGAGTGAACGAGTCCAAGTTATCGATAAGAAGGGTACATCGATCAAGCTTCTCACACGGGTATACGCGGATGACTCCAACTTCCTCACCCCCTCCTCTTAGACCCGGCACAAGAGACTGAACACTCCCTACTCCCGTTGGGACGGGGAATATCCCTACTTCTCTCTCAGGAAGGTCATTTTCGGTGAATCCAGTCCTAAAGCCCCACGCGGATTCCGTGACTGCGGCCGCCTTCCAGCGAGCCTCCTCAACTTCCTCTGCAGGAGACGAATCAATTACCACGCCCCCTCCCGCCTGAACGGTCGCATGCCACTTCTCTGGGCCGGAGTGAGCCTCCAAGGTCCTGATTAGGATATTCCAATCAGCCACCCCATGTCCTCTGTGAATATGGCCGATTGAGCCAGTCCAAGCCCCCCTCGGGCCCCTTTCTAGTTCATCTATAGCTGCAATAGTGACCGTCTTCGGGCATCCTGTCACTGAACCGCCTGGGAACATCGTGCTAGTTACTTCAGATGTCGAGTATCTTTCATCCAACAAACCTTCTACTCCACTTACAAGGTGTTGTACATTCGATAGTGCCTCTATTCTCCATCCGCTCCAGTTGACAGTTCCGGGAACGCAGACACTACTCAGGTCATGTCTCTCTAGGTCAACTAGCATGAGGTGCTCGGAGATCTCTTTCTCACTGGATACCAATTCTATTCTGAGCCTAGAGTCCTCCAGTTCGTCCAAGCCCCTCTTCCTAGTCCCCTTGATTGGCCTGGTCCTGACAACCCCTCCGTCTAGCTCAACAAGCCTCTCCGGACTTGAGGACGCGACAGACCATCCCAGATCAGAAACCATCATCCAACAGGAGAAAGGTGCGGGATTGGAACGGGAAAGAAGCAAGAAAGATTCCCAGGGCTGTCCGGGCATCAAACCTTTCCATTTCCTACCATAGTTTACTTGGTATAGATTGCCTTTTCTTATTCCCTCCTTGATTCTAGATACCTTTTTTGCATGCTCTGAGTCGCTCTCACTGTCAGGAACAGATTGTGAAGAAGGCATTTCTCTAACCTCTGTGATTCTGAGATTATCAAGCTTGATATCGAGCCATGGGTGACCTTCTAGGGCCAGAACCCCTATTTCAAGCTCAGACCGATCATGAATTATCCAAGCGTCTGCTCTCCACAAAACCCCAATCACAGTTCCCGGAGATGGAGTGTTTGAGAGTCTTATGGGTATGGACCATCTACACAAATCATACCCCAGAATTCCAGTAAATCCTCCGGGATGAAAATTGGTATCTGTTTCACAGGGAACAGTTATTTCGAACTTACTCACATAGTCCAGTGCCTCTGTCAGGTCCTCACAATACTCCTCCTCGAACGTTTTCCACTTCCCCTCTTCCATTTTTTGTGCAAGTACGCTCAGAGGAGGAGATGAGCCCAACGAAACTCCGCCTTCAAGGGCAGACCCAATACCTCCTGAATCACTACCCTCAGGTTCAATCATCAATATTCTAATACTATCTATACAGGGAACCATTGACCTCTGAGAAAGATCGGTGATGGGGCCTCCGGAGTGCAAAAGTAACTCATCGCCATTACATAATCCAGAGTCTCTCAACAGATCCAAGACATGTATCATACAATCACCGTCGTCAGATTGACTCAGGGGCTTCCACTTCGAGAATACCATACTATCTAGACTCCGAAAATTTTGAAGAAACCACTCTCTTGCTCCAAGCCTCTTGAGATATTGAGAAAAGGGGGCCATGGGGTTTTCCTATCTTTCGTCCGTCTATTGTCCCGAGAGCCTTTATCCCCATCCCACTGCCACAAACAATCATCTCTGAAGATCTTTCTATCATCCCTAGGGTCAGCCTAGCGGGCCTGACAGGTACTCCGGACATCTCCAGATACGGCTTTATGACATCTAAAGTAACGGAGTCCAGAGCTCCGTCATGATGTGGAGAATGGTAAGCAACTCCGTCTGAGTCCAACAATAGTGGTGCGCACCGATCTCCATCTATAAGGCATCCATTTTCAAACAAAAGCCCAACATCCCCTCCATTATTTTCAGCAATCACTCTAGCTTCTTGGTATGGTCCGTAATCTCCGTGCTTCGTACCTCTGATATTGCCTTCCCAAGTCGGTGCGCTAATTGATATTCCATTTAGGGGCCTTGAGGGCCATTTCATGTTCACGGCCCCCGTTGCAGAAACCACTCCCTCCGAAGTCAGTCTAATGACCATCAGATACGGGTCTTGACTGGGATCATCATTGCGATTATCTGGAACTGAGACGACTCCTAGCAATGAACTGACTTGCTCACTGAAGTCATCAGGAAAATCTATGCCAAGCCTACTGGAATGTCGTCGCATTCTATCAAAGTGCAGACTCGCAGAACTTAGGCATTTATGTCCATCCCATCCGATTGCGGACCAAACCGATGAATAGGCCCCCTCCGGGTTAGTCATACCTCTCGATGGTGGCTAGAGGATTCAAGCCCTTCTATACATCAGAGGATTTCTTCTTCATCTAGGTCGTCAGCTAGCCCGTCTAGGTCATCTATATCCAAGTCGTCAGCTAGCCCGTCTAGGTCATCTATGTCTAGGTCATCTTCCTGAATTCCAAGTAGCTCATCAGATACCTCGGCTGAGGGTTGTGGTGTAGTATCAGTGAATTCACCACCAATCGGCTGGATCCTCGTATCCTCCTCCTTGTCATATTTTACTGAAGGAGAATCCGCCTTATCTCCGAATGAGTCAGAAACCAGTTCTAGATCATCAATTCCAAACTCTTCATCCTCCGATAGTCCAGATGACTCTCTCATCATCTGTTCCTCAAGCTCGACCTCAAGTGCTCCCATCTCCCAAGGCTGAGGTGCGGAGGCTCTCCTTGGCCTGATGAACAAAACTGCTCCTGCTAGAACCATCATGGCTGAGACTACCGCAATGAGAGTATTCATGTCTCCGCTCATCAACTGATCGATCCATGATACCCCCCCCTCTCCTTCCTCCCCATCGGAAGAACCGAATGAGCTCTCGGACCATGGGAGAATTTCTAGGGGATCCACAGCCAATCTGTGTACCTCACCATCAAATGCTACTACCACCGTCCAATAAGATAGGGTGTTGTCCAAGGGCTCACCTTGTAATTCGCTCAAGATAAGGAGATTTCCTTTGATTTCCGTATTGCCACTATCAATGAATGAGCTCACGGCCGTCGCGTTCCTTACATCTTCAAACGGGTCCAGACTGACAAACACCTTGTATGAAACAACCTGAGGGTCCTGACTTAGATCCCAAGTAATGTCTATCTGGGAACCAGAACTGTCCCAATATCCACGAACACCAGTGACTTCTGGCAGGTGTAGTCCTGGGTCTAAGCTATTCTCGTCTACCAATGCGATGGACGATGTCCTGAGGTTGGTTAGCCATGAGTTTCCGGATGAGTCCACGGGTACTACAGCCACCCATGTCATTATCGAAGGGGCTAAACTCCTACCATCCGAGAGGTATTCGATGGTTACAGGCAACTCCGAGTTTCTGTCCACAACCATTACTGGCTCCATATTACTTGCATCTGCGAATGGGACTACGTCCGCAAAGATGTGATACTCGTAGAGGTCAGAAGCCATGCTTTCTTGGAAAGTAACTAGCATCCCATCCCCATCATCAGCGAGCCTTTCTTCGAGTACTGGTGGAGACAATCTGTCAGGAGGCGTGATATCTCCTCTATTATCAACAGGAGTTACAATAGAAATGTGATCTTCTAATCCAGAGAGGTAAACGTTCCCTTTGATGTCATGTACGGTGACTGCCACATACAACGGGACATCCGGATAAATCGAAGATGTGACCAGTGTTTCGAGTGAAGCTCCGTACATTGCGCTGTCTAGAGTCATTTGTAGTTGCAGTAGTCCCCCTATCTGCCTCTGATCAACGACTATGTTGCTACAACTGATTATCCCATTCTCGCATTTTTCACTCATTTCAGTGACATCACTCAGAGGATACTCAGAGACCCATACTGTGTAGAAATCAAAGTCTGGAGCAGTTGACCTATTCCAAACAATGTCAATCTTAGTCCCATCATCATCAGGATGGTCCCATGCTATTAGTCCCTCCACCCTGTCTGGAGCACTCGAGCTTCCATTTTCGCTCGCCAGGGGGGTAGCTTCGACTACTAGAACCGAGTTAACATTCGAGTTCCCCCAGTCATCTGAGGCAACAACTCCAAACCAGTATGTGATCCCATCTTGCAAGGGAGCAGAACCAAGGGAATCAACTATGACTTGGACTGAACCAGAGTCGTCGGGGGAGCAACCGGGAACGTATTCAGCCACAGGCCAACCATCTACAGTTGAGGGAGGCTGCCATCCAGATGCGGGTAGAGCGTAAACTGTGTAAAATGAGCAGTCTTCCTCAGTGTTAGCTTGCCAAGTCACCTCAACCCTACCTCCCTCATCGTCTGGAACATCCTGAGCCTGGGTCCCCAATATCATAGACGGTGGAATCCCATCATTCAGACCTCCCGCTGTTGTAACCGGTCCAAACACAGTAACGTTACTGGGGTCATATTGGCCCGACTCATCAACGCACGCAGCGGCAAACCAGAATACTCCCTGTGGAGCCAAGTCAACAACAGTTGAGTTCCCTGAGGAGTAAGGAATGTCAATCTCCCCTGTGAGGGCAAACGCATTGGAAATCTCCTGCTGTGCAGACCATAATCTTGTGAATGAGGGATCTAGTTCTTGGCACATCTCCCACTCAACTACTAGTGTTCCAGCTGTACCGCCCGATACTGGCTCAGCATTCAGCCAATTGGGTGGAGCGGGCATTTCGTCAGTTGGAGTGACACTTCCCGGCCAAGCGATTGCATCACCAATACTTCCATCTGGGTACTCGATTGCAATCGATCCACGGTACACTCGACCATCAGACAGAGGCTCTGTGGTGCCATCATTGTCCGCCTCGGTAATCATTACGGATGTCTGTGCCCAGAAAGAGATGCTCGTGTATGTAGAGAAATCATCTAACTCTTCTTCGCTTGGATTCCAGTTCTCTCTACCTGTTGCATCCCACACGAAGATTCTGTAACCATTCCATGCCGCATCCTCTGCTGGAAGCCATGAGACTTCAATTACTCCGCCCCCATCATTGGGTCGGTCGGTCATATTGACTATGCTAGTAGGAACCTCTATTCTTTCCCAGTCATATGTCACTCTCACCTTCATCTTTCCATCGTTGGGAGATTGAAGCTGAATGTGTGCTTCAACGGATGAAGAACCCGGGCCCACTTGGGAGATGGCTGATTGGAATGCTGCTTGAATTCCCGGATTCATCATTTGCATATCCCAGTTACCTGAGTAGTTCAGTATAGATGACTTAGCCCAAACCCAAGCCCCTGTTTCTGGAGAAGACAGGGTCAGTGCCAAGGGATTCATTGGCAGTTTACCAGGTAAAACTGACTCTGATGTCATGTCTATATCTAATGACTCCTCATCATCTACAAGCACAGTAGTCATTCCAGGTCTGGCTGTCTCATTGATTCCTTCCCACGTCCTCTCGCCTATGATGGCATTCAAAGGGCGAGCTGTCCTTTGTCCACTCTTGTCGGACTCCACCATTCCTTCAACTGGCGAAAAGTGATGTAGACCGTCATCAGAGACTAGATACAGACCATCATCGCTTACGTCAATACCTCTTGGGTCATTTAGCAGGCCGGACTGAGCTTTGACCAAGTGCGCTCCGCCCGAATCCATGACATCAATGCCTCCTGGACTAATCATCACTAGGTTGCCTCCGTGTGACGAAATCTCTGAGGGGGGCCATGACATTAGGGAATTAGCTGGGGCACCTACTTCCATGTCCAGTGAAGAAGAATTCCAGTGAACCATGGGAGAGATGTCCGTTGCAATATGGACTCCCCAATCATCGGCCGCTATTGAACGCACATCGTTACTGGGGATCTTATCGATTTGATATGTCCCATTCACAGTGTCAGTGTTAATGTCCCACGCAACAACTCCCGGTCTGGTCGGCCCCTGTCCACTATGAGAAACGAAGATTGACTCATCGTGGAATTCGGTTACCGTGACACCATTTTCATCAATGACCTGCCTAGTCACACTATCAGCGTAAATGAGACCTGAAACCTTGTTCCCAGCTAATCCATCACTCGCTCCTCTTGTCGTAAGAACTGTGAGGTTGGAGTCTAAGATTGTAATTCCCGATGGTCCTCCTGCCAACACGACATTCCCTTGGCTTGGTATGTCAACTACCAAAAGATGGTCGTAAATTGAGACTGGAAGACCGTCAAACGTCGTAACTGGGTCCTCCCACTCGGAGAGTGTGTTGTTGTATACGGCTATCCCCCCCCACGTGGCTGTTAGGATTTTGTCTCCAAGAGCTACGAAATCCTGAACTATATCGTTAGGAAGTCCTGCTAGGAGACTCCCATCTCCCCATGAGTTTGTAGAAGTGTCGAAGGTTTGGAACCCAGCCGCAGAACCCTGATTCCCCATGAGCCCAACATACAGCATTCCATCATCACTGTCCAGAATCATCCCATCCATCTGGCCATGTAGTGCCGGGGCAGATGGAGCATAACTCCTCTGTACCAAATCTATCGAGTATAGCCCCCTTCCAGCAGTGGTCACCCACATTTTTTCTCCATCCAGCAACATGCTGTTGATTACGTCATCATCTAGAAGGTTGTATCCGTATTCCCATCTAACGGACCCATTTTGCAGTATACTACCCTGAAGAATTGATGTTGCGTAGAAAGAATCGCTGTCAAATGTCGATGCTACCCATACATGAGTCGAATTTGACATAAACTCCACGACTCTCCCACTAGAGAGACCTGCCAACTCATCAAAACCTGAGGCTATTAGTCCAGTGCTGTCTAGCCTGTCAACTCTGTTTAGTCCCGTGGTCTGTCCGGATCGACCGATTGCGTAAGTGGGCGTATTGGCGGGAACACGGACAATTGAGCAACCATCCATCCCTGGACTAAGTACCTGTCCACCGGTCACAGAGGTCCCAGAAGTAACAATTCTAGATACCCCTCCCGTGTTTTGGTACTGATGGGCAGATAGAAGCACATTTCCGTCGTGAAGCATGCCTCCTGGGAAAATCCTGTCTTCAGTGATTCCATCGGATGAAGTTAGTATGGACAGGAAGCTATCTGTGTTGTAGTTGAATCTGTCCAAGCCCACACCATCTGTATCATAACCTATGTACAGAATCCTGTTTGCATCGTCACAGGCAAGAGCTCTCGGATCGTTGTCCGATAGGCCATTATTACCTCCCTCAGTCAGGGGATCGATCCATTCACCTGTAATTCCATCAGAGTCATGGTCGGCCAAATCAAATCTCGCTACACCGCCTTGGTTACCCCACCAGGACAGCCTGCCAATGGCAAAGTGAATTATCTCATCACAAACCAGTATGTCTGCTCCATATCCTCCCGGGATATCTCCTGAACCAAGGTCCCAGACAGACCAGTTTCCAGTTGTACCGTTCTTTGTTAGAATCTGTGCATTTGAGTTCCAGCTACCTTGTCGGTGAGATGCTATCCACAGGTCATCACCTACGATTTCCATGGAAAAGAAACTCTCTTCTGTGTTATTTGGAAGTCCATCATCCTCAGTCCAAGCCGTCTCAAAGGTTTCATTGATTGGATTCCATCTGTATATTCCTTCCATGGTTGCGAACAGATATTCACCGTTGAATTCCTCCATCCCTCTGACAGGTCCCGGGAAGTCACTCCACTCATCAAGAAGGCTCATTGTAGAATATTGGAACCTTCTCATGATATTATCCCCATACGCCACCCACATCTCGCACGAGGATGAGTTCAGAGGGAAGCAATCTCCAAGTAGCTGAGCGTTGACTCTCTGGACGTTTCCAATTGTTGGAAGGTCATCTTGCCACGTCTCGTTGTTTGTGTTCCACCGTACCACGGTCCCTTCTCCATCGTTCCAAGACTGAGTTGGTCTTACCCCTATCCAAAGCTCGTCTCCAACAACCCCCATTCCATATACCTTGGAGCTGGAGCCAATTCTAGATCCGGCATCAAGTGTGGAAAGAGAGGTGTTGTTATTCAGAGCTATTCTGTAAATCTCATCATTTGAGTTCCACCATTGATTCGATCTTTGTGTGGAGTAATGTAAGACATCGCCCACAATGACCATATCGGCAGGGCTTCTTGATGGTATAGTTGGGCCATTCGCATTAGCCCCCCTTCCCCAGTTGATCAGGACCGTATCATTTTCAACGTCAATGAGTGTTAGCCCAAAGTCCCCTCCTGCCCACAAAGTTCCACTCTGCTTGCCAGGTATCAGGGTGGTTACGTCATCATCATCGATGTAGCCTTGAGTTCCATCCCATGTTGTTAGCCACTCTTCATTTGCTAAGTCATATCTAGCAATACCAGTGTTTTCGAACCCCAAATAGAGTATTTCGCCGATCTTGACCGTCCTAGCTCGTTGGGTGTCATCTCCAGCCGTCCAAACTTCCAAAACCTCCATGCCATCAACCCCCCCTAGCCCTGCAGTACTGATGACGGCAGCACCCCCTTCAGTTCCCGCATACAATATGGGATACCCTTGGGAGTCATTTCCAATCAGTTTCACAGAGTTAATTTGTCGTGATGGCATGTCCCCTCCATCTAGGCATTCAAGGAACTCTATGCTCCCCTGTCCAGTCGGGCCCCATGCGCATGCACCTCTGTTGGTCGCGGCGAAAATGTCTGTACCGTCACTGGTTATGTCATTGAATTCCCATGGGTCATTATTCCACCCTGGGATGTTTGTATCTAGCTGGTCCCAAGATGTACCATCCCAGATGGCTATTCCTCCATTCGACTGAGCACCGGTGTTGGCTACCCTAGATCCGACTACCAGATCCCCCCCGTAAACATACAGTGAGAGGACATCATTGTCAGGGAGACCGCTGTTCCCAACCGTAAGCAAGTCGGTGATATCTCCGTTTATCCTGTCCAGGATCATTATTCCAAAATCAGGAAGTCCAAGATAAACTACATCCCCGTTTACTGCAATGGGGGCGGCCTCTAGGTTGTCAGCACCAAGTGATTGCCAAGAACCAAGAATTTGTAGCTCCGCAAGGTCCAATCTCATAAGTCCACTATCTGGAGTCGCCAAGTAAGCTACACTGTATCTAGTTGCAACATCCACAACCAAATCTGAGTCCAGTCCATCTCCAGTGTCGTAAGTCAGGATTAGACTATTTGTGGAAGAGTTGACCAGTGAAACTCCATTCTCTGGGTGACCTATCACAAGAGTCTGAGTATATTCATCATATGACATTGAGGTGATGCTCTCAGACCCCAGGCCACTGATCCCGCCCATGTACGAACCAGTCTCTCCGTCGAATAGTAGAAGGCCAGCATTGGAAGTTCCGACCCAGACTTGCCCAAGCTCATCCTGCACCACCGAGGTGATTGTTTGCAACTGCTGTCCAGCAAAGTCAGAGACATCTATAGGGTCCATCCACCTCCTACCAGAATTATTGAACCTGTCAATTAGAGAGTCTCCAGCTATCCAGATCTGACCATCCTCGCTATCGTCAATACTAACTGCAAGCCTCATCGGATCTGTGACAGGACTACTCACAAGGTACTCAACACCAACCACCGTATCTTGATGTTGCATAGCGGAAACTCCTGTGGAGTCGATAAGTACCGAAACGCTATCCATGGGGCTTCTCGCTCCTATCCCGGATGGCCATGATGAAATTGATACCGCGCTGTCCAAGAGCCCTAGAGAATCAACAGTTTCCTGTGACCTGAATATTCCTGCTGCTACTTCGTATGATTGCAGAACATTGCCTGCGAGGACGTGTAGCCAGCCATCAGAGACTGAAGTTCCAACTATATTGTTCGATGCAAGAGTGTTTGCTGTTGACCACCTAGAGAGCCACGTTGAAGTTGCTAAATCCCTCCGATTTATGCCGGCATTTTCCGTAGAGATGAGTAATTGATTCCCCATCATCTGCAAATCCGTAATCCTGTTACTTGACAGGAAGTTACTGGTATCCCAGTGGGTACTGTCCACAATAGTAATCACCGATTGGTTACTGCTCACACTGTAGCTGATTAGATGGACGCCGTCATTCTCTGTTGAGATTATGACAGTGCCCGAGATGACAAGTATGTCCGTGGCGACACCAGACGGCGTCGAGCAGTATTGATACTCGTCCCATTGAGATGAAACCGACAAATCTTCCGAATTCGGTGAGATGAACCTGACCTTACAACCATCAACGGCCCACATTGATCCATCTGAGTCAGATGCAATAGCGGTAATGCCCTCTGTTGCAATAGAAACGGAAGGCCCGTTTTCTGAATCGTTCAGAGACTGTGTAAATATAGTACCATTCGAGGTACCAATAACCAGCATCCCCCTCGATTCTTCGATATCTATGCTTCTGCCATATACTAGCTCGTCAATATGAACAATCCCCGGGCATCTCCACTCACACGCCTCTGAGGCCTTGCTATCCAGATGAATCAGGTCATCTCCGAGAAGAACATACATCCTTCCATCATAGGGATTGACAGCACTACCGTGAACAACAATCTCCAGAGGCGCAAAAGAAATCCTTGGGTCTGAAGGGGTAAGAGCTTCAATCACTAGGTCAGAGATCGAAATTCCAGCTGGGAGAATCCAGGAGGCGTCACTGACTGAATTGGGCTGCAGGGAAGTCGAGAGCTCTCCATCCACAAGTTCGGGAGGCTTGTCATTGAATTCGTATTGACAACCAAGCCAGTCATTCCCCCTCCAGTCTAGAATCGGTGTCTGGCTATTCATCAGAGTTAATTGTGGCTCATCTATGCAGAACCCATCTGAGCCATCAACAGCAATTTCAAATGTCAAGTTAGAAATCTCTGCCCCGGGCGCGAATTCCAAGAACAGGTCAGAGTAAGCATAAGTCTGGCTTGATGGATCAGCACCAGTGGCCTCCAAGTCTATCCATCCTGTATCATTGTAACCTGAAGAGCCCCAGACCCTAGCTGAAACTGTGTTTACCTCGTCATCATCTCGTAGCTCATAGTCGGAGAATGATGTCCATGGCAATAAAACCATCAGTGAAACGAGAAGGAAAGCACTCCTCTTTGGGGACACCCCAGAGGCCGAACCTAGTGTATGCACGGAGGTTCGGCATTCTATCACTATATTGAATGGTGTGGGTCGTTGAGCCATACATGCTTACATCCACCGTAGGTGGAAATCAGATATTCACATCCTACAAACTACTCTCATAAACGCTCACTAATCGGCTGATAATAAATTTGCACGTCATAGGATAGCATCAAAGAGGGGGGGGTAGGACGGGTTTACGGGTTGTCAGCATGACAGACGAGAGGCTCCGCGAGGAAGCACTGGACTATCACGCTTCAAAACCAGCCGGAAAACTAACCGTAATTCCAACAAAACCACATGGCACATCGCATGAATTGTCTTTAGCCTATTCGCCTGGAGTCGCCTATCCATGTAAGGAAATTGAAAACGACCCCGACAGCGCTTACAAGTACACCTCCAAGGGAAACTTAGTTGCAGTAGTGAGCAATGGAACTGCGGTTCTTGGCCTAGGAGACATCGGCCCCCTAGCAGGAAAGCCAGTCATGGAGGGAAAGGGACTTTTGTTCAAGGCATTTGCAGATATTGACGTCTTCGACATAGAGGTAAACAAGACCGATGTAGATGGGTTTGTTGAAACAGTAAAGGCGATATCACCTACATTCGGGGGAATTAACCTAGAGGATATCAAGGCACCAGAGTGCTTTGAAATCGAAAAAAGACTCGTTGAGGAACTAGATATTCCTGTTATGCACGACGATCAACACGGAACAGCAATCATTTCAGGCGCGGCACTAATTAATGGACTGGAACTGGTAGATAAGGAAATCTCGAAGGTAAAAGTAGTGATTTCAGGGGCAGGGGCATCAGCGATATCGTGTGCTCGTCACTATGTCCGTCTGGGAGTCAAGAAAAATAACATAATCATGGTAGACTCCACGGGAATTCTTACAGAATCCAGAATGAAAAATGGTGATTTAAACGAGTACAAGGAGGAATTTGCCAGAAGTCTTCCCGATGGTGGATTATCTGATGCTATGCTAGAAAGTGATGTGTTCCTTGGGCTGTCAAAGGGAGGTCTAGTTTCGCCTGAAATGGTAAACAAGATGGCAGACAGACCACTAATATTCGCCCTTGCTAATCCTGATCCAGAAATCCTACCTGAAGATGTGATGTCAATAAGGGACGATGCCATAATTGCCACCGGGAGATCTGATTATCCAAACCAAATAAACAACGTTCTAGGCTTCCCCTACATCTTCAGGGGAGCCTTAGACGTCAGATCCACCCGCATAACCGAGGGAATGAAAATGGCCGCTACAAAGGCAATCGCAGAGTTAGCCAGAGAACCAGTCCCCGATGATGTTCTCTCGGCCTACAACGGAGAACAGTTGCAATTCGGTCCCGAATACATAATCCCAAAGCCGTTTGATGCTAGAGTACTGATTTGGGAGGCAAGCGCCGTTGCGGCGGCGGCAGTCGAAGAAGGGGTTGCAGGTATCAGGAAGGGAGATTTTGACTTTGAGGGGTACAGAGAAGAGCTCGAGGCAAGATTAGGACTCACCCGCTCAATCATGAGGAGAGTAATAAACCGAGCGAAGAGGGACAAGAAAAGAATAGTCTTCTGCGAAGGTGAAGATCCGACAGTTATCAAAGCCGCATCCCAGTGTATTTCTGAGGGAATCTGTGACCCCATTCTTCTGGGCAATATTGACAGAATAGAGGCAGTGAAAGAAGAGCTTGGACTAAGTTTTACGTGCGAAGAAATCGATGTCAGGTACGATCCCAGAAGAAGGGGCTCTTATGCAGAAGAGTTGCATAATATTCGTGGCCGAAAAGGAATAACACTGGAAGATGCCACTAGGCTGATGAAGAACTCCACTTATTTTGCTCCCATGATGGTTCACATGGGAGATGCAGACGGGTACCTTGGTGGAGTCTCCCACCATTACCCAGACATAGTCAAGCCCTGCTTGCAGATTATAGGCCCTGAGAAGGATTCGCACAGGATTGTAGGGATGTACATGATGACTGTCAATGGCGAGCTGATGTTTATTGGAGATGCAACCATCAACATCTATCCGGATTCTAGGACTCTTGCAGAGATTGCAGTACAGACAGCTAAGGTAGCGAGAAGATTCGGGGTGAAGCCGAAAGTTGCGATGCTGTCTTTTTCTAATTTTGGGACCTCCTCAGAGATGAGGACGGATAGGGTGGAGGAAGCTATTACAATAGCTCGAGAGTTAGATCCAGAACTGATTATAGATGGGCCAATGCAAGCAGATACCGCACTTGTAACTGAGATTCAGAAAGAATACCCATTCATGTCATTCGAAGGCCCTGCTAATGTTCTGATCTGTCCAAATCTCGCATCAGCAAATATTGCCTACAAACTATTGCAGAGGATCGCAGGTGCTGAGATGACAGGACCTATCCTCGAGGGACTCTCCAAACCAGCTCATGTCCTGCAACGAGGAGATAGCGTTCGAGATGTCGTCAATATGGCAGCAATCTGTGCCGTGGATGCTCAGAGGCACGACTGGCAGAAGCTATGAAAACCGCTTCTTAGATGGTCTCAGACACCTAAATATCCAAACTATCACTACTAGATTCACGACAATTGAGAATATGTGAACAAGCCCCATCGAAGGCCCCTTCCCTGGTTATGACTTATTCCAAACCGATCTATTCTCGAAATCCTTGGAAAATACGGATAGGGGTTTTTTTTACTTAATTCCACCCTTGACGTACCTTTGAGTCCACTTCATCTTTCGTGGGTTTCTCTTGAGCTTCAAGGCGTTTTTCCTGGCCTTGCTGTCTCTGAACCACATTACTGACCCATCTCTCTTCACATACATCATACCCGTACCAGGCTCAATTTCCTCATTGGTGAAGCTACACACTCTAGTCTCGGGCATTATTCCACCTCATCGATTACCTAGGCGACGCGCCTCTCTACCAGTATCTTTCAGCATTAGAATATCTCCAACCCTCACAGGTCCTAACACATTCCTAGAAATTATTCTCCCAATGTCCCTAGGGTTGTTCGAGTCATCGACTCTGACTTTCACTTGGATAGCCTCTCCGCTCATACCTGTCCTTCCGACAATCTCTACGACCTCAGCGGGCCATGATTCTTGAGCCAAACTTCCAGCCTCCAATTTACTTCGACAGGGTTTCGTAGTGTCCCTTCACTTCGTTGAACAAATCTTGCGCCTCTTTTCCTACTTCCATGATAGCAACTGCGGCAGTCCTTGTTCCCGCAGTCATGCCGGCAGAGTCGGCCAAGTATCCTTGGTCCTCGACGTAGATGAACGGAATTGACTTCTCGTTACAAATCATCGGAACGTGGGCAAGTAGCTCTCCGGGATTGACATTTTCGGCCATGACAATCATTGTCGCGCTTCCCCTCTCGGCTGCTTTGGTTACCTCATTGGCGCCTTTCTTTATCTTGCCGTCCTTTCCAATCGCTTTCACAAGTTCGTAAACTTGGTCTTGTATGTCTTTAGGGGTCTCAAACGCTATATGAACACTCATTGGATACCTCTCCTCGTGCTGGGTAAGCCGTCGCAGGACATGGCCGATATAAACGCAACGTATTGTCCGGACAGAGCTAGAGTTGCTAATCAGCCAATCATTTCCTTGATTCCCCTAGCTAGGGCTGGTGCAGAACTAACAACAGATCTTGGATTCCTGAGAGAGTCAGTTGTGTATACCCCGTCAACGTGATTTGCTAGCCTAGATAGGGCCCCTCCCGTGAATAAACCATGAGTACATGCAGCATATACTGCCTTTGCACCCTGTCTTCTGAGAGCGTCACTTGCCCTGCATATAGTCCCACCAGTACTAATCATATCATCGACAATTGCCACAACTTTACCGTTTACGTCAAGGTCCTTGGCCTGGTGTTCTATAGTGTGCGCGTCAATCCTGGTTTTCTCAAGATAACTGAATTCCCATCCCCCTATCTTCGCCACCTCACTTGCCCTGTCAATGGCTCCCTTATCCGGACTGAGGATGAAATCTGGATTGACCTCTTTTTCCAGAATATCTGCGATTTCTGGCATAGAACTCACGAAGCATATCCTAAGCTCCGACCCATCAAGTACTTTCGGCTCATGAAGGTCCAAGATTACCATGCCATCACAACTTCTGCCTAGAATTTCTGAGATTACTCTGGCCGAAACCGTCTCCCCCGGTGAGAATCTCTTATCCTGTCTCGCATATCCATAATATGGGACGGCTAGAAAAATACCCGGTCCGACATTATCCATTATTTGTTCACCTTCATTTTTGAGGTTTTCAAGATCCCCCCTTCGAATATCATTAATAGCTTCAAGCATTAGAATCGTCCTCATAATCCCCGAATCTGGAAATGTGTTAGATACTAGGATTACAGGCTCCGATCTAATTACTCCAAAACTCTCACTTGGAACTCTTACGTACCCCTCTCCATCAGGAAATTTCCTACTCTCAATGAGGACAGCCTCCATCTCGAGAATTTCGGATAGAGCGATGGCCAATTCACGACCCGATGAGCCGCTTAGGACTGGCATGTGTCAAGAAGGCGAACTGAGCATCCTTCATGACGCTACCGCTTGTTTTGTCACAAGATGGTGGGCATGACAGGATTTGAACCTGTGGCCTCCCGGTTATCAGCCGGGTGCTCCAGCCAAACTAAGCTACACGCCCTTGAGCAGTTGTCCGACATGGGAATATGATTTGAAACCTACTCAACAGGATCGAACTCTTCAGCATCTTCTCCATTGAGCTTTAGGTAGCTCGGTAGAGTGGTTAGACGTTTAACTGTGCACCTGAGTATGACCTCGTCCAGTCTAGATGTAGTTCTGGCCAACTGCCCCACTGGAATTATGAGGGTATCAGGAAGACCATGCTTCTTCTTGACCATGAAATGGGGGTTAACCACTACTCCCCTGTAAGTCCTCTTGATCTTGACCATCCCAACCACATTACCAATGTCGATTCCATCGTTATCGAGAACCGCTCTATCCAATAGCTCATCCGGTGCAAACAGCTCCTCCGATATTCTGACAGTATTCCTCCATCTTCTTTGTAGTTCTCTCATAGATTTGGAGAGCTTTATTGCTCCATCAGGTCTGATACTGTGAACAAGTTCCTTCGAAAGGGGCGCACTATCAGCTGGCTTTCTCATGAACTCCTCAGCAATCCCAGGGACTACTTGTAGCCTGAGTGACTGAACACACTCGTCCCTTGGATGGAACCTCTCTCCTGTAATTACGCCTACGAATTTGTCACCTACGTACACGTCTCTTTGTAGCAATTCTTGGATCCTGTAATCATCATTCATCTTCTCACCAACCAGACTTGAGTTGCATCCCCCACGCTTCCTCTCCAATTCCTCAGAGAGCAGATTAGCACTTATACTATACTATTATTAAGACTGATAATCTAATTGAAAATTTTAATTATATGCAAATATTCCTATTGTAAATTTAAAGTGTGTTTAATTTTTTTATGGATTATCAGAAATTTAGTTTCTTCCCCCTGCCAGAAAAATCGTAGCCACCGGAGGACAGTTACCAAGAACCTTGATGAGCAACCCTCAACTCGAAGAGTCGATGCCTGGCAGCCTCGATATTCTGCACTCAATTAGAAAGCGTTCAGGGAGCAGTATAACCAATGGACTCCCAGATGAAGTAATCCTATCTTTCATCGATACCGATCCTTCACTTAGAAGGGCCATTGAAGAAGCTGGAACTGTCTTTGAATCTCTTTCTTCAGACACCGGAATAGAAATGTCTGGTACCGACGAGACCGCCCTAATTGAGAGACTTCAATCGGACTATGTCAATTTCTACTCTGCCGCTACGGTGAATCCCTATGTCGCGATTTCAGCGAGAGGGCCATGGATTGTAACATCCCATGGTGCCGTCGTGCATGACAATGGAGGTTATGGTATGCTTGGTATGGGGCATGGACCGGATGACGTAATTTCATCGATGCAGAAAAACTGGGTAATGGCAAATGTAATGACTCCATCTTTCAGCCAAAAGAGGCTATCAGACAGGCTGAAAATGGAAATTGGCCATACCAGGGGAAGCTGTCCATTTGATCGTTTCATTTGCATGAACTCAGGATCGGAATCTATGACAGTAGGAATGAGAATATCTGATGTCAACGCACTGAGAATGACAGGCCCGGGTGGGAAGCACGAAGGCAAACCAACTCGGATGGTGGCAATCGAGAGGGCATTTCATGGACGCACTGATAGGCCGGCACAGATATCCCACTCATGCAAAGATGGCTATGATAGGAACCTGAATACATTCCAAGATAGGGACAATTTAGTGCTTATCCCAGCCAATGACATCTCAGCACTAAGGGAAACATTCAATCAAGCAGATGTTGATGGCGTATTTATTGAGCTCCTAGCGATTGAACCAGTTCAGGGAGAGGGAGCCCCAGGTCTATGCATAGACAGGGAGTTCTACGATGAAGCAAGGCGCCTGACCAAAGAACACGGATCCATGCTGATCATTGACTCGGTACAAGCTGGTCTCAGGGGACAGGGTTGCCTAAGTATAGTGGACTATGATGGTTTTCAGAGTGCTGAAGCCCCTGATATGGAAGCATGGTCCAAAGCCATTAATGCCGGGCAATTCCCTCTTTCTGTTGTTGGAATGACTGCTGAGGTAGCTGATTTGTATGTCACCGGTATCTACGGCAATACCATGACTACCAACCCCCGAGCATTGGAAACAGCGATTGCAGTGTTGGAAAGAATTACTCCTGAGCTTCGGCAGAATATCCGTGATCGGGGGGATGATCTGGTTTTAGGACTCCAAGGGGTCATGGAGGAATTTCCGGAAGCCGTCCTTTCCGTTCAAGGAACGGGTCTTCTGGTCTGTGCAGAGATGGACCCTGAGTTCTTTCCCGTCGTGGGAGATGACAAGGTCGAGATGTGGTGTAGGAAGAATGGTCTAGGGGTCATTCATGGGGGAGTTAATGCTCTGAGATTCACTCCACACTTTTCGATTACCCCTGAGGAAATTAAGATGATTGTTGAGATTGTCAGAGACGCAGTTATACACTTCTCACAAATGAAGTCACTTGAGATTACTCCGAGCACCGTCTGAGTGGTAAGATGACCAAATCGATATATATTGAGGGAACTGAAGAATTTTTCATCCGACATCTCCAAGATAGGTTGTTACGAGCGGGCGCCAAAATTGTGAATAATCCTGAGGATTCTGACTTTATTATCGCCGTTGGAGAGGGATTCTCTGGAAATATCTCAATTGTTAGTGGGAATCAAGAATCTGGTAACTCCGACTTTGTTGTAAGAATTCACGACTTACTTTCCCCTGAAGGAAAACTAAGATCGTGGGGCGATGCAATATTGCATGATTGGGCTAGGTCGATTATGGTAGGATCAAAGATAACCCGAATAACGGCGCACAGTCCAAGATTCTGGGTTCACATTAGGGATGTCTGCGACGCACTCTGTATCCTAATCATGAGTGATATAGGAGAGAAGACTCAGAATGAAATCAACATCTCGGGTAGGAGGGCATGGTCTGCGGACTCTATCATTCAGGAAATGGAGTTACTATGGGGCAGGTATTCGGATTCTCTGAATTATTCCCATACAGTTCAATCACTCTCTTCCATACCTGGACCAGTTACCGATACACATTGCAAGCGGCCCATAAGGCCTGATCTATCCGCTATCCACGATTGCCTTAGGCAATGTGGGAGTGAGGGATGGCATCCGCTAGTTCCCATGCGCGTCTCCCTAATGGAGATCTTCGCTCATGCGAATAAATAGCAGGGTAATCAGTTCTTGTCGTTCTGAACCTGGACACGAATGGCCTGAGCCATTGTCTTGGCTGATTGCATAGCCTTGCGGACTCTGGTTCCAGCAGCCTTGTTACCCTTGTCGTGCTTTACAGCATCACCCATTGCATCTGTTAGCATTTCTATCATATCATGCATCATCTTCTCGACGGACATATCGATTATCGCGTGCTAGACCGTTCTTAGCCGTTTTCACGAAAATCATCACAAATTATGCTAAATTTGGGCGAATAAATCACCACCGAGAAGTGGAAGAAGGACACTAGCATCACCTTCAACAACGACCTGAGAAGCTTCTGGGCGTACCTTTCCCCATGAAATTGCCTCTCTGAGCCTAGCTCCCGACAGTGACCCATCGTATTCTGGCGCTGTTGTTATGGAAACGGCAGAGTCCAAACCTCCTCTGTACTGATTCCACCAGATTACGTGATGTTTTGAAATTCCTCCACCCACCATCAGCGCATGGCTCTCCTCGGCTGTCCAAGTCAAGTCTGAAAGGATCTGCTCATCTGCTAGAATATCAATCATAAAGTCTGGAGATTTCTGTCTGTGCATAAATAATTGTGCGCCAATCGAACCATCTGTAATTCCGGGAATTATGACCGGAATCCTATTCCTTGCGATCCAATAGAGCAAGGACGATTCGTCATCAATCCTATCTCCCAAGGCCCAACAAAGCTCCGCAGTCCCGAATCCCTTCCAAGGACTTTCTGGAGACTCTAAGCGCCTCTCGTCCTCGATCTCTGAGAGCCACGGAAGGACAATATTTTCCAGAATTTCCCCGTAGCACTCATTTGGCACTATTACGTTTCCAAGCCTGTTTAGGCCTTCTTCCCCCAATGCAATATCATCCAGACTGAAGTCTCCATGGAAATAATTCTCGAATGATCTAGCGATATCATGATCCAGAGTCCCACAGGTGGTAATAACGACGTTAAAGGAACCCCTCTTTAATGCCTCTAGAAAGAATCCCCTGGTTCCAGTAGCGCAGAGACAAGCTGGAAACGATATCCAATTCAGGACTCCCTCAGAGGAAGTCTTAGAGATAGAGCTCCTCAGAATATCTCGCGCAAAAGCCAGCTTAGTCGCGGTAAAACCTCCAGCCTCTGACATCTGGTCAATAAGTGATGAAATATCACTCATTGATGAAAAGTCATAGTCCTTAACTGGAATGTCAAAGTCTTCACGCGAATATCCGCTCATGTTTCTCGCAAAACGAACCTGATTTCAATTGGTCGGGTTGTGGAGTTGCATTATTCTGTCCCGAATTTGAGCAGCTTTCTCAAAATCCAGCCTCTCAGCGGCCGCCCTCATTTCACGCTCCAACTTACTGATTAGCTGATCCTCATTCATGCTTCCAGATTGTTCCGTTTCCGTTTCTACCTCGAAATTTGGTTGACTAACGTTATCGAGAACTGAGTCGGAGGTATTCCACATGCCAGCTCCTAGAGAGAACTTCTGTGCAAGTCCAGAAACACCCTTCTTGCTTCTTGTTTTGCCTACGAATCTCTTCCCACCCTTGGCCCCCTTTCCTGCAGTCCCGGCTAGAATACTGCTTTCTTCCTCTCCCATAGTTGGGAGTGCTTTCTGTATTGTTTTGGGAACTATCCCATGAATTTGATTGTATGAATCCTGTCGTTTTCTTCTTGAAATCGTCTGGCTCATCGCCGCTTCCATAGATGGAGAAATCGTGTCGGCATAAAGGATGACGACCCCGTTTTCATTTCTAGAGGCTCTTCCTATTGTTTGCAAGAGAGATCTCTCATTCCTGAGAAATCCTTGCTTATCAGCATCGAAGATTGCTACCAGAGATACCTCAGGAATGTCCAGCCCCTCTCTAAGTAAATTTATTCCAACAATAACGTCGATGTGCCCCAGTCTTAGGGCCTTGATTATCTCAGTCCTCTGAAGCGTGTCAATTTCTGAATGAAGATAATGTGCCTTGATTCCATTTTTTTCGAGATATTCGGCTACTTCTTCGGCGAACTTAATCGTCATAACAGTAACCAAGACACGTTCATCTCTGCCCACTCTCTTGTTTATCTCTGACATCAAATCTTGGACTTGTCCCTTGGTAGGTTTTACGACAATTTCAGGATCTAGTAATCCTGTCGGTCGAATTTCCATTCTGACAACACCGTCAATTTTTGAGATTGTTTGTTCCATAGTAGAAGTAGTAACTTTCTTGTCGAAGTCTGGTTTAACAGAACCGCCTCGTCCTCCAACGTGAAGGAGCTCTTTGGGAACTTCCTGACTGGTCACCTCAGCAAGGTGACGTAGCTCTCTTTCTCCTGGTGTTGCACTGACATACAACATTCTGGGAACGAGGTCCTGAAACTCGTCTATTCTCAGTGGTCTGTTATCATATGCCGATGGTAGCCTAAATCCATGGTCTACAAGGTTCTTCTTTCTGGAGAAATCTCCACCATACATTCCCCCGACTTGAGGAAGAGTGACATGGCTTTCATCCATAATTACCAGATATCTATCTGGGCCACCATGGAAACGCTCAGCATTACTTGAAAAGAAATCTAACAAACAGAACGACCTTTCCCCCTTGGCCCTCCTGTCGAAATGTCTTGAATAGTTCTCCACCCCCTTGCAAGACCCTATCTCTGTGAGCATCTCGAGGTCGAACTTGGTCCTTCCTTCGAGCCTGTATGCCTCAATCTCCATCCCCTTTTTTTGGAACCAACCCACCCGGTCCTCTAATTCGTGCTCGATATCCTCGATCGCTAGATTGAAGCTCTCCTCGCTAGTCATGTAGAACTCTCGTGGATGTATCCAGGCCTCCTCAAACTCGTCTAAAACCTCCCAAGATATCGCTTCACATACCTGTATCTTCTCTATCCCCTGCCATCCAAACCTCACCCTTATGGGGTCATCCCTACTTGGCATCCAGATATCCAGAACCTCGCCTCTTAGACGAATGTCGCCTCTAGCAATCTCACCTGAGACCCGGCGGTAGTGAAGCCCAACCAGTTCTCGAACAATTTCTTGTGGATCTGACTTTTGTCCGACCTCGAGTCTGAGGTGGTTCTGTTGGAAAACTTCTGGAGGATTCAATCCATATATTGATGACACAGTACCAATTGTTATCACGTCGGGCCTTGAGACCAATGATGCCACTGTGGAGAACCTTTCTTGCTCGATCCTCTCGTTCATTTGCAGCTCTTTGTCGATGTAAAGGTCCCTTCCAGGGATGTAAGCCTCAGGCTGGTAGTAGTCATAGTAGCTAACAAAGTACTCTACCGCATTACTTGGAAATAGCTCACTGATTTCTTGCCAAAGCTGTCTTGCAAGGGTTTTGTTGTGAGATAGGATTAGCGTCGGAATGCCCAGTCTCTCAATTATATTGGCCATTGCGAACGTCTTACCGGACCCAGTAACCCCCATGAGAATACATCTTTCCTGACTAGACTCAATCTGCTCGACGAGCTTCTCTATTGCTTGCTCTTGGTCACCAGCGGTATCATACTCAGAATCTAGATTGAACATACTACATACCACTGGCAAATTTCTCTATTTCTGATGAGTCAGACACAATAATGGAAGCTAGGAGAACCCAACCTGTCAGCATTGAAACCCGGAAAAGAGTTGTCTGGAAGTCTGGCAAACTATCCCTAAACAACACGACTCCAATGTTCAGAGCGCACATTATCCCCGCCGCTATCAGAAACCAGGCCTCTTCGACAGGATTCGATATTGCAAAGCATGCAAACCAGAGAAGTGACAGTTGTATCGATGTCCTGCTAGTAGCCCTTTCGCCAAATCTGGAAGGGAACGAGTGAATTCCGTTCTCTATGTCACTTTCGATATCCATCCTCGCGTAGTTTATGTCAAAGGACGCTATCCACAAGGCTACACCCAACGAAATCCAGAAGATCTCTGGGTACCAGAAAAATTCACCATATCCTTGGTAGTACGTGTCTGACCCTCCCGTTATCGCTTCCCATCCATGAACGTCTGCTGTAACGGCAACCCAAGCGGCTGCAGGAGCAAGTCCTAAGCAGAGCCCCAACCAGAAATGGCATAGCCATGTGTAGCGCTTGGTGTAAGGGTAGACAACGAACGCAAGTACAGGTAGCCAGGCCATTTTCAATGCGACTTCATTGAGCTGCCATGCTCCGAGAAGTAACATTCCAAGGAAGGTCGCAGATAGAGTCCAAGCAGTACCTATTGTCATGGAACCAGAAGCCAGATGACGACTTTTTGTACGAGGATTGGCCGCATCAATATCTTTGTCAATTATTCTATTTAGTGACATTGCTAAGCCCCGAGCACCCACTGCTGCTACCAGAATCCAGACAATGTCAATTCCGAATCTATCCGAGGAAAGCTCTGTCCAGAACTGATTGTGAGCATGAATATAACCTATCAGGATAAATGGTAACGAAAAGAGAGTATGCTCGATCTTAACAAATTCAATAACGTCTCTAAATCCCACTAAAATCCACCTTCCTGGAGCCAAGTATCCACTCTGGCTAGAACTTCAGGATCATGCAGGGTCACACCAGGCCATCTACGGACTGGGAGAGGCCCTTCTTGGGAGGGAATAGGAGCGGTAGCGTCCCAACACACTCTCCTTCTGTCAGAGTCAAAGTGCAGATCCCTCCCAACATCAAAACGACAGAAAAATTGCCACAGAAGAATTCTCTTCCAAGAGTCCTTTGAGAGGTCTACATCAGAGTCGGTGATGAACAGCCATCTTAGGTTGTCTGCACCTTCCAAATTCCAGATCGAATCCCTAATCGAACAAATCTTCTCCCTCTGCATTCTGGCTCCATCTTCATCATCAGTCTCGACATTCTCGGAAGGCGAAGGCCCACCTTCGATATCTGTAGTAACAACTAGCATAGATGATCGTAGCATTCTCGCCTGTACTATCCCGTCTATTCCAGAAGCAGAAACTTCCAGCGAATCAGGACACCCTCCAAGGGGTGCTCTCAGATATCGAGGATCACCTTCCACGGGACTAGTAGCATCAATCAGCAACTTGTCATGGATATTTTCCCAAGGAGATGCATGAGCTAGTGAATCAGCAACCATCCCAGGCAGAACCACTAAGTCTTCCGAAATTTCTACCTTCGAGTCGAGAGCATCAAGTAGCAGGTCTAGATCTTTAGCATCGTGTTCGGGATTGACCGCAACTATAGTTTTCAGGAACATCATCTGGCCTGCACCAAGTAGCCCTAAGGCTGTTTTCCTACCTTGCCTTGGATACCTATTTTTCGATGAAACGATAGCTAAGTTATGGAAACCCGTCTCTAGTGGTAGAAATAGATCAATCACATCTCTGTGTTGAAACTTCAACACTGGGAGAAATGCGTCCCCAATAGCTTCTCCCAGATATCCATCCTCCATCGGGGGAACACCTACTATGGTCATTGGGACTATTGCATTCTTTCTGTGGGTAATCGCCTCCACATGCATTACAGGGTACTGGTCCGCCAGGGAGTAGTGACCAAAATGGTCTCCGAATGGACCCTCTTTCCTAGTCTCTCCGGGAACCATGTAACCTTCTATCACCACATCGCACTCGGCAGGTACCATTAGTTCGTTTGTGATGCATTTTGTTATTCTCAAACGCCTCTTACCTAGCAGTCCCGCAAACTCATATTCCGATAGATTATCTGGAAGTGGGGATATTGAGCTGAACATCACTTCAGGAGGTCCACCGAGACAAATCGCCACCGGCATACGGTCTTTCGATGCGTCTGCATGATCAGCCCCATGTTTGTGCGCTTGCCAATGTAAACCTAACTCCTTAGGTCCGAAGACCTGACTCCTGTACATCCCCATGTTGTGAACTCCTGTTTCAGGGTCAGCTGTCACGACCAACGGCAGAGTGATGTACCTGCCTCCATCCTCTGGCCATGTCTTCGGGATCGGGAGTTTTGTCACATCAGGATTCTTGATTACTATCTGTTGGCATGCCCCCCTCCTAACCTTCATGGGGGCCATGGACATTCCTTCAAGTGCTAAACCAATGCCAGTCCACGGAGCTTTCATTATTCCTCCAATATCAGGTTTCATCAGAGAAACCATCCTATTTCCAATCTCGTCGGGGCGCTTTACTCCCAATGCGTGATTAGTCCTATCACGCGTTCCAAAAAGGTTCATTGCCAAGGGAAGGGCACTGATGGAACCATCTGGGAGTCTCGGTTGCTCGAATAAAATTGCACCTCCGCCCCTCTTCACAAGCCTGTCTGCGAAGCAACCAGCTTCGAGCTCGACATCCACTGGATCAGCCACTCTGATAAGCTCCCCAGAGTCCTCCAATGACTGCACATACCGTGCCAGAGTGCGCCAAGCCATGTAACTCCGTGCCACTCACAATAGTAGAAGGTTCGCTCGTCTCCGTAGGAGGCTCGACCGAGGGTTTCTTTTGAGTTGATGTACTCGGGGTGGCATGGACGATACCGTGACGTCATGTGACGTGTTGGTCGTTGGTGCCGGGCCGGGTGGAGGCAATGCAGCACTCCAATGTGCCAGACTCGGGCTTAATACCATACTCATCGAAGACCACCATGAGATAGGAACTCCAGTTCATTGTGGAGAGTGCATATCAGATGTGGCATGTCAGAACTTGGGACTCACACTACCAGAACACGTCATCAGCAAGGAGGTGAAGGGCATCAGGGTCATCTTCCCAGATGGGACCGAGAAGTGCTTGTCCGAGCATGGCTATGTGCTAGAAAAGCATCTATTCGAACAATGGATAGCTGAATCCGCGGTCTCTGAGGGAGCCAAGCTCAGCCTCGGCCACAAGATTACCGGGATGGAAAAGGTGTATCTGGAAGGCAAATTCTCAGGTTGGAGATGTGAAGGAAAAGGAGAGGAGTTCCCAATCTTCACCAAGGTAGTAATAGATGCCTCAGGAGTCGCATCGGTATGTTCCAGATTATTGAATCTAAACCCAAGAGGAAAAGTGGTCGCTGGTATGCAATACGAACTAGAGGGAGTCCCTACAGATGGATACCTCGATTTCTATATTTGGCCGTCATATGCTGAGAAGGGTTATCTGTGGATGATTCCAAAATGCGATGGCAGGGCAAACATCGGACTTGTTACAGAGGATAAGCCAAGAACCAAGAAAGCACTTGATGAGTTCATCGAGAATACACATTTCAAGGGGTTAAATCAGAATCTTCCTGCTTGGAAAAAGAAGGGAAATCCAGCGTTCGGGGGGACAATACCTATCTCAGGCCCCCACGAGAATACACACTCAGACGGACTCCTTCTAGTTGGAGATGCCGCCGGATTCACGTCCCCATTATTTGAGGGTGGATCTCACTTGGCTCTTAAGTCGGCCGTTTTCGCCGCTCAGACTGCAGCAGAAGCGATTAGTGACAATGACCTTAGTGCAAAGAAATTATCCAAATATGCAAGTCTTTGGAAGGATGAGTTCCCACCTTATGATAAGATTTTGAAGGGGAAGAATGCGCTCTTTGATTTAACGGATGAAGAGATGTCAATCATGGCCAGATGTTTACCTGACGAGATGTCTGAAATGGGCATATCTGGCAAGGCCATGGTAGGCGTTAGACTACTATTCAAAAGCCCCAGTCTGTACGCAAAGAATATTATTAGAGCAATGCTAGCTTTTGGTTACAGCAGAGCGAAGTACTACGGTTGGTGAGATTTTGCTTTCCCAAGCAGGTTCGCTACTCCTTTTTGTCGGCATAGCCTCATCTCTTCTTATTTCATCCAGCGTCGGGAGGACGACCCGTGCTTCCTCTAAGAATCTGGTATTATTTTCTCAAGCCCTGCCGTTCATATTGTTGACTTATTGTTTCGTAACCGATGCGAGGAGCATAGAGTTGGTTTTCAGATTTGGAGGAGAGGATTTACCTTTGTTCTACAGGGTCTCTGCAGTCTGGAGTAGTAGATCCGGACCCCTTCTTTTGTGGGTCGCTATGATGGCTACAGTAACTTGGTTCATGTCCAAAAATAAAGACGTAGTTTCCATTGAAGTCGCGATAATGCATGCGTGGTCAGCATTTCTTCTGGTACTTTCTGCTATGCTCGGACCATTCGACTCAACGGTTTCTTCTACATCATCTGGGCTCAATCCTCTTCTACAGACAGACCTTATGGTGATTCATCCCCCTGTGGTCTTCGCATTCTACTCACTTTGCATAGCCACGGCTAGCATTGCAATGGCCGGGATAATCAGGAAAGACTCATCAAAATCAATCCATGAATCACAGATTTTCTGGGCTCGAGCAGGTTTCGTGGTCGGCACCATCGGTATTGGACTAGGTGGCCTGTGGGCGTACACCGTGCTTGATTGGGGGGGATACTGGGCTTGGGACCCCGTAGAAACGGGCTCACTCCTACCTTGGTTATGCCTACTGATGGTAGTCCATGCTAGATCGACGCCTGGAGGAAATGCAATTCGAGCTTCTCCGGCGGCGGCCATGATGGCTGGAGCCCTTGCTTTTCACGCAACTCTGGTGACTAGAGCAAACGGTGTTTGGGCCTCCGTCCATGCATTCGTAGCTGATGGAGAGGGTGCAATGCCTCAAGACCCATATTTGAGGGTACTAGAAGTGATATCATTCGATGCTGTCGGTGCCGAGTTATCCGGGTATCTTCTGGCTATAGTAATTCTGTGCGTCTTCACCGTCATACACTTATCCAGGACGCAGAAAAAAGCTCTCCAATCTACGCTATCAGAATCTTTTCTTGATAAAAAGACGAACCTTGGAATGTTTCTAATAGCATTATTCGTCTTAGTTTCTTTGTGGATTGGCTCCACAGCAGTGATTTTCGTAGGACTTTCAATAATGTATCTGCTAGTCAACGGGAGTCACGATGACCCACCCCTTCACTGGGTGTTTTCGGGAATCGCATTGATGTTATTCTCCAGTTGGACTTGGAGTGCAGAATGGTACCAGTCACTCATTGGTATGATCCCATTTTTGATCCCTTGGTTGATTTGCGAGAAAGAAGATGACTGGTCCTACATCACAGGAGTCTTCACCGATGCATCCGTGAGACTGAGGTCATCCAAATCTGTCCCATGGTATGGGGGGGCAGGGTTCGTCTTACTCACCTGGATGATATTGACTGTGGAGATTGATGGTACTAGCCTACAAGCGCACGAATTCTATGGCTCACCCTTCATTGCCCTTTTGGCGATCGGTCTCGCCGCATATTCCTGGGGTCGGAAGACTAATCCGAGAGCTGGAAGTATGATGATTACAACAGCATTGTTAATTTCTCTGTTCGCTGCATTTTCGAGTGACTACATCGGCCTACCCGGAGACTCAAGACTACCCATTTCTTCATCGGTATCAAGGGGCGCAATATCGGCCTTCCTGTTGACTCTGCTTTTTTTCTCACTGCCTTTCAATGTCAGAAATTTGTCATCCACAGCCAAGGCGAATACGAAAAAACTGATTTCAGGGGGATTAGGGGGAAAAAACTCTGCAAGAACTAGAACTCTAGCCAGTCATATTTCTCATGTGGGGATTATTCTTCTTTTGATTGGTCATGTTTTCACAACCACTCTTGTAGATAGGTCAGATCCATCTCATCTTGTAACCTTGGAGAAGAATCAACCAGTAGAATACGGAAATTACGAGTACGTCCTAATTGATACATTAGTGATTTCCCAGGAGGACGAAGACTTTGATTTTCAAGTAGGAGATGGTTTCTTGGGGGTGATTGTCGAGATGAGGAAAGACGGGGAATTAGTAGATACTCTTACTCCTGGAATTCTCAGATTTGGTCCCGTCCCCAGATCAGAAGTTGATAGGCATGTGGGATTGTTCGGGGACACTATAATGATAATGGACGGCTTCCAAGTTCAGGACTTAATGCCAGCGTTATTCTTCAACCAGACAGATGACTTGGACAGGGTAAGGGTAACGATTCACGAACTCCAAGGAAGCCATCTAGTATGGATGGGTTGGGTGCTGACAATAGCCGGAGGGGTACTCGCAGTGGGGGCATCTCCAAATGTCGAGAATGAGGAGGAAGAGTGATTCTTCTCAGATTACCCGCACCGTTTGAATGAAAAAGGGGAAGCGAGTCGGCCGGACGCCAAGGAGGCGACAAACATGGACAACGGTGCGATTGTACACATTGACTACGACCTATTTGAGGTCGATTCGGACAGACTCATAGAGACCACAAGGGAAGATGTCGCCAAAGAGCATGATATCTTCGACGAGAACAGGGAATACACGCCAATGATCACCGTAGTTGGAGATGGCAGGTTGATCACCGGCTTCGAAGCATCACTATCTGAGGCAGAATCAGGTAAGGATTACGAGATTGACATCGAGCCTTCAGAAGCATATGGGGAGAGGGACGCAAGCCTCGTAGAGACAATTGGACAGAACGTCCTAATGAGGAGCGTCAGAGATCCAAATATGCTAGCTATTGGGGCTCCCGTGGAAATTGGGGGAAGGACAGGCGTCCTTCAATTCCTTAGTGCAGGTAGGGCACGAATCGACTACAACCACCCTCTGGCCGGCTCAACATTGAGATATAACTACAACATTGTCAAGGTAGTTGACGATAGAAAAGAGAAGGTAGAGACTCTTCTGAAGATGAACACCGGCAGAGATGACTTCGAAATTAACTTTGAGAAGGATGATTTGACCGTCACACTCCCTGACACTATTGCCTATGACCAGAACTGGTCTTACGCTAAATTCAGTCTTGTTAGAACACTCAGGGACCACATTGGTGTTGGGACAATAGTCTTCCGCGAAGTTCACGAGCCGAGAGTGGTAGAGGAAGAGTGAGATCAGAAATTCCTCATTATCCCCGGTACTAACGTCTGGGGTAAATGCCTCAAAAACCTAGCTAATGCAGACCCAGGGCCGTAGATGACCTGACCTTTCCTTCTTCTCATACCCCTGTATCCGATTTTTGCTACCTTACTAGCCAAGGCACCTCCACCCCTCTGAAAATAACTCTTCATCAGAGACTTCCCGTTGAAATCATCTATT
>DANW01000039.1:0-27852 GCA_002501605.1 Euryarchaeota archaeon UBA28
GACAGGCTGATAGATTTCTTGCAAGTCAGAGGGGGTAAAATTCAGTCTAAGGAGGATGGTTTACGTAGGTTGGAAGAGCTTGGAATAGAGAATCGTTTTCTATCTAGCCCTTATGTAATCAAGGTTCTAGGGATTCAGGAGGAAAATGGAGTCGCTGGGGATGAAGAGGTAGTTGGCGATGACTGGTGGGAAAGCGGGTATGATTCGAGTGAGAAGGATGGGGGCAATAGGGGTACTAGAATGAACTTGGGTAGTACGATCGCATCCCCCTCCTCTCCTGCCGTAGACTCATGCGGACATCCTGGTTGCGATGTTGATGTCAGTGCCTTCGACTTTCGATGCTACACCTGTCGAAATAGGTTCTGCTCTGAGCATGCGGGATCTGGGATAGATTGCAATAATTGCACAAAATAATCACAAAAATACGCTTTTTCGATGGAATGAGGTTTCTGGTGACAGGCCTGCCCTCTTGATGGTACTAACGGTTTCCTTTCCGCTCCTGCTGTGGCCATAGACTACCTCTCCGGGACTAACCTTGAAGTTCCACTGTTTCTCAAACACCTTGGCATCCTCGATGTTTCTGCATAGTATCTTAGGAACTGCGTGATACATCGCCAGGGTGTTACTCTCCTTACGGAAGAACTTGGCTAGGACTTCAGGGAGCATCTCACTCAACCATGTTTCGCTTATGATTCTGACTTCCCTTGGAATTACGTATCTAGGATTTTCAAGAGGCCCGAGTACCTCCTGCATGGCTTCCGCAAAAATCTCCGATTCCTCCTCAGTCGCGTCTTCTAGGTACGCCCTTAGCCAACCCCCTCCTCTATTCCCCCCTCCGACCTTTGCACCATATCCTATGTGCCCAAGGGCTTGTAAAGAAGTCGCTACAACATTTGATATGGCCTGAACAAGAGATTCGTCGGTCCACTCAGCTAGTCCGAGTCTACGTGCAATTGGAAAACCTTCCCCGAATGCACCTTTGATCTCTATTGCCTCTTTGGGAACTGCATTGAAAGGTTGTCCGATACCCCAAAGATCTCGGGTCCTAGGTCTGTTCATTGCTCTCATCAACATTTCTTCATTGAATATCTGCATTGTTTCGGATACTCCTTCCGGCTCAGCCTCGGTGAAGGCCGCGTGGACATGTCCAACTCCCTTTTCGATGGCTCCATCATCACATACTCCATACAGTTGCTTGTGCTTGCGCTTGAATCTTAGATAGTCATCAAATCCCTTGGTGAATTCATCAGCCAGACATATGATATCCCAGTTGTTAGCTACTTTATCAGGCCAGTGTTTGTCGAGCCTGAAAGACCTGCCTCTAAGTTGATTGATACTCATACTTGTTGTTACCGTGGTAAGGTCGATGAGTACATTTATTCTACTAGCATCCCATCCTTCTCCAAGAAGACCCCTTGTGCCAACAATACATTTTGTCACCCCTTCTTGGAATAATTCCGTAATCATCATCGTGTAATATCTTGGTAGCCAATCCTTACCCTTACCACGAATCTCAAAGTACTCACCTCGCTCAATATAGTCGAATTTTATATCCAGATTTCTCTCAAAAGACCACTTTTCGAATCTAGGAAATATTCTCTCCAATAAATCATCATCAACAAGCACTGTAGTACCAGTCATTAAAACTGGATCTAGACGATCGGTATCCTCTGTACCGAGGATAGCTCGGAAAGCTGCCACTGCTCCGCCAGCATCATCATCCAGAACTCCCTCCACTAATGCGGTTGCAGAAGTCTTCTCGAAGTCGGTAACAATCACAGCTCTAATGTCGGGGCCGAGTGCCCTCATCTCTGTGCCAAGGATATTTCTGAGTGCGTCGTACTTTGCGGAGGCATATGCCATCACCCTGCCAACGGGGGATGCGCATAACCTAGGACCGCTACCCGTAATTTGTAGACCTGTCATCCTCAGTTTTCTTTTCGCTTCCTCTGCTAGGGAATGATCGTCCATGCTTTTTGACCTCATGAGGCCATTCCTGATGTAACGATCTAGTACGGTAATTAGAATGTCCATACTCCTTCCTGCTGATGCAAGATCAGGAGGAGGGGGAGGGACATTAGGAGGCAAGCTCAGATTTCTGTTTGTTAGATACGCTCTAGCCGCATCAGCTAGTCTTGGATCCCTTCTATAGAATGCATTCCAATCCTTTGCTTTGCCTCCCGGTAAGAGTAGTCCATCTAGGACCTTGGCCAGCCAAACATCAAGTCTGGGTGCTCGTCCTTCTCTATCTTGAGGCCCCCTGCTTAGTTCTTCGAGAAGTTCGTTGAAATCCTTGTCAACATTGGCTATGTATTTCAGCTCATCAGATGAGGGGCGGACGAAGTAAGCCAAGTCCTGATATGGAGCGAGATTGGCATCTCTGACAAGTGCTGGAACTGGGACTTCATAGTCAACCTCTCCAAATAGTTCTAGATATCTACTTGAAGAAGATTCGCTAGCTTTGTCAGGAGGGGTGGCAGTAAGCCCCAATATTATTGGATTTCCGAGAAATTCCTTAATCTCGACTAGCACCCTACCCCAATGGTCCATTAGGTGATGGCACTCATCGAGGATGATTAGCCCTATTCCCGTCTCGGCGAGTCTCTTCAGATTGTCCTGTGAGGACTCATGGAGGACCCATAGAGCGTTTCCATGTTCAGAGAGAGAGTCTCTAACCTTCTTTCTGAAATGTCCCATTCTATCAGAGTAGTATTCCGGATTCTTCTCCTCCAAATCTCCTATCCATGCCTGAGCACTCTCCTCATCTTCCGCCTCTACGGAGCCATCTTCCGGATTCGGTGTCATCAGACTACTAATCCACAATTCCATTGCCGATTCATCCAGGTTCTCTCCGCCTCTCTTTGGGAGCGTGACTGACTGGTATGTCAGAGAGGTGAGGATACCTGGATTCTTTGGGTCTGTTCCTATATCACCTTCCCTACCATCCAGATGGAATAATTCCTTTGCTCTCTCGACCCATTGGGCCTGTATGGCGGAGTTGGGGCTCAAAACCAATGTAGGGAGTCTGACTAAATCTGACCAGACATATAATCCCAAAACAGTCTTTCCGGAACCAGGTGGGGCTACGATGAGTAATTCCTTAGAGTTCTGATCCAGCTCTTTCTTTATAACTTCAGAAGAAGCAACCTGAGATGGCCTGAGTTTTCCTGTGAACCCAATTTTCCCGAAACTGGACTCAGTCATGATTATCTGAGGAGGAGGTATTGATTGAAAATTTCCCCTTGGTGATATCAGAGAAATGCAATCCCCGGTTCTAATGGGAAAGACACTCTGGCCTTTCCAGCCACGTCCTCCCCCTCACCAACTCTGTAGGATTCCACGTTTTCAATACCCAGAGATTTGGCAATGAAGGACGAATTCATATTTATCATCGAAGATTCATCGAAACCATTCCTCAATAGTGTCTTTTGTCCGTGGGACCATGTGTTTATTCTACCTCTCTTTTTCTTCGTGCCCGAGGTCATTGACATCCAAGTCTGGAAGATTTCTCCTCTCAATGATTCATTGCCGAAAATTGGTAAATTTTTGAGATAATCCTGTCCCTTCGCTCTGAAGTCAAAATCTGAAAGTGCCATCTCGATAGCATTGGAAGCTAACTCTGATTTCCACAGAGGCGATGTTTGTATGACCATCTTTGTTATGGGTCCCTCAGAGTGCTTCTGTGCGAGAATCTTGATGTTCCTCGCAGAGTCAATCAATTCTCGTAAGTATTCTTCCATCGCCAAGGTATGTGACCAATCCTTGGAAGATAGATCGGAGAGATCGGAGAGAGTGTTTGAGGCCAGTAGACCTTCTCCACCTAAAGAATCCCAAAATTCCTCCGCCACGTGAGGTGTAGCTGGTGCCAACATCTCAGCCCAATTAGACATGTAGCGGTGTATTGTGGATTTATCCGAGCCTCCTCTTCTGCGATACCACTGCCAGTCCGAGAGCATCTCGAAGTGACTAATCATAACACCTTCTCGTAGGCTGACATTATCCATCGCTTCAACCCATCTTGTCCGGCTTTCAGATAGGCGACCCAGCAACCAATCGTCCATCCCACTTTGTTGGGATTCAATGCTTGGTGCGTTTCTGAAAGCCTCAACAATCTGATTCAGTTGGCGATTGTTTGCCTCCAAGGCACTATCAGACCAATCCATCCCGGCCTCTGGATTAGCTCCGAAGAGAATGAAAAGGCGTACGGTATCTGCCCCGAACTTCTCGACCATCTCACCCGGACTAATTGTATTGCCGAGTGATTTGCCCATTTTTACTGATCTAGTACTGAGTTTATTCCCACAGCTAGGGCAGTCCCCTCCAAAATTATCTACGTGATATTCCGAATTGCAATCAACACAGAATGGCGCTGGAGCGTTTAGCATACCTTGACAGACTAGACGTCCAAAGGGCTCGCCAATCAGATTCATTCCTAAATCCCGTGTTGCCTTAGTGAAAAATCGAGCATAGAGAAGGTGCATCACAGCATGCTCGATTCCTCCGATGTACAGATCTACTCCTCCCTCTAACCAATAGTTCACCTTCTCAGATTCAAATGGCTCTGATGAATTATTTGAATCAGCGAATCTCATGAAATACCAAGAGGAGTCGTAGAAGGTATCCATGGTATCTGTCTCACGTTTCGCTTGTCGGCCACAATCTGGGCATGTGGTCTGAAGAAACTCATTGTTTGAGGCTAGAGGATTTCCACTGTCCTCCCAGCTGAATTTGACATTCAAAGGGAGCTCTACTGGCAAATCCTCAGATCTAACAGGTACTACTCCGCAATCCTGACAATGGACCATTGGTATGGGGGTCCCCCAGAATCTTTGTCGGCTCAAAAGCCAGTCTTTGAGCCTATATTGAACTGTACCGTGACCAGATCCCTCCTCCTCCAGAGTCGAGATCACTGTCTTCTTCGCCTCATCACCGAAAAGACCATCGAAAGACTCTCTATCTGAGTTGACCATCCAACCTAGACCGTCAAAAACGGGATTTTCTTCCTCTGCCTCGAGGCTCCTTTTCCTTGCGAGTACTGGTCTAACTGGGATTCCATATTTCTTAGCAAAGTCATAGTCCCTCTGGTCATGACCGGGTACTCCCATTACTGCACCAGTACCATAACTTGCAACTACGAAATTGCCGGCATAAATCGGAACCTCCTCTCCACTGAGTGGGTTGATTGCATTCTTTCCAAGAGGAACTCCTTTCTTCTCCTTGAGCATGTTAATTCTCTCGAATTCTGTCATTTTCGAGCACTCGTCCCTAAGTGCGACAAAGTCTTCTTCGTACTCTGTACCAGATACTAGTTCTTGACAAAGGGAATGCTCTGGAGAAAGTGTGACAAAGGTCACTCCAAAAATAGTATCGGGTCGTGTCGTGAAAGCTCCAATTGTGGACTCTGTCCCAGCTACTTTGAAATTGATATGGGCTCCCTGAGAGCGCCCAATCCAGTTCCTCTGCATTGTTTTCACGTTTTCTGGAAACTGTATCTCATCAAGCTCGTCCAATAGCTCATCGGCATAGGTAGTCATCTTCAGGAACCACTGAGCCATATCTTTCTGGACTACCTCGAGGCCACATCTCCAACATCGGTTGTTCTTTACTTGCTCATTTGCCAATACCGTGTCGCAATCGTTACACCAATTAACCGGAGCGAATCTTCTCTCGACAAGTCCCGCCTCATAGAATTTCAAGAATATCTCTTGATTCCATCGATAATACTCAGGGGTTGAGGTTGCAAATATTCTTTTCCAATCATATGAATATCCCATTCTCTCTTGATCGGCTCTGATCATGGCGATGTTTCTTTCTGTAACTGTGTGTGGATGGCCGGATTCCTTCTTTGCAGCATTTTCTGCCGGCATACCAAATGAGTCGTACCCCATTGGATACAGGACATTCTTTCCCATCATCCTCTGAAATCTAGCCATGGCATCCCCTATCGAGTAGTTTCTGACATGCCCCATATGCATATTCCCAGAAGGGTATGGGAACATCTCAAGGCAGTAGAACTTAGGTTTGGAAGCGTCTGCTTCGACCTCGAAAACTCTCTTATCTTCCCATACACGTTGCCATTTATTCTCGACTTCATGGGCATCATACGACATCTTTCTCACCTCAAATCCTAGTAGAACTAGGCTCCTTGTTGAAGGACCAGTAATTCTGGTCGTCTCTCTGATGAGAGCCCCACTGGGGATAATCTTACCATAGTCCTCCTAGAGGAGGGGCGATTTTGAACCCTGCCCCCTTCAGTACTTCCACCATAGCTATTGGATATGACTGGTTGCGACAGAATATGCTGGAGGAGGGCGAGTTCGACAAGACTGTGACGAGGAACGGGATAGAAGTCTGGGTCACTCAGATGGGAGACTACATGAATATGAATACTGCATTTATAGACAGAAGAAATGGGGTAGTTGCCATTATCGACCCTTTCGATTCAGTGAGGTGGGCTGAGGAACTCGCACGTGAGGGACTGAAGCCCACTCACTTACTGTATACCCACACTCACAGAGATCATGTTGTCGGCTACTCTTCAATGATTAAGCTGAATCCTGAAGTGGAGGTCTGGGGACATGAAGATGCCAGAGTCCCCGAGCTCGTTAACCATGTTGTCTTCGAAAGGGTTGATTTCACGAGGACTTGGAAAAATTCACGTAACACTTCTGTTGAGTGGGATGTCGGCTCAATTTCACTGATTGTTACACATTCGCCGGGACATGCTCCTGGACATGTCACAATCCATGGACATGGAGTCTATCACGCTGGCGATCTCCTATTCACTAATGGCATGGGAAGGGTGGACTTACCCGGCAGTAATCCAGGGGACCAGTGGAGCAGTATTCGCCATGCAAGGAGTATTCTCGAAAGTCTGCCAGAAGACTGGAGGCTCATACCGGGTCACAGGTATGGTTGGATTGATGGGACTACACCGGATTGGGTAAGTATAGGGGATGCTTTGTCGTATAATTATGCTCTGAATGACCCTTTATTGGACGAGTTGTAGCATAAAATCTCCTTACTTTCTCCTGAATCTGGAGATCACGGATCCTAATGTGGCCAAAATTATCTTATTTTTCCAAATCCATGTAGCTAATTTCACAGCTCTTCTGAATCTACCCATTACTAGGCCGCCTTATCTTCCCTTATACCACTGATTCCCATCTTTTCTGATTCTTCCTTCACTGTTCCTTCTTTCAGCGTCCCCTCTCTCTCAAGAGTTGATAGGGCTGCTAGAATTATGCTCTTTGTGTCAATCTCGAAGAATCTCCTGAGTTCCTCCCTTGTGTCGGACCTCCCGAAACCATCGGTTCCTAGTACAGTAAATCTGCCTCCAACCCACCTCTGAATCATTTCTGGTATTGCCGCAATGTAGTCAGATACAGCAATTGTTGGTATGTCATCTCCGAAGCAATCAGAGACATAGGCAGATTTTTCGGATTGTGGGTTGAGTCTGTTGTGACGCTCGCACTCCATACCCTCTCTTCTTAGCTCGCCGTAAGATGTCACTGACCAAACTTCGGAGGAGATTTCAAACTCTGATTCAAGCAAGGATGCCGCCTCCAAGGCATATTGAAGAATGGGGCCAGAGCCCAGAATTCTCACATGGCCGGTATCTGATTTTTTAGAATCCTGAAGTTTGTAAGCACCCTTGACTATCCCCTCGTCACATCCGTCTGGCTTGGCGGGTTGTTGTTGATTCTCATTGTACAACATGACATAGTGAATGACGTCCTTGTTCATGACCCACATCTCTTCAATCCCATGTCTAATTATTGTGGCTAGCTCGTAGGCATAGGCTGGATCCCATGCCCGACAGCTTGGCACAGTTGATGCGAATAGAAGACTATGCCCGTCTTGATGCTGAAGTCCTTCTCCATTGAGGGTAGTCCTTCCAGCTGTTGCACCCATCAAGAATCCTCTAGCTCTTGAATCAGCGGCCGCCCACACTTGGTCTGCTGTTCTCTGAAATCCAAACATGGAATAGAATGTGTAGAATGGGAGGGTTGGCGAGGATGAGTGGGAATAGGACGTCGCTGAAGCTGTCCATGTGGCCATCGATGTAGCTTCTGCGATACCTTCCTGAATGATTTGTCCTGAGTCTGACTCCTTGTAATTCATGAGCATTTTGTGATCGACAGGTGTGTAATTTTGCCCGAACTGTGAGAAAATTCCGAATTCACTGAATAGAGGATCCATGCCGAAAGTTCTTCCTTCATCTGGAATAATCGGAACTACTCTAGACCCGATTTCTGACTTTAGGAGCTTTCTTAGCAGTCTCACAAATACCATTGTGGTCGAGACTAATTGTCCTTCTCTGGTACCCTCATCGAACTCAGAGAAAGTAGTTTTATCCGGGGAGTCAATGTCAATTATTGGGGATTTTCTTGATGGTAGATATCCTCCTAGTTCCTCTCTTCGTTTTACCATGTATTCAATTTCCTCCGAGTCATCACCCGGGTGGAAAAATGGGCTTTTTTCAAGTGATTCATCATCTATGGGTAATTGCAAAGAATCTCGATAAGCCATGAGATCTTCCATTACCATCTTCTTTTTTTGATGAGTTGAGTTTCTTCCCTCGAACGAGTCTATTCCCCATCCTTTTACGGTATGAGCCAGTATAACAGCAGGTCCCTGAGCGGCTTCCGCGGATTTGTATGCGGCGTACACTTTGCGTGGGTCATGGCCGCCTCTGCGAAGATTTTCTATATCCTCGTCCGACAATGATTCTCCCAAACTGGAGAGATTGTCGGCACCAGAGAAAAATTCCTTCCTGAATTCAGAAGGAGATAGGGTACTCATCCTTTGCCAATCTCCATCATTTATTCCTTCGATCCTCGATAGTACTACTCCCAAAGAGTCCTCATTCATTATTCGGTCCCACCCAGAAGACCAGAGTACCTTGATCACGGTCCATCCGGCCCCTCTGTAGAGTCCCTCCAGCTCCTGGATTATCTTGGAGTTACCACGCACTGGGCCGTCAAGACGCTGGAGATTACAGTTTACGACTACAATCAGATTATCGAGTTTCTCTCTTCCAGCTATTGCGATTGAGGCTATGGATTCTGGTTCATCCATCTCCCCATCTCCCAAGAAAGCGAATACCCTACTCTGGGAAGTATCTGCGAGGCCTCTCTGATGCAAATACTTCCAGAACCTTGCCTGCATTACGGCCCCCAAAGGACCTAGTCCCATTGAAACAGTGGTATATTCCCAAAATTCTGGCATAAGTCTGGGGTGGGGGTATGAGGAAAGTCCATCTTTGAAGGCCTCTTGCCTGAAATTGAGCATCTGATCAAGGGTTATTCTTCCCTCCAAAAAAGCCCTCGCATATATTCCAGGACTCCCGTGCCCTTGGACGTATATGGCATCTCCAATTCCATTATGCTCCTTACCTCTGAAGATATGATTGAATCCTACCTCGTAAAGAGTTGAGCTCGATGCGTATGTGGATATATGCCCTCCTATTCCGTCAATCCTTCTATTGGAGTCCGATACCACAACAGCGGCGTTCCATAGAATTGCATTCTGAACTTTGCTCTCTAGTTCCAAATCCCCCGGATAAGGAGGCTGTTGATCGAGAGAAATGGTATTCAGATAGGGGGTTCGAGAGGGTGGCTTTATTGGGATAGAAAGGTCATTGGCCTCGATCATCAATTCATGTAAGAGCATTCTCGCTCTCTCCACTCCGTGTGAGTCGACTACATTTCTCAGTGACTCTAGCCACTCATCTGTCTCTTCGGGGTCCATGTCAGGTAGCCGTTGTCTCGGTTTTGGACCTGTCATGCTGTCACCTGCCCCTACTGGGCAAACTTCCGAGTAGTGATTGTTTATTCAATGTTCGATAGTGTAGTGCTCATTTACTCGGACCTTTCGGCCCAACGGTTACTACATGGCACTCATGCACGGTTCTCACGCCTGCTATTGTAATTGATGAGTCGCCTTCGATACATCTCCTTCCAGACCACTTCCTGACAATCTTTGATACTGTACTCTTGCCGGGTATGTTTAGTGGATCGACCTTGAGCTCGATGTTAACTTCCTCAATTTCTCCCATCCACTTCAAGACTGCTTCGATTGACTTACTGGCTATTCCATGATTCTGTTCAGAGCTTCTGACCCAGTATCCCAAGTTCCATGTTGCCTGACCTGATCTAGTTACGCGGTCAAAGCCAATAAGCCCCAGAGTCGAGTTATCCCATGGCCTAATCATGACCCAGTGATGTAGCAGTCCGGCTCTTCCCATCCTCTCGGTTTCTGAGAGAAATTCGGATATTTGTGCGGAAATATTGCTATCCGGGTTAATCCACGGCATCGCTCTATTTACCTCTGGCCATGTCTCCTCAAATGCCTCAATAATTTCAGGAGTACGTAATCTGGATGCTGGTCTCAGAACTAGATCTTCATCCACTCTGATGGAACTAGTTGCCCGCCTCATTGTATTTCGCACGAGAGTCTATCGAATGATACCTACGGATTATGGTTAAGGCCTCAATTTGGATTTTGCAGTCAATACTGATTCATCTTCTGGATGGGCACGCATCGCCGCTTCCAGTAATCTGTCCACAGCTTGGGGCCTTCCCATCCTCTGTAGCAGTGCTCCGATTGGATAGACTAGCTTCGTCCTATCCCCAAGATGTGGTCCAACTTCGTCCAATATTACGGTGGCTTGAGCGATATTTTTGGATTTTGCAGCTTCCATGGCGGATTTCACCTTCTGGGCGACATCTCTGCCGGACCATTCTTCCTGTTGTGCCCATGGCCAAAAATTCTGAACTTTTTCCTCTACAATCGGAATTGAGTCAATCATTGATAGATCTGGCGGAGGGGGAATAGGCATTGGGTCCTGATCCTCATCAACTACTGGGGGTGCTATTTCGGGCTCCTTGTGCGGAGGTAAGTTAGTTGGGGGTGCTGGTAGATTTTCTGACTTCTCAAAGTCTTCCTGGAGGGGTTCAGGCTCTTTCACGGGGAGCCCTGGCCCTTCTTGCTCGAAGTCCTCGGTCACCTCTGTTGGTAGTTGGTCTGGTATTTGCTCAGCTGGTACTGTCTCAACGTCATCAGGGGAGTCTGAGGTTGGTAGTACGAGATCCACCTGCTGTACTGTGATCTCTTCCAACTTTTCTTCCTCAACATCTGGAACTTCAAACTTAGTAACGAACTCTGGTGCGTCATCTGGGGTCAGCTCATACTCTTCTTCGTCCCCTACATCTACTATGGGTTCGGGTGCGTCTACCGTCATAGCGAAGCTCGGTTTCTGTTTGGTTACCACTGAGTCATCTTTTCCATACTGTTTGACATCGATAGTTACTTCATCCATCGTAAATGTAGTTCTGGACCAGTCGATTACTTCCTCTTCCTCGTCCTCTTCAAAATCAGAGAGGAGTTCATCAAAAAGTTCTGAAGTCTCCTCTTCATTGACATTGCCAGCTTGCTGATGGGAAGCCAAAGTAAGTTGATAGGAGCATCTTGAACAAACGTCAGACCCCTCTGGATTCTTCTCTTGGCAAAGGGGGCATTCAATTGTTTTTACAGCTGTCTTACGATTAAATTTGAATCTGTCAAACACCTACGCATCCCCCCCCTAGTATCAACCTCCACTAAACACATCGTATAATCCTCACGGGGATATGAGTGGTCTGACTGTCCCAAGTTAGTGACATTTCTCAGGTAATGGTGATGAGGGGGTTCTCTTACGGTTGTGCGTGGATGCAGGTGATGAAGAGCTTCGGACTCGCTTCAATAGGAGTCAGGATCATCATGAGCTGTATCAAAAGTTGATTCGCTGGGAGCTTGATGACGAGCTTTATGCTACGGAAAAGAGACTCAGAGATTGGCCCAAGGAAAGGTTAGTTTCCAATGGCTTAGCTCTTTTTGATTTGGTTGCCAAACCTGACGGGTGGCTATTCGATCAGAGAATTGTGAAACTAAGAAAAAGGAATGGATCGGATATGGGCCAGCATAGGTTTAGGCAGGGCGATATAGTAATGTTGAGCAGAGGAGATCCACTGTCCGAAAAGCCAATCGAGGCGATAGTTAGTGATAGGAGGAGGGACTCGATTAGAATTGTGATTAATGAGGCTCCCTCCGACTTGAGAAAGGACTCCTGGAGAATGGATAGGGGAGCAAACAGAGTTGCATATGATCGGATGAGAGATGCTCTGAACTCAATTTTCCAAGAGGAGGGAGGGGTCCCTCTGAGAGATTTGATTCTTGGTTCGGTACATGATCCGTCTGGGACTGCTTCTCTTCCTCCACAACTCGGCAACTCCAGAGGTAGGACCTTCGTTTTAGACTCATCAATGAATGGGCCTCAGAGGAAAGCTGCCATGGCCGCAGTACAACAGAGGCTTACCCTGATTCAGGGTCCCCCTGGTACTGGTAAGACACATACAGCGGTGAGAATAGTCGAGGCGTGGTCGCAGCAAGATTATGGGACAATCTTAGCGGTTGCTGACTCTAATGTTGCGGTTGATAACCTACTAGAGGGTTTACTCCAACTTGGCGTTAGAGCAGTGAGGCTTGGCCAGCCGGTAAAGGTTAGGGAGGGATTGAGAGAAGCAACTATGGATGCCCATATGGAGAAGCACCCACTAAGAAAGGACTTGATTGATCATTTGGAGCTCAATGAAAAGCTGGGTCGAAAAATAAAGGGGATGAGAGGTGGGAAGGAGAAGGGCCTGGCCCATAGAGACCTGAGCCGAGGATGGAAAGAAGTGAGGAAAATCGAGGGGCAGATGAGAGACGATATCTTGGATAGGGCTCAGGTACTTTGTTGCACCTGTATAGGCTCTGGACATGAGATTTTAGATGGCAGAAGGTTTAGTCAGGTATTGATTGATGAGGCCACTCAAGCTACGGAGCCGTCTACACTAGTTCCGATAGTAAGAGGTGCGAGACAGATAGTTCTGGTGGGTGATCATCGACAGCTCTCACCCACTGTAATCTCAAGAAGAGCTTCCGAGGGAGGATTGTCAAGAACTCTTTTCGAACGGATTATGGATATGGGAGTGACGCCCCATTTGTTAACAAAGCAATACCGGATGCATCCAGCAATTTCTGAATTTCCCAATCAACAATTCTACTCAGGTAGATTAGAGGATGGGGTTTGTGAATCGGAAAGAAGAGCTCCTGCAGGGATTCTCTGGCCTGACTGGGAAAGGCCAGTAGCGTTCTTACCCGTTGAGGGAGGTGAGGCGACAGGTCCCGATGGTGCTTCCAAGGAGAATAGGGTCGAGGCTTCTTGGGTAGTAAAGATAGTTGGCGATTTAATTGATGCCGGCGAGGTTGAGGGAGATGGAATAGGAATCATTACCCCTTATGCGGCACAGGTGAGGGCTATTCGAGATATTCTCCCCGAGGCCCTCTTGAACATTGAAGTGAAAACTGTTGACGGTTACCAAGGTAGAGAGAAGGAGGTGATTATTTTCTCCTGTGTCAGATCTAATTCAGAAGGAAGGATTGGTTTCCTGTCCGATCCGAGAAGATTGAATGTCGCACTCACTAGAGCGAAGAGGGGTTTGATAGTAATCGGAGACCCTTCAACACTTAGAGAAGATGAGAATTGGTCAGCTTGGTTGGAACATGCAAGAAAACATAACCTTGAGGCGTGGCACATCATCGGGATGGTCTGAGGAAGTACGATGGTAGATCATGATTCACCGATTTCTCTGTCTCCATCAGGGGGCTCTATAGCAAGAGCGATAGTAGCTGAGAAGAATCCCGAGCACTGGAATCTTCCTGAGGGAACAATACTTGCTTCTGCTACCAGAAGGGGTACTTCTTTTGCAATTGATGTGGTGATTGTTTCGACTATTTTGATGCTGGTTACGAATTTTCAACTGATGAACGTTTGGATTCTGGAGACTTGGACAACATCGACTCATCATTCGGTCGCTTACAGTTTTGTCTTACTGGCATCTCACTGGCTCTATTGGAGGCTTACTGGAATCAAATTTTCTAGATCCCTTGGGCAGAGAGCGATGGGGCTGGCCGTGGTTGCGGAGGATGGTAGTGAGATGACCAGCGAAATGTGGGACAGAAGATCCTTCAGGAAGCTTATCCTTCTGTTACCAGTGGTTAACATATACGTTGGAGCGTACGAGGTTGCAAGGATATTTCAGAGGCATACTCACCAAACCAATACCGACCTGAGTGTGGGGTCAATTGTAGCACATGCGTATTCACTTCCTCCTGCAAACAGACGTCATATAAGGTAGGTAATATGGAAGATCCATTATCAGTCCTGAGGCGAGGAGGTTGTGTGGTATATCCAACTTCCACTCAACCTGCACTGGGCTGTATTCCGGAGAGTTCCGCATTGGATCTACTCTACTCGCTAAAAGGTAGGGAGAGAAGCCAGCCAGTGAGCCTAGGAGTAGCGAATCTGGAGCAGGCACGTGGAATTGCGTTTGTTCCAAAAGAAGTCGAGGATTTATTGGATTTCTTCCCCAAAGGCTCGATAACAGTGGTCCTAGACTCAAGAAAGTCCCTCGATGAGAGACTCGGAGGGAACAGGGTTGCAATCAGAGTTGTTTCACACGATGTAGCTGTAAGTCTCACCAAAGATATTGGCCCACTTACAGCTACCAGTGCTAACTTGTCTGGTACCGCCCCCATCCTGGACACTTCAATAGCCGCTAAATCTCTTTCCACTTCGGATACCAGTGTCCCCCATGTTAGTGGTATTTGTGGGGGCGACACACCCAGTACCTTGATATCTTGGCAATCCTCCACTGGCTCACCCGATGCTACAGGAACCAAGGTGCTCAGAGAGGGATTAGTCAAAGAGGAGGAGGTTTTTGATTGGTTGAAGAGTCGGATTTGAAGCAATGGAGGGATGCAGGCCATGTGGCCAGAAGGACTCTGGAAGGTATCAAGGGAGAGATTGTAGCCGGAAAGGGCTGGAATGAAGTCATTGACTCTGCGGAGAGGTTCATACGAAGACATGGCGGCCAGGCGGCATTTCCTGTTACCATATCGGTAAACGATTTTGCTGCTCATTACACCACAAATACCCAGTTAAGCCCCCCTGAAGGATGGGAACGGGAGATGGTATTCGAGAAAGGTGACTTGGTAAAACTGGATGTAGGGGTTCATATCAAAGGTGCCTTGGGCGATAACGCAATGACTTTGGAAGTGGGGAACGGGGGGAATCACACTGATCAGATTAAGGCCGCGAGAGAGGCTAGAGATGCTGCGATAGAGAAGATGCACCCAGGCACTCCCTGGCATGTAGTCGGGGCCGCTGCGGAGCAGGTTTCTAAGGACTACGGATTCATGCCGATCTCGAATCTGTGCGGACACAAAATGGAGAGATGGAGTCTTCATGATGGAGTTTCAATCCCCATGTACGCCTGTGGCGCAAATAACCCGAGTTTCAAGGGTTCAGTAGAAGAGGGTGGGATATATGCCGTAGAACCTTTCAATACGACGGGTAGCAGTGGAATGGTAGAAAATGTAAGCCCTCATAATTCTTCAAATATACTTAGAGTGACAGGGAACGTAAAGATCAGACGTGCACTGGAAAAGAAAAAGCTCAAGCCGTTGGGTGCGAGATTAGCTCACTATATTGAGGAGAGGTACAGCACACTTCCTTTTGCTGAAAGATGGGCTTTCCCATTACTAGAAAAGCCGTTTCCCGAGGAGGACGATGAGTCTCTCAGAAGAAAATGGGGTCAATTAGTAAAGAAATTGACCTCCATAAGATTCCTTGAGGTCTACTCTGCGTTGAAGGACCAAGATGGGGGTCACGTGGGTCAATTCGAGCACACCGTATATGTTGCAGAGGGTGGAGCAGAGATTCTATCTGTATCTTAACAGGATGAAAATACTGGTAAAAGTGTATTTTTCCCTCTATTTCCAACAACGATTATCTATCACCTGCTCTTAGTAATGTATGTACGGGGCCGACAGGTTCTCGCTGAGTGCATCCCATCCCTTCGCAATTATCTCTCGCCCTGTACACCTAAACTGATTCAGGCTTTGCCTTTGCTTCACCAAACATTGTGACCGCTATAATGGCTGCAAAAATTAGAATCATCCCAGCCGACTGCTGAGTCGACGGAGCCTCATCGAGAAGAAAGATGCCCCAAATAATGGTCAATACCGGCTGTATGAGGACTGCGAATGAGGTGTGGGCTCCTGGAAGCCTGGGAAGTGCATGTGTTATTGCTATCCATCCCGCCACCTGGCAGGAGAGGGCTAGCACCAGTAACCATGCATGACTTGGCCATGTTATCCCGAAATTAATCTGTTGGACTCCGATTGGTTCCAATGGCATTAAGCCTAGAGCTAGAAGGCCAAAGGTAGCTCCGACCGTAGCATCAAACTGCGCATTAGCGGCTGGGGCCATCTGTCTGTTAGAATACCTGTAGAGTACCAAAAATGATGAGTAGAAAAATGCAGCTAAAACTGCCGCAAATACGCCTTTTGTTGGATCCTCTCCGTAAGGCTCCCCATCCCATATCCCTGAAATCAAGGCCAAGCCGAGCACAACAACAGGCAATGATAGAAGAATGGACCGATTTGGTCTCTCCCCTAAGAGCTTCCAGCTAACCAATGTAACAATTATTACCTGTGAGTTCCCAATCAGTGTAGCGATTCCTGTTCCGACATAGTCTATGGCACTATGATATGCAAGGAAGTCAAATGCTATGATTATTCCAGCCAAGAAAGTTAGCCTCTTCGATCGATTATCACGAGGATCCTCTTTTCGGGAAAAATATACCATAATTAAGAGGAATGGTACGGCATAAGCCATACGGAAGAATGCACCCGTTGCGGGATTAGTTTCCGACAATTTATACAGAAGAGGGGCGAAGGAAATTGCTCCAGCACCTGCTAGTGCGATGAGCATTGTGCGTCGATCTTCGGACGACGGAGTGTTTCCCCTCACGCTCGGCCGGCTTCGTACATCTCTAGAAGGCTACCGTCTTGGAACATCTCAAGGACTATGTCACTTCCACCAATCAATTCCCCATGAACAAACACCTGTGGGATGGTAGGAAAGTCCGACCATTCTTTTAGCGCTGTCCTGGCTCTTGGGTCCGACAAGACGTTCACACATGCGAATTGTTCCAAACCTACTTCCCTAGCGAATGCGCTTACAATCTGAGAACCACGACTAGAGAATCCACATTGTGGCTGTTCCGGGGTTCCTTTCATGAAAATTACTAGTTCGTTTCCATCTACTATCTCTTGCAGTTCACTTGGTGTCCAGTTAAATCCACTCATTTTATCACTCCTTTTTGGGTCTCCTGACATGAATGCCAAAGAATTCTTGCTTGCCCGAATGAGGGTCAAAGGCGGTGTTACCAAGAGTCTTGGCTTGTTCAGGAGTCATGCATTTCAAATCCAGTGCATGGACAGAATTGTCCTCAAGGAATTTCTTGAAGTGCTTCAGCACTGGCATCTGTCTCTGCAGGGGCCTCATTCCAATGAAGTCCTCTGAAATAATCCTGACATGGAAGTGATCACCGGATCCATGTAAATCGGTAGCTTCGACAGAGGCGTTAGGTATAACTTTCCTAACTTCTGAAGCAACCCAACCCTCTGAGACCATGATGCTGGATGGGGGGGTGTAATTTCAATGCGTTGATTAGTAGCCCTCTAGAGCCCTATTGATCTCTTCTAAATTCTGGGAGATTGAGCCCCTCTCATTGATTAGCCCACTGCCAACTACTGCGATGTCTATTCCCCAATCCCTAACTGTGGCTGCATTGTGATGCTTTATTCCTCCATCAATCATCAAGATCGGTGTTTTTCCACCCCCCTTCTCCTGTTCGTCGATTGCTGATCTAAATTCTCTCACCTTGTCTTCCACCTGTGGCATGAATGATTGACCACCTTTCCCAGGTACAACAGACATTACCAGAACCAAATCCAGCTCTGGTAATAAGGGCATGACTTCAGAGGCGGGCGTATCTGGATTTAGTACACATCCAACTTGGGTCCCCGTACTGTGGATTTTCTTGATTAAGCCCGGGAAATCATCCACTGCTTCGATATGTGCAATGACCATATCAACTCCAGCTTCAACGTACTGATTCCAAGTCTCCTCTGCATTAGTTACCATCAGATGACAGTCGATGAAGACATTCTCTCCAAGTCTCTCTCTTACTGATCTTATCAGAGCTGGTCCGAATGTAATTGTCTTGTTTACCACCCAGTTTCCATCCATTACATCCATGTGAATCCAATTTATACCTGCTTCAACGGCATTTTCGAGAGTTTCACCGAGATTGCATAAGTCCGCAGTTAGGATACTGGGTGTAACTTCCATGTCGCTCTGGACGTTGCGACGAGTTCTAGGTTCTCAATCCCTTGTATCCAAAGAATTGAGACACAGGTTGATACGAGGGGCCCCTATCAGGGAGGTAGGTGTGCATATGGGACAGGTGATAGATACTACTGATTCGGACTTTGATGTGGTAACAAAAAGCGGTAGTTGGGTGTTAGTGGATTTCTGGGCTCCTTGGTGTGGGCCATGTAAAATGATCGCTCCAGTTCTTAGTCAAATCGCGGCCGAGAGAGACATAACAATCGCCAAAGTGAACACTGATGTCAATCCACTGAGTCCGGGAAGGTTTGGTGTTAGAGGTATTCCGGCTCTCATCCTCTTCAATAATGGTGAAGTCGTTGACCGAATGACTGGTGCCATGCCGAAAGCGGGAATGGATTCATGGCTAGATAGGCACATGTCCTAAACTTCAAGTGCGTCCGTCAATCTACGCAATCTTTCCTTGAGAGGCCTTCCGACATCTCTTAGAAGCCTTGTTCTTATTGCCTCGTGTAACCACATACCATCATCTAGTTCCAACATCAGGCCCCTGTCAACCAATTCCTCTGGTGGTGGACCATCATGGTTAGCAGCTTTAGCGAGGACTTCCCAAGGTACCGGCCTATCAGCGACTGACAGGATTGACAGGATTTCCCTGCTTTCGGCTGGCAAGACATCCAATATTTCTTGATCTAAGAAGCGCATCCAGTCATCGTGGATAGTTCTTCCATAGAGTTCTAGGAGTTCGACTGCTAGTGGATGCCCTCCTGTTATGCTGTGGATTTCATCTGCATCAGTTTCTTCAGGCAGGTCTATCGAGGAAACCCAGTCCTCTACTTCTTGCATTGATAATCCTGAGAGATCTAGCTCTTGCACTCTATTTCTGGTATGGACATCTCTGGTATCGTAGAATACCAATTTGGTTCTTGAAATTAAAATCAACCTTATTGAGGTGGTTTCTGCGACCTGAAGTAGAGCGCCAAAGAGGTGGCTTCCCTCTGGACTTATATTGTGGACATCGTCTAATACCACCAATAGTTCAGGAAAGTTTTCTGCAACAAGGTCTGACTCGTCGATTAGATGGGCGCATAATCTTCTCCTGTATGAATCAATATCGATTCTAGCACCGGGTTTCAGTGGCAAAGACTCCAGTATCTTGTATGGGTCCTGTTTACCATCTTCAACCCCGATGCCTAATCTATGGAGTAAGCTTGTTGCTATGCCCAGAGAGGTATCCCATGGCTGACAAGGGTAGTACATAAGTTGAGTATCTGGATTCTTTGAAATTAGATTATTGAGCCAGTGAGAAGTCAGAGTTGTTTTTCCACAGCCAGCAATTCCTGATATCACAAACATGGGAACTTCGGAGGAATACCATGAATCTAGCTTGTTCTTTTCCGATAGCCTACCATGTACTGTCCTAGTGGAAGGAGGGAGGTTATGGTAAGTTGAGTGCGCTCCAGAAAGAATTGATACTGTTGCCATCTTTGCTTCCTGAGGAGATACTATTGCTCCAAATCTTATATCTCCGAAATTCAATACGCCCTCATGCTGGGCATGCATCAAAACCTGAAGAAGAGACAGGTTTGTCTCAAGTTTCTCTGCCGCTTCATCGGCTCTGATTTCCAATAGCTTCCCGTCTCTTCCCCTTAGTAGGACCATGTTGGCCCTCAGATTCAGAATTCTTGATCTGGCAACTGATCTGCCATCCTCAGTAAGTTGCCATGTCTTCTGACGGCGATCTTCCCCCCTGATTGTACGCATGTGCTCAGAAACCAATCCATCGGACATTAGGTCCCTCATCGCTCGTGATACATTTGGAGGATGCATAGCACAGACCTCGGAAATTCCAGGACGTGTTACATCATTGGAGACTAGGTAGTGGTCAGCCTGATGGTCTTGTTCCCATAAATGAAGCAATATTCTGTCGATAACGGGGACGTTTACGCGCGGAATCCCCTCTGTCATGACATTTCCGAGAGCCTCAAACGCATCAAGAGTTCGGAAATATGTTTAGACTATACATTGAGGATATGGGTCTTGCATTGGAGGGAGGAAAAGATCCAAACATTGTCTATTCACTGACGGAAGATTAAGCACGCTCTCACTTCCCATTGATAACGTGACTGGCGAGGTTGAGACTGGGCTAGGAACATAATCCTCCCCTGTCTGGGAAATAATCAACACTATGGCGTCACCTTCGGGGACCACAACGTCCATACCGAAAAATTCCATTTTTGCTATAACAGTAGAACCGGGTAGCAGGGTGCTTCCTTGTTTTCCTCCTTCATGGAATCTAAGATCCATGACTGCATGACCAAGATGCATCTCGGTACTCGCCTGTATCATCTCTACGAACAGATGTCCACTAGTGGAAAATTGTGATATTGTAGCTTCGAGATGTATTGTTGGGGTTCCTACTATCCTAGTTTGGGAGTCGAATTCAGGGCATTGCACTCTCAAACTGGATGATGAGGTGATTGTGTCAGTCCCGCCCACTATCTGGCATTCGTCCATCGTCAATGATATTGTATCAAGTTGTGGAGGGGGATATGTCTCTTCCACTCTCCAACCACCCATATTATCCTGTACCTCAGCGACTAGTCTCGGTTTTGGGCCCTTGTTCATCAGATAGAAATCAAACCACTCGAGCATGTCATCTGCCCAATCCCATCGTAATGTGTAAGGATAAGCTTCTGCGCCTCTGCCTGATGAAAGTGATGCATGTCCTGCATCGCCATCTCTGTCTGGGTAATCATGAGCCCATTGCCCATAGAGGCCTTTGACGTCGAAGCCCGCATCAACGGACATTTGATGAGCTGGGAAGGCCATATGTGGATCGACATTCCAGTCCTGCAGACCATGGATAATGTAGATTGATCCATTGTAGATTTCTAATGCTCTACTTAGAAAGTGCCTTTCTTCCCAATAATCCGAACCAGTCCATGCTAGATTGTCCCCTGTCATGTAGGCGGCTGGGCCGGCATAGTATCCCTCTAGATATCCCTCACATGCATTTTCTATGTCTCCGCTGTCACCATCCAAGCCAAATGACCCATATACCCCATTGTGCATTATTGCTCCTCTAGCCTCCATACTGCCATTTCTCCACATCAAATCATGGACCCCTATTAGTCCTGACATCGGAACTATTGTCGCCAGATATTCCGATCCAGATGCTGCAGCATTCCACGGCGTGCTACCATCGTATGACTTTCCTATTGCGCCAACTCTCCCATTGGACCAAGGTTGAGACCCTAGCCAGTCCACGGCGGCCTTTATTCCAGCCTGTTCATCATGCCCCATTAGGTCCATGCAGTGATTTGATTGGCCTGTCCCGAAGACGGAGACTTGGGCTACACCATACCCGTGTTGAACGTAATTCTCGATAAGGAACCTTCCTAGCCTGTTGGCAGGCGTCAGCGCGTCAACGTCCCCATCATCATAATATGGGCCTATCTCAGCAATGACCGGAACCTTGCATTCTTCCGGAACTTCGGATACTGTCAAATCGCAGCCTTCCTTTTCTGGAAGCCAAAGTCCAAGATGGACTTCGGCCCCGCCCGTTAATCCTGCTCCTCCATCAGATGCAGAAATAGAAGGAACAGCTACGAAAACGGACTGAACCTCTCCGGTATCGTATGTGCCATTTATTGAGACCCTGCTGAATACGTCATCGTTTCTGTATTTCATGTCCGATCGTTGCTCAACGGGGGGCAACCAATGATCATATTCGTCCTCATCGACATCGTGTTTAGTCGGACTCAAACAACCAGAGAGAGCTGGTAGGACGAAGACAATAAGCAACATGACAGCCATGCTGTGGCTTCGCATGTATCGCCGAAGATAGCCCCCCAAATATTGGATTCGGTTAATTGGGCCTGTTCAACGAACCAAAAGTCGCATCTCTTCGACGCTTTTTAGTTCGGAGAGGTAAATCTGCTCGATTGAATCGTATAAGTCATCGGTCTGCTCAATCAACGGAAGGAGTTCCGAGTAAACCTCAGATGCTTTTATCTCAGTCTCGAGGGAGTAGTGCAACATCTCGATGTAATCTGTTGTGTGGGTGATTGGGTGAGGGTCGCGTTCTGTAACTGGAATTCCCCCCAATTGAACAATTCCCTTCCTAACGATATCCGCGTGCTCTATCGATTCGGTCATTTCGGTGTTGAACATTGGTGAGAGTTGAAGCCGATTGATACCAGTTATGTTAGCAGCGTAATGCGCGTACATGTTTATTGCTCTCAGTTCCCACCCTAATGCCTCATTCATCTTTTTTATTAGCTCGTTCATAATATCATCCTTTAGGGTAAACTAAACTTTTTTTCAGCCCTCTTACCATTATTTTCAATAGAACAGGAGTACTTAAACTCATTCAATAAATACGCCCAATTTGAAGATTATTGGGCTTCCAGTAGTCATCTATACCAAGTTAAGCGGCAAAATTATTCCAATAGTAATATTCTACGTACATGGCTTATATTATGAGTGAGGCACCTCTCTCAAGAGATATGGACGCTTACGACGAGCTTCTGGAGATATTGAAAGACATTGATCTGATGAGTCAGGTCAGGAGCCTTCTTGGCTGGGATCAAGAAGTCATGATGCCTCCTAAGGCTGCAACATTGAGGGGTGAACAACTGGCATGGATTTCCAGAGAGTCACACAAAAGAAAGACCTCGTCTCGCATTGGAGAGTTACTGGACGAGTTGGAGGAAAATGGTGAATTGAATGAGATTGAGAGAGCTAACGTACGGTTAGCCAGAGAGGCTTACGTCAAAGCTACAAAACTACCTACTGAGTTCGTTTCTGAGATGGCCAGGCATAACTCCAAGGCCGTCATATCTTGGACAGAGGCTAGAGAGAAAAATGATTTCTCAATTTTCAGGGACGACCTAGCCAAATCCATTGACTTTGCGAGAAAAAAGGCAGATTACTTGGGGTATGAGACTCTTCGATACGATGCTCTCTTGGATATCTATGAATCCGGATTGACGGTTGCACGTTTGGACCCGCTATTTGATGGTCTCAGAAACGAGGTGGCTCCCCTGATAAAGTCCGTAGCCGGAAGGGGAGCGGGCCCTGACATGTCGTGGATTACGGATAACTCATGGAGTCGTGAAGGTCAGGAAAGACTGAGTCAGAAGGTTTCAGAGGCAATTGGATTTGAGTTCGATTCCGGAAGAAGAGATGCTTCAACCCATCCATTCTGTGGAGGTCCTAATCCTGATGATGTTAGATGGACGACAAGATACAATGATAGTGATCCATTTGGGTCCCTCTATGGCTCGATGCATGAAACTGGTCATGGAACCTATGAGCAAGGCCGTCCAAGAGATCTCGACTTTCAACCCGCGGGATACGCCAATGGCTTGGGAATCCATGAAAGTCAAAGTAGACTCTGGGAGAATCAGATCGGGCGCTCTTATGAGTTCTGTCAATGGATACTGCCTCTGTGGAAAGAGGAGTTTCCTGAGAATACCAAGAATCTGGACGCTGAACTACTCTGGAAGTCCGTCAATCTGATTGAGCCTAGCCTGATTCGTGTTGAGTCAGATGAAGCCACTTACAATATTCATATCATGATAAGATACGAGATCGAGAAGCTTCTTATTTCTGGAGAGCTTGAGGTGGATGATTTACCTGATAAGTGGGACGACATGTATGAACAGTACCTTGGTGTCAGAGCCGAAGACAGATCATCTGGCGTCCTCCAAGACATTCATTGGTCGATGGGAGCGATCGGTTACTTCCCTACTTACACCCTAGGTAACTTGTATTCTGCTCAGCTTCTTGAGGCTGCTAGAGAAGACCTTCCGGATCATGATTCACAGATAAGCAGGGGAGAGTTTTCACCCATATTGAATTGGATGAGAACAAAGGTGCATAACAGGGGGAGTATCTTGAAGCCAGCCGAGCTGATCGAGGAAGCATGTGGAGCCCCCCCTTCACCCGAGGCCTTTGTGCAATACCTGAAGAGAAAGGTGGCTCGTCTCTACGGGGTTTAATCAGTAGATCGACGAAAGCACGATATCTCAAGGTCTCCCGGAAGGTGCATGGTCTCGATATCAGTCGATACGATTTCGTCCTTCATTCGAGACCTAGGGTCCCCCTGTACAGCCATCTCCCTCAATGATGGTACTATCGTAGCTGGGTCTAAAGATGGCTTGCTAATTAGTTGGCTAGCTTCCAATGGGGAGGAGGTTTGGAGAGTATCCATTGAAGGGCCTGTTTCGGATATTGCAACGAGTCATGGCCATGTGTTTGTGACGGCCTCGTCTTCGCTCTATGCCTTCAGTGACTCGGATGGGTCGATCATTTGGAAGAGAGAGCTGGAGGGTGCTAGTGATTACGTTCTAGCCGTGGAAGGCTCAATTTGGGCAACATCGTCGGTGTATGAAATAGAGGTCGGAGATTACACTGAATCATCGATATGGAGATTTAATCGATCCGGCGAGTTGGATAAGCGATGGGTTATTCCAGAGAGAAGCTGGTTTATTGGCCCCTATTTCGGAAAAGTAATCTTGGGACTGGGGAGACCCAGGTGTGGCATTCTAAGTATCGATGGCGACATTCTGGAGCATTTCGAGATTGGAGATGGGGATCCGATAGTTTGTGGAGATTACAGGAAACAAGACTTTGAACGGGCAGTAGCAATACTTGGCCATTCCAGCGGGGCGGTATCTTTAGTGGAAGAACATATTGAAAAAGTGAAAGATGAAAATCCGATCCCATCGTCTTGGCAGATCCCGATGATCGAAGAGTCAAGCGCGGTCTGCTGCATCCTAGTTCCAGACATTGGTTCCGAGTTTATCACAGCGTATGAAAACGGGTTTGTCAGGAGTAATCGTGGATGGAGCTACGATGCTCGCTCGGCGGTGTCCGCGATGGCAGTGGGACCCTTTAGCGTTGAGGAGGCTGGGAACACCTATTGGGCCTGTGCAGGTAAGAGGGTGTTAGTACTATCAAGTTCGGAGTTGGCAGGTGATGTTGATATTTCTGGGCATCCTGGAGGTCAATTGATATTGGAATTAGTGCATGAGTGCTGTCTTGTCAAATCTGACTCGGAAGGAGATACAATAGTCCTCGGGGATGAAAGAGGGGGAATTTACTTGATTAACGGTCAATTGCTCAGTAGGAGAATTGATGAAGGAAGCGTGGAGGAGAACTATGACAGCAGAACATCTCTAATGCGAGCGCGATTGAGGAGGCTCCGAGAATGAAAAATTGCAGTGGAAATTAACATTTCCAAACCCTTATTTCCACTGTAAACGTGATACTGAGCGAAAGGTTTATTTGCCGTCGCTCGCCCTGTTGACTTTGCCGCTCCGGGGGAGTGGTGTGGGGGCGCTTAGCCACCTGCGGGCCACAACAACCGAATCCGCAAAGTCGGAGAGGTAGAACCGGGATCCGAAAGGTGAACGGGGAACAGTTGAATCGTCTGTGGACGAGGAGACGGCAGCAGAACCGATGTGGAAATAACCAGACGCAAGGATGGGGAAGGAAGCAACGGGGGAAGCTGGGGAAAACGGAACCGAACCCTTCGGGGGGAAAACATAAACCGTACCAGAAGACCATGCTGCAGAGGTACACGATAGAAGGGAAGAGAACCAGAGATGGGGACAATCCAGGAAGTCGGGTGTGGGGAACGAGAGCAGAGAAAACCGGACGCAAGGAAGGGGAAGGAAACTTGAGAGAAACACACCGGGAACGAGAGCAGGGAGACCTGTGGAGGACCGGTACCGATCGAGGATCAAAATGGTGATACTAGCCATGGAGAGAGACGACGAGGGCATTGAAGGAGTAATCCTTCAAGGGGGATATTACCCCATCAAGTCCAGAAAAAGACAAAGGGACCCTAGAGGTCCCAGAGTCATCTACCCGGGAAATCCTAGGTAACTAGGAGGAACCGGACCCTGCGGAGTACGCAGGGGGGAAGCTTCCCCAAGCTGAACCCCTGCTGCTCCCACCCTTTTTGGCCCATTCTTTCAAACGTTTTTTTCTACGAAGAGTGTCTAGTTTGTACCTGTCATCAGTTCTGGTCTGACCCATTCATCGAATTGCTCTTCTGTTAGTGCCCCCATTTCCAATGCACTCTGTCTAAGAGTTAGATTGTTTTTATGAGCGTTTTTTGCAATCTTCGCCGCATTGTCATACCCAATATGAGGGTTCAAGGCTGTCACTAACATCAATGAATTCTCAAGATGTTCAGCAATCTTAGCCTCATTGGCCCTCAGACCCTTGATACAGTTATCGGTAAATGATCTGCAACTATCTGAAATTATCCTGATTGAGTGGAGTAAATTGTAAATCATCATTGGCTTGAAGACGTTTAGCTCGAAGTTTCCCTGACTCCCTCCGATAGAAATAGCGATGTGATTTCCCATCACCTGGCAACATACCATCGTCAAAGCCTCTGACTGTGTGGGATTGACCTTTCCAGGCATTATGCTGGATCCCGGCTCATTGGCTGGAAGGGACAATTCTCCTATTCCACATCTGGGCCCCGAGCCTAGCCACCTAACATCATTGGCTATTTTCATCAAGGAGGCCACAAGAGTATTCAAAGCGCCTGAAGCCGATACGATTGCATCATGGGCTGCGATATGAGAGAATTTGTTGTGAGCACTAGTGAATGGTAACCCGGTTTTTGCACTAATTTTTGATGCAACCAAATCTGGGAAATCTGGATGAGTATTCAGACCGGTGCCTACTGCTGTTCCACCAAGAGCCAATTCGTACAGATCGATAAGGGAGAACTCGATCCTCCTAATGTCTGCATCTAGCATTGAAACATATCCAGAGAATTCCTGACCGAGGGTAAGTGGTACAGCATCCATGAGGTGAGTCCTACCTATTTTGACGATGGAGCTAAACTCCTTTGATTTGGCCGAAAGAGCTTCTCTTAGATAGTGCAACGAAGGCAAAAGTACGTTTGTGATCTGCTCGGCTGACGATATATGCATGGCTGTTGGAAAGGTGTCATTGCTGGATTGTGCCCTATTGACATGATCATTGGGGTGCACTGGCGTCTTGCTTCCAAGCCTCCCTCCAGCAAGCTCGATAGCTCTATTGGCTATGACTTCGTTAGCATTCATATTTGTCTGGGTACCGGAACCGGTTTGCCACACACTAAGAGGAAAGTGTTCGTCTAGGCTTCCTGAGATAACCTCCTTGCACGAAGATACGATTAGAGATTCTACGTCTTTATCTAATTCCCCTAGTTCTGAATTGGATTCAGCTGCTGACATCTTCAGGATTCCAAAGGCTCTGATTATCGATCTTGGCATTTTTTCCTCACCGATATCGAAATTCATCAGAGATCTGGCGGTTTGAGCACCGTAATATCTGTCGGCGGGTACTTCTATCTCTCCCATGGTATCAACTTCGGCCCTAAACTCGGATGAGTTCGCTCTTGCAGACCTTGGCTCTACGATAGCTTCAGTGGTATCGTTCAGCATATTTCGAGATAGTCCCTGCTCAATCATCTTGGCAATCGTAGCTGACCTGCCACTAGATTTTCCTTTGCCTACCCTTCGATCTAGCTTCCTAGCGGTTTCCTCGGGTAT
>DANW01000039.1:28271-47546 GCA_002501605.1 Euryarchaeota archaeon UBA28
CGTACGACGATTATTATTCCAATCTAGTCACACTAATGATTTTCTGGGGATCATATGGCCTGTCTCCGGGCTTGGTATCACAGCCCTCAATCTTGTATACGTTCTCCATTCCCTCAATAACCTCTCCGAAAATTGCATGATTTCCATTTAACCATGGTGTTGGTACTGTTGTTAGGAAAAATTGAGAGCCCCCCGTATTTGGGCCTGCATTCGCCATTGAGAATAATCCTGGCCTATCATGCTTCTTTGCGAGAGCCGATGGCTCACAGTCAATCTTCCACCCTGGCCCCCCTGTTCCTGCTCTTCCATCAAATGGATCTTTGGACCTAGGACAACCCCCTTGAATCATGAAATTCTTAATTACACGATGGAAGTGTAATCCGTCATAGAAACCATCATCCACTAATCTCAGGAAGTTACCGGTAGTTTCTGGACAGTCTTCAGTATACAGTGCAATGTCAATATCTCCAGCGCTTGTCGTCATCCTAACTATGGTTGGCATGTATGTGCGTGATGCACACAGTCCAATAGTGTAACTACTGGACGGAGTCATAATTCGTACAATTAAAATGCATAAATTTGACTGGGATAATGTGGATTCAGGCTACCATTGATCCAGGTAGTACGCCATCTGGGAGATCTAAGAGCCTCACAGATCCGTTGGGATCAAGTGCCCCTAAAACTAGGAATTGGGACACAAAACCTGTCGGTAAAGTCTTGTCGCCCAGGTTGACAGCCCCTACTACCATTCTCCCTATCAAATCGTGACGTGCGTAGTTCGTAATCTGAGCCGAACTCCATAGCTTCCCAATTATCGGACCAAAATCAACTTGGATTTTGTATGATGGCTTATTCATCTCGGGGAATCTCTGGACGTCAACAACAACTCCGGCTCTCAAATCTAGATCGAAGTATGCAGAGGCCCCTACGTATTCCTTCCTGGGTAGTTTTGTTGGATCGTACGGGTTTCCTTGCGGATCGATGATGTGTTTGTCCAATCAATCACCCGTGACATCCGATCTTAGAATTAGAGGGATTAGTTTAATTCCCGCTGATTTGAATGCCTCCATCCCTCCCTCTTCCCTATCGAGAATTGTCACGCAAGCTACTAATTCGCATCCCATTGATTTCATCATTGAGGCTGCTTTGAGCGCGGACCCCCCTGTTGTAGTAACGTCTTCCAATAAGATCACTCTGTCACCGGATCTGATTGTGGAACCCTCAATGCCTGGAGGGTTTCCAGTTTTCCTTCCTCCTCTTCCCTTTGGCTCCTTCCTTACCATGAAACCCCTAATTTTGGATCCTTTGCCTGCCTTCGAGATAGCGATCGCAGTCAAGGGGACTGCTCCGAGCTCAAGTCCTCCTACGGCGTCGACCCCACCTAGGGAATCAATACAATCATGGATCAATACTCCAATTAAATGAGCACAATGGGGATTCATCATTACTGGTTTCATATCGAAAAAATGCGGGCTCTTTCTACCACTAGCTAGTGTAAATTGATCATCTGGGGAATGAAGATATGCTAATTCTCTTACTCTCTCAATTAGCTGGAGCTTGGCTTCTAGTGGTGAAATTTGTTGCATAACCAATCACTGTCGGACGGTAGGACTCGCATGAAGGTTCGGTTTAGAAATTGTCTCAAAGTGGATAAATACAGTCAATGTTCTTGTGCGGCCCATCCTGTGGAGGTGTATTAGAGGGGCTGATGAGATGAGTGGGGAGATAGAATGTGTTTCTCAATTCGATCATCGGAGGCTGGCCTTGGAAGTTGAATCATACCAATTGTGGTTGGACTCGAAGACCCAGGAAGCGTATGATATTGCTAAAGTTGCGAAGGGTAAGGGTCTTGATTTCAGTACTGAAATAGAGATTCCAAGAGCCTCTGATTTAGCCAGTAGGACTGAAAGACTACTCGAGGAATATCTCAAGGGATTGGAAATAGAGGGGGGTTTGAGGGAGATTCTGTTGAATACTGACAGGGAGAGTGCATCCATCCAGATTGCAGTTGATGTAGCAAAGAGAATGTATTCCCGTGATGGGGACCTGCGGGAAGCTATTGATTGTGGCCTGAGGGTCGGGCTCGCAGTACTAACCGAGGCCGTTCTTGTAGCCCCTCTTGATGGGATAGGTGCTGTAAGAATTCTCAATAATTCAGATGGTTCGGAATTTCTGTCCATAGACTTCTGTGGCCCAATAAGAGCGGCAGGTGGTACCGCCCAAGCAATGTGTGTGCTTATCGGAGACATGATTAGACGGGAGTTAGGTATTGGTAGATATACTCCTTCCACGAGTGAAGTGGAGAGAGTAAAGGAAGAATTTGGTCTTTACAGAGTGGGACTGCAATACAAACCTCCTCCTGAGGAGATAGAAGTGATTGTAAGGGCGTGTCCAGTTATGATCAACGGAGAGGAGACCGAGAAGCAGGAATGTGCGGGATTCAAAGAAGTAAAAAATATTCAGAACGAAAATGGCTCATTTAGAACAAGGGTCAGAGGGGGTGTGATGCTGGTCATTGGTGAGGGCTTATGCCTCAAGGCCCCAAAGATTGTTAAGCACACGGAAAGGATGGAGATATCCGGGTGGGAATTCATATCCCAATTCGCCCAGAAGGGCAAAGATGATTCTGCCAAGACCAAAAGTTTCCAAAGTCGGCAAATTCCACAGATTTCGAGATACATGGATGATGTTATTGCTGGACGTCCAATATTCGGAGAGCCATGCGAGCCAGGGGGATTCAGGCTAAGGTATGGCCGAAGCAGGGCTACTGGATTAGCGGCGGCTGGATTGAATCCGGTTTCTATGGAAGCGGCAGGAGGATTTCTTTCAGTCGGAACTCAGATGAAAATTGAGCGTCCAGGTAAAGCCTGCGCCGTAACTCCATGCACGGATATAGAAGGCCCAATGGTGATTCTTGACAACGGAGAGTTTCGAAGAGTAGATGCAATGGAGGATTGGGATAATGTCAAGGAAAGAGTCGTCTCAATCTGGGATAATGGAGAGATTCTAATTGGATTCGGTGAGTTTCTTGAGAATAACAAGTCCCTAGTACCCTCCGCATACAATAGGGATTGGTGGGCTGCTGATTTAGCGGAGTCCTTAGACCAGCCTAGTAAAGTCAGCAAATTTGCCGAGATAATCGGACTCGATGTCGGTCAGCTTCCTAGTGGACTACCCTTCAACGGAGCGGTATCTCGAGGTGGCGAAGATCCTCTGGAAAGAGATTGGCGGAAAAGAGCTTGGTATGTTTATCTTAGGGATCTGGAATTGGATTGGGTCCAATCAAAGAGCATTGGGGACTCGTTTGGAACAGCGGTTCCTCCTCCTTGGAATCTATGGTGGTCGGATCTTCCTATTTCAGTAGTAAACCCACTAACCGAGTCATTAATTGGCTCTACTGTGGGGGAAGAAGGTTTGAGAATTTCTAATGCTTCTGAAGGATGGGGTTCCGATTCACCATTTGGTTCAGACCTTGCACAGGAGCCTGATTTTGACAGGTGGCCTTCTTGGATGTCAATAGAGGAACACGGAATTACCAAGTCTGCTCTTCTGACATTGGGACTGGCTCACATACACAATAATGGTGATATCATAATACCAAAAAATTGGGAAGGTCTTCTGGAAGGACTAGGCCTGATCAACGAATCCGGAGTGGTAAATCGTTCGGTGGACTCCGCTGATCACATAGAGGATCGTCTTGGAAGAATCAAGAGAGCCAAGGAGATAGTCGGAGCAGAAGAAGAGAGATTGAGAAATCTGGAGAGAAGAAGGGGAGTTGCAAGAGTTCGTGCTACAACAGTTGCAATGCAGGAAGGCAAGGGAACATTGGAAACCGAAGCAATAGGCGATAGGGCCTCGGAGGCAATCCAAGATTCAGGGCCCGAGGATGTAGTGGAGCTTGCAAAATCTGTATCATTGATTGATGACCATATTGTTGATGGAGCACTTTGGCTGGTTAGGAAGGTTTCTTCATGCAGGTGGGAGGATTCAGCAACTTGTCGAATAGGCGCTAGGATGGGGAGGCCTGAGAAGTCCGGGGTTAGAGAGATGAAACCAATGGTTCACGCTCTGTATCCAATTGCAGAAACTGGAGGCCCGCAGAGGCTACTTGGGGAGTCTTCCTCAAAAGGTAATATCAGGGTTCAAATGGGTCCGCGGATATGTACCGTATGTGGCTCCGAATCCCCCCATATTAGATGCCATAAAAGACCTGATCCAAATGTTGCAAGAGAATGTGGAGGAAGAACAGAGGTGCGAAAGAGAAGAGGAGGTAATAGGAGGAGAAAGGGGGAGTTCACCACTGTTCCAATTTCATCAATAATGGAGGTAAAAAGAAGATCTCTGGGGCTGGATAAGCTTCCTTCAAAAATTAAGGCTGTTAAGGGATTGGTATCCATCGGACAATCCCCTGAACCATTGGAGAAGGGAATTCTGAGAGCGAAACATGGTGTGTCTGTTTTCAGGGATGGTACCTCGAGATATGATATGAGCGATGTCCCTGTGACTCATTTCAAACCTATCGAGATTGGTACTTCTTGGGAGACTTTAGTCGGACTTGGATACACACATGATATTCGTGGGAATCAGTTGAGCTCCGATACGCAGATGCTTGAGTTGCTGCCTCAAGACTTCATTCCTTCCATTAGGTCGAAGGACCATCTTCTTGCGACCTGTGGGTTCGTTGATGAGCTTCTCATTCGTTTCTATGGTATGGAGCCGTTTTACAACGCCTTGACCGAGATTGATTTGGTGGGTAGGCTTGCGATCGGTCTTGCCCCTCATACCTCAGGAGGAGTCTTATGCAGAATTATTGGTTGGACATCTTCTTCTGCGGGGTATGCGCATCCATTGTTCCACGCGGCAAAAAGAAGGAACTGCGATGGGGATGAGGATAGCATAATGATGTTAATGGACGGTCTTTTGAATTTCTCGAAGGAAATCTTGCCCGCTGGTAGAGGTGGGAGAATGGACGCTCCCCTTGTACTAACTACAAGGCTAAATCCCATGGAGATAGATAAAGAGGCATTGAATGTAGACTGCTCCTGGAGTTATTCGAGGGCATTCTATGAGGCATCCCTGTCACAGCCACACCCCAATGAGGCATCTAATTTGGTCGATCTAGTGAGTGACAGGCTCGGGACGATAGGGGATCTCAGAGGATATGGATGGACTCATGACTCCGGAGAGTTGGATTCCGGGCCCGTTAATTCTGCATACAAGACACTAGTGAGTATGACTGACAAGATGGGCGAGCAGTTGGCTCTTGGAGGTAGGCTTCGTTCTGTTAGTGTGGATAGGGTCGCGTCGCAGGTCATAGAATCTCACTTCCTCCCTGACATGAGGGGGAACATGATGGCCTTCACGAGGCAGAAGGTTAGATGCGTGAAATGCGGTCACTCGTATCGGAGGATGCCTCTGGCTGGGAAGTGCATTCAGAGGTCTGGGGCTGTTTCAGAAGGGCCCAGATTCTCCAGCTCCGACGATGGTGTGGCGACATGTGGAGGGAACGTTGTGTTGACCGTTTCCGAGGGAGCCGTGAGGAAATACATCCAAGTAACCAAAGAGGTCATGGAAAATTATGGTGTTGATGATTATACGAAACAGCGGGTTGGTTGGATGTCAGACAGCGTGGATTCTCTCTTCAATAACGACAGAGTGACTGTAATGACTCTGGAGGACTTCTTGTAGTCAGAAATCTAGTTTGAGTAATCTCAGAATTCTACCCATCCACTTTAATTTCTGAAGTTTCGTACTACTAACGGTGGTTCCGGACCATCTTCCGACCTCTTCCGTGTTCGTTCCTAACAGAGTTATTCTATCAATCGGTATCCCCAATGACAAAGCTATACAGGCAGCTCTATCTCCATCCGTGAATCCCCCGGGGTTATGCATCCCGGGTATCTCTTCGGGTGTCTGATGAGTTAGGACCAAAGGAGGGGGGGAAGAGCCCTCCATGGATATGTGAAGTATTTTTTTCCAATCCTCTCGATTGTCTCCGTGTGCATGCAAAAATATTGTTTTTCCTCGTCTGGCGGCCTGAATCGTACCATCTCCCCCATCAGCGTCGCTGACCATGAATAGTAGTCTAGACCAGGCTCTCTCAGCAGAGGTGTCTGGCAAAAGTGAGAATACGCCTGCTGCCCCATCGGCAGCAATTAGGAGGGTTGGTGTTTCAAGAATCTGGATTAGCTCTTTCACATCTATGGCCGCACCAAGAATAGCTACATTTTGTTCCCTCAATACAGCCCTTCTCTGTATGTTAGCAACCGTAGCAGCCCTATTTGGCCTGCTCCACAAATCGATTCCTGAGTCCTCCACAAATGAAATTAGCTCCTTTGCACTGAGTTGGTCATGATTGAGCCCCCACTCGAAATGAGTCCTGAACTCATCTTGAATTGTTACGACCTCCTTGATGTAAGGTATGAGATCGGTGGGGGGTCTAGACATGTTTCTCCAGTGGAAGGGGTCGGTGATTGTTGAATAACCCTCTTGGTTCACTGGGTGTTGTGCCGATGCCACTCCAGCCTCCGGATATCGAAGACCGGATTGTGTTATCCAGATACCCTATGCTTCCACAAGGGAGGCAACACATCAGGAATGTACTGAACGAAAATGGGGTGACTGTAGCAGATTTGATCGAGGCTCCGTGGCTTGAGGAGGTGCGTACAAGGGGAAGGTTGCGTTTGCTTGAGTCTGTTATGCACAAAGATGGTGTTGATGACTCTACAACTGTTGATTTGTCGAGTGATGCTGGAAAGATGACGGAGACTCTATCATTCTTACATGCGATGTTGGTAGTATGCGCCTCATTTGATGAGCGTTTGTTATCCAGATGGATAGAGGGTGAGGCGAGCAGAGCCGATGGCCTATTCGGCCGGGATAGCTCCAACTTCACAATAATTTGCTCTAGCTTTCTTTCTGATATTAAATCGGAAAATGGAGTAGAGGAAATCTATTGGGTTCCAATCGCTGACTTCATCGAGCTTTGCCCTAAAATCTCAGGGTCTTACTGGCGACTCGCAAATAGGCCGGTTGAGGGTGGATGGGTCAGGATGGATCCTGCATCAGGAGAGAATAGCAGAGAGAGGACTTCCAGGCTTCTGAAAGAAAGAGTCAGGTCCTATTTGGACGTGACTTGTAGGGAGAGAATGGAGAAGATGACCGAGGAGTTTGCTGCTCAATTCTCTGAAGCTGTGGAAAGGATAACGGGTGTATTGGCACTTAGGGTGAAGGAGGAGATGCCGGTCTCTGCGGCAGTGAGGGAGGACTGGCCCCCGTGCTTCGAGTCTGCAATTTCCGAATTGAATCAAGGGGTCAACGTTAACCATGTAGGCAGGGTATTCTTGGCGTCCTTCTCCAAGGCAATTGGCCACACACAAGAGCAAACTTGTGGATTCTTTTCAGGAGCTCCTGACTATAATCCAGACACTACCTCTTATCAGGTGTCACACATATACGAGGGAGATTACACGCCAAACGGGTGTGCTTCTCTAAAGACAAATGCGAGGTGTCCGGTTCAGGTTGGTGATGATAGGCTCTGTGATCAAGAGTGGCTTACTCATCCACTGAAGTACATCAGAGCCAAACAACGAAGGAGATATTCCGAGAATGGTGGGACGGAGATTACCGGATAAGTGAGGTTGGGGAGATGTTTTCGTGCAATTCTTCATATCGCTCTGTCTCTATCAAGGGGTGAGGCGGAGGGATGGTACGAACTCTGGTGTTGACTGTTGATCGTGATAATGACCTTGGTGTCAAGGCAGGCATCAGAGGTCCAGTGGTGGGAAGGAAGGCCACTTTGGCGGCGGCGCTGAGATTGGGCATTGCAGACCCAGAGGAGTCCGATACAAATGCTATCTTGGGTGCGCTTCATCAGCACGATCGTTTAGCTGAAGAAGTCGTCGGGGACGACGAGGTCCAGATTGCACTGCTTACTGGAGATGTTAGAGTTGGCGCCAGAAGCGACAGGGAGATTGCGACTCAGTTGGATGAAGTCATCCAAGAGTTCCAACCCGACAAGGCAATACTTGTAACGGACGGGGCAGATGATGAAGAGGCGTTACCCATCATTACGTCCAGGGTCAGGGTCGACCACATTGAGAAGATTATAGTGAGGCAGTCCAAAGGTATCGAGAGCACCTACTACTACGTAGTCAAAGCAATCGAAGACCCACGCTGGAGAGCAAGACTATTGGTTCCGATAGCAGCGGTGATGATTATATTGGGTGTTGGCCTAATTTTACCCTCTGACTACGGTAGCGCCTTGATTGGTACTTTGCCATTAATCATCGGAATCTGGTTACTATCAAGAGGACTGGGTTGGGAACAACAGCTGGATCGTTTGGTTAATGATATGCGGGCGGCCGCCACCGGGAGTCTGCTCACTTCCATGTTATGGGCGTTGGCTCTAGTATCAATGATGATCGCGGTTGTCACTGTAATACAAGTACTCTATGCCACCAGTTTGGAGATTGAGTCCTATGCCTCTTCGATACTACCTTCCTCCACGAATTTTGATGTCGATGCGGTGAATAGGGATATCGCAGTTTGGGTAATCGCTATTGATAATGCTCTGTCGTGGATATTGGTGGCTTTCTTCTCGCTCTTCCTCTCACTGGGTGTACTGAGGTGGAAGGAGGGGTCCTTCACCGGTCAGAGTATAATGCTTCTAGCCACCGGTTTCGTGGCATATTTCGTCATATCAGCTATTAACGAGGTTTCGCTTAGTATGTTGGGCGGTCAAGACCTAGATCTCCGTGTTGACTCTGTTGCGGCAACATGGTCTCTCCCCGTGATGGCAATTCTAGGGAGGTACCTGATGAGTGTGATTGTCGACTCGCTATCGGAAGAAGACGAGGGGGGGCGGGGGAGCGAGTTCTGGGGAGTCTAGTTCTCGAAGGTCGCCTCATTCATACATGCTGGACACTTCACTGTAATCGGTCTGATCGAAGGGATACCCAAGGCCGCATTACAATTCGGACAGACTATGGCCTGCTTAACCTCCGATTGCCTCTTCCTTCCTGAATGGCTAGGATCATACGAGAATCGATATTTGTGCGTATCCTGAAGGTACTTTGGAGAGCCCTCTCCCTCCTGCATGGCAGTGAACTTACTTTCCCTGTCTGGGGGAGGTTTAGCAGGTTTCGCTTGGTTTGAGGGTTTAATTGATCCACTCTGAAATTCCTCCAGCTGGGAAAGTATCTCATTTTCAGTGATTCCTAGCTCTCTAGAGATCTTATCTATCGCTAGGGTCCTCTCATAATCACTCATACCGACGAACTGTTGAAGGAGTACTGCAGGTATTCTTGACATGGTACCCGATAGAAGGGGTCGCTTTCAATACCCTCGGAAAGATGATCCGCTGCTAGGATTATTCCCGATCCCTGATTGTTCCTGCGAGAGCCTCGATTTTCTCTGAGTCTAGACTCTCCCAAGGGAATAATCCTTCATCGGTGGGGACTCTTCCGAAATGTCCCCCAGATGATGTTTCAGAGTATATCGGTCGCTTTAGTCCCAAATCCCTTATCATTGCTGCGGGCCTCCAATCGAAGTACGTTAGCAGTAGATTAGAAATCTCCTGATCGGGATCAATTCCTAGCTCCGCCCTTGACGTACCGAAAGTTTCCACTCTGAGGCCCACCGGATCGGCTTTTCCGATTGCGTAAGCGACTTGGATTTCACACTTCTCAGCTATTCCCGAGGCTACAACATGCTTCGCTGCCCACCTCGCATAGTATGCCGCGGAGCGGTCTACCTTGGATGGGTCTTTCCCACTAAATGCTCCTCCACCGTGCCTTCCTCCGCCATAGGTATCTACGATTATCTTCCTACCAGTTAGCCCAGCATCGGCATATGGCCCTCCTGGATCGGGGAATGATCCGGTCCCATTGACAATAACCTCTGGATCGTTCATCAGGGATGATGGGATGGCATGCTCGACTACATGCTTCCTAATCTCCGCCTCAATGTAAAGTCTCCTCTCTTCTTCTGAGAGGCTGTTTTTGTCCGGCCAGTTGGGTCCTGCATCGGGAGCGTGCTGGGCGGCAATTACAATAGTGGAAATCCTTACTGGAGGATTATTCTTTTTATCGATCTGTACAGTTACTTGGCTCTTGCCATCAGGTCTAATCCATGGGATGATTTGTTCGCTATGGACTTGTTCGAGCCTTCGAGTCAATCTCTGGGAGAGCGCGGCTGCAAGGGGGAAAAATCTTCCTCTAAGCTCTTCGGTCTGTTCGGTTTCAATGCATGCATATCCGAACATTACCCCTTGGTCACCAGCACCTTGTGTGGCTAGGTCCCCATCAACTCCTTGACTTATGAACTGCGATTGGGTAGTGATGTATGTTAGAACATTACAAAGTTCACTCGAGGAGGCATCCATACCTATTCTACTGTCAGTGTATCCAATAGAGGTCGCTTTGTCTCTGGCTATCCTCTCATAATCAGGGGCCGGTCCATTCAGACTCACCTCTCCAGCGAGAATAATCACAGCCTCTCCCCCAATCCCTTTGACCATGGTTTCCACAGCTACTCTGGCATTAGAATCTATTCTCAGACACTCATCCAATATGGCGTCCGATATGGCGTCACACAGCTTATCAGGATGCCCAGATGTCACTGACTCGGCAGTATCGGAAGGTGGCATGCATCCATTCATATGAGTTGGAAGAGCCTCTCACTGATGATTGTTATTGATTCGCCCGGAAACAGACGGGATGAAAAATGACTGTCCCATCTCAAAGTCATGGACGACGCCATGGCGAGAGTTGAATGGACTGGACGCAAGGACATAGCTGAAGCTCTAATTAAATCGATTCAACCTGATGATCCAGACTCCTTCAGATATGAAATCACCGAGATTGATACAGGCGTGACACTGAGTATTTTCGTGACCTCGCGCGAACTGGGCAGGATACGAGCAACCATGGACGATATTCTGGCTTGTTTGTCCGCTGTTGAGGGGAGTCTAGGGGCATTGATAGAGTAGGTTACAATTCGGACCATTCAAGTCTGAGTACGACTGCCAGATAACATGGACGTGCTCCCTCATGACAGGTCTGAGCTTCTCTTTCGAGGAGGACATCCGAGTCAAATAATGACTCAATCAATAGATTCTTGGACTCTGGCTATGATTACTGACGAACATGGAGGGGGAGGAGGTTCGGATCTCCAGATAACGGCGAGAGTCGTTTCCAAGGACGATGGGATTATCTCAGGATTGTTCGTGATAAACCGATTAATTGAGGCTCATTTTCCCGGTTGTCAGATTCATTGGACTCTTAAAGAAGGCGATTCTGTGGAAAATGGCGATGAGGTACTCAGAATATCGGGACCCTCCAACGAAATTTTGCGTTGCGAGAGAATATTGCTAAATTTACTGGGTAGGATGTCTGGTGTAGCAACAAATACTCAAAGATGGGTATCAGAAGCGGGGGATATCGGAATCGCCTGCACAAGAAAGACAGATTGGGGGCTTCTAGACAAATGGGCGGTTCACATTGGGGGAGGTCTCACACATAGGCTCTCAAGAGCTGATGCTCTGATGATAAAGGAGAACGACTTAGCTTCTCTTGTTCCGGGGATATCGGATGAATGTACCGCGGTTGGTGTCGCTGTTGCAGGCATAGACATGGCCTCCCATGCAGAATTCGTGGTTGTAGAGGTCAGAGATGAATGTCAAGCTCTGGCTGCTTCGAGAAGGTGGGATGAGATGCAAATAGATCTTGGTGGTTGTGAAAGAATAGTTTTGTTACTGGATAATATGACCCCAGACATGTGTGCTCTTATTCATTCCAGTCTGATTGAGGAAGGGCTACGTGAGTGGTGCATACTAGAGGGATCTGGGGGAGTGGTCTTTGATGATCTCAAGAAATGGCAGGCCTCGGGCGTAGATCTTGTCTCAACTAGTGCCTTGAATAGGGGAGTAGCCCCCCTAGATTTGTCAATGAAGGTGATTGAGGTGGTTGAGTGACCAATATCCCTGATTCTCATCCCAGAAAATCGTCGCTAATCTCTCGTCAGAAAATAGTTGATGGGGCGAAGAGGGGGCTTTTGGCAGATTCTGCGATGATTGCTCATGGTAGGGGTGAGGCTTATGACTATCTCTTGGGCGAGAGGACCACTGCATCTGCCTCAATTGCAATTCGCGAGGCGGCTGCGAGGCTTCTTCGTGCTGTGAGGCCCGTAATCTCAATGAACGGCAATTCAACAGTCCTTGCAGGGGTAGAGGCAATCAAAATTGCGGCTGTAGTCGGTTGTCCCATCGAAGTGAACATTTACTACAGAACAGAAGAAAGGATGGCAGGCCTTGTAGAAGAGCTAGAGACCATGAAAGAAGAGCTCCTTGCTAGTTCTCCTCGAGCAGAGCGAGATGCAATATCGAGGGTAGAGATCCTAGGTTTGGTTTCTGATGGGAGAATTCGAGGGCTTGAGGGGCCCAGGTCCTTATGCTCAGCAGATGGGATTGAGAGGGCCGATGTAGTTCTAGTTCCACTTGAAGATGGGGATCGCTGTGAGGCTCTGATTGCATTGGGCAAGGAGGTTATTGCCATAGATTTGAATCCATTATCGAGAACCTCGAGGACAGCAACGGTTACAATTGTTGATGAAGTCTCAAGGGCTCTAAGCGGAATCTTAAATGAGCTTCGCACCAAGCCGAAACCTAGCCTTTGGGATAATAAAAATACACTCAAAGATGCCCTAGAAATTATGGGAAATGCGTATCTGAGAATATGAACTATGAAAATCTAGCTTTCAGCATTATCTCGCACCTTTTGGCTATGGCTTCACCAACATCCGAGGTGCTAGCAGTGCCTCCCAGATCATAAGTTACTGGTGCCCCTTCCTCGAAGTGTTGCCTTATCGCATTCTGCAATATTTCGGCACAAATATCTAGTGTTTCGTCCTTCTTTCTAAAGCCTAAGGCTTCAAACATCATCTGGACTGATTGAATCATTGCTATTGGATTGACAATGTTCTTTCCCGCGTGTTTGGGGGCTGAGCCATGAACAGGCTCAAAGAGCATGTGCCTTGGCCCCATGTTTGCACTAGCTGACATCCCCATCCCTCCTTGGAGAACGCTAGCAAGATCGGTGGCGATATCGCCGAACATGTTCGGTAAGACTACGATGTCAAGATCTTCTGGATTCCTCACAAGCCACATAGTGAAGGCATCGATGTATGCCTCCTTAACAGCAACATCTTGATTGGATTCTGCAAATTCTCTGAAGATCTTCCTGAAGAGCTGGCAACCCCTAGTCACATTTGACTTATCGACACACGTCACTGATTGTGGCTTTCCGGATTTTCTCTGCCTGACCTTTGCATAGTCAAAGGCGAATCTGATTACTCTCTCGCTCCCACTTCTGGATATAGGGCGCGGGTCCCAGGCAACTTCCCCATCAAGTCCTGGGAACTCCTCTATCACTATCGGCTCGTCTTTCTTGCCCAAGGCCCTCTGTTCCATCCTCCTGAGAAGAGAATGATAGAGGCCCTCGGTATTCTCACGGATCATGATTATGTCGACCAAATCCGGGTCCCAGACCTGCTTGTGAATACCGTGAACCTTGTGTGTTACACCCGGATACAGTCTGACTGGTCTGACATTTGCGTAAAGTTCCAGACCAGAGCGAAGGCCTAGGATAGTCTGCCCTCCAGCCATATCTCCATTAGGAAGCCTAGCATCAGGCCAACCAATAGCTCCCAGAAGAATAGCATCTGATTCGTCCCTGCAATACTCAAATGAGCCGGCTGGCCACTCCTCCCCCGTTTCAAGGTAGTACTGTCCACCACAGGGAATTTCTTTGATTTCGAAGGACAGAGGACTATTTTCCTCGAATACTGACAACACACGCAGAGCCTCTCGCATCACTTCACGTCCGGTTCCATCCCCCGGGAGAGCAGCCAGCCGATAGTTTGCCATGCGACGCGCCACTTGTTCATCATTCATCAATTGAACCCTAACCACGGTCCACCTCTCGGAGAGTATAGTTGATAGACGGTCACCGTAAATGGTAACGCGTGGAGCGCGCACCCGAAGATGGCCGAGAAACCCCGCGTATCGATGTCAGGACACTCCCAGAATCGATAGCTAGGCTCTGGGAGACTATGCTCAGGCTCGACCCATCATGGGATCTTGCGTCTTGGTTAGATGAGAGAGCGGTGGAGGAGCTTGAATTAGTTGAGAGTCACTTGGGTAGGGAGAGGCTGAGGTTAGAACAGAGGCTTCACAGAATTGAGACTCTGGTTAAGCGACTCAAGAGGCAGAGGGAGGTTTCGGGTACCGGCGTTCATGACCCTCACCAGAAAAATCTGTTTGATGTATACGAGCCCGAAAACAAGGCCACGGAAGGAACGAGCAAAGACAGCGAAGAGGGGGAGGCGGCTGTCCAGTTTGGCTCTCTTGATGTTGGAGATGATCCACTATTGGCAATCGTAGCTGAGCATGTGCTTGGATTACTGGAACTAAATTCCCTAGATGGTCCTAATCCTGTACATTTCGATACCCTCATGGGGAGTCTTGTCCCTCTAGGAATCAGGGTCGATGATTTGGATGAGGCGATTGCTTGGTTACTTCAGAACGAGCTTATCCTCGAAATAGATGAGGATGCTTTCTGCTTGGGCGGATAAGCAAAAACCCCCACGATTATACAACCTTTCAAAAAAGGGCATCTAGTCCTAGGTTTGTAACATGGTTAGTGAAGCCTCCGGATGGTATGCTAGATTAGATCAGGCCTGTCCTGATAGAATCGAGCAGATTCGCCGATGGTTGGATTTTTGGGAGACATCTACCATCTCCGGTACTCCAATCGCAGCATCCTTGCCTAGCTCTTGGCCCACTCTTCCTGCCGGTCTCCTGACTGATCCGGGCGCAGTGCTAGATAAATTGCTATCCAGACTCGAAGCAGTTACTGACGGGCGCTCACCGAAAGGCGCTTATTCCACTCCAAGTAGACTAATCGGTTCGATTCTAGCTGATGAACTGGCTAGTGGAGGTCCATCTAAGAAGAAGGAGTCTCCTCCCTCAGTGTCACTTTCCGCTATCCCTCCCGCATTCAGAGATTACGCTGAAAGACTCAACATGGAAGCGATGCTCACGCCCGGAAAGGACGACTATGATGATAGCTCTGATAGTACATCATCCGGCATTCCTCTACCATTTGCTGACCCATGCTGTGGAGCTGGAGTTGTTGCCTCTCAGCTAATCAGACTTCACTCTCAGAGGATCGAGAACTTGGACGAGGGGCAGAGATGTTCTGACACCCTAAAGCTGATCGAAGGGATGCAAATGATGGACTCATCTGATATTGCTGTGGAATCCTCTAGGAGGAGGATACTCATAACTCTGGGTAAGGCTGGTCTAGTTGACTTGTCTGGAGATAGTAGAACCCAGATGATAGGTAGATCTGAGGCTGAGATGATTCTCGAGAGCAGTATTGTACAGGGAGACCCCCTTCTCGGAGAATGGCCATGGAACGAGAGACCCAGGCTATTAGTCAGTAGACCTCCTTGGATTAGAATCAAAGACAGATTTAGAGGTCATGAAAATGGAAGTATGCTCAGAAAGAGTCTCTCAAGCAAGCTACGTAATGCTCTGGAACCTGATGGCAGTCTGAGATTCTCTGCCTTGAGAGGGAATGTCAACATGTACAGGCTGTTTCTCGAGAGATCGATTCAACTCGTGAGATCCGGAGGGAGGTTGAGAATGGTTGTTCCAGACTCATTACTGAGGGAGAAAAGTAGTGTCCCTCTGAGAAAACTTCTGGTCGACGGTAACGATTGGTTCTCAACTTGGTCCTTCCCGGATTCTCAGAGAGTGTTCCCCGGCATAACCCAAGGCGTCGCGGTAGTCGGTCTTGAAATCGGAGGAAACACGAGCAATATGATGAGCTATGGTCCTCTAACGGTAAATGACATCTCCAATGATTCGGGTCTGTCCAGAGGAGCTCCCTGTCTGGAACTAGAAAGGGGAACATGGTCATCATGGACAGATGCAACCTGGGCCGTACCAAGAATGCCTGTTGACCCATATGAAAGAAGAGGGGTCGTTGATGCGATTGGCAGACTGGCGGACAAGCCGAGGCTCTCCGAAGCAGGTAGTTGGCTGAATCCCGATGGTAATTCCGTAAGGGTCAGAGTGGGGGAGATTGACCAAAGCTCTTGGTCGGACTGTATCGAGGATTGGAGTGACGACGAGTTTGCAATACCCTTCATCAGGAGTGCTCACTTTATGTCCGTTGATGGTGAAGTCAGACTTCATCATCCCTCATTTGAAGACGATGTAGAGGAAGGCGCTATCCAGAGGTCCCAGTCCGTTTGGACGGGGGAGAGAAAGTCTACCGTCGGACCGCGAATCGCATGCCAAGCAATTCTCAATTCGAATGACAATAGGCGACTTCACTGGGCTGTGATTCCAGAGGGTTGCGTGCTCAGTAATTCAGTCAACTACCTAGACTTCTCTGAAGAGGTCTTGGAGTCAATAGCTAATCGTGGGGCGGGGTCACTTATTTTAGGCCTTGAATGGCTCTGTAAGATAATGAATTCCAAGGATTTGGAGATCTGGTCCAAGACATGGGGCGCGAACAATAATGTGAATAACTATGAGATTGAGAGTCTTCCTTTCCCTGTTCCGGAAGATGATTTGGCATTTTCAATATAGTACAGACTGTGCTAGCACCAAAACGGAAATAGATTTCCGTACTAGGGAAGAATAGGACTTGTGAGACCGAATAGACTATTATCGTTGCTTATCCTACAATGGCTTACTATCACGTGTGTGAAGCAGAGAGGGAGCGTAATTATGGGCATTAATCCTAAAATTGGTATAACCGGCCTTCCCAGATCTGGTAAGTCCGCGGTCCTAGACAAAGTTGTCAAAATGATTGAAGAGGAGAGGTCTGACTCTTCTGGAATACCTGTTATTGCAGGAATGAGGTCTGAAGCCATAATCGAGAATGGCGAGAGAGTTGGTTATGCATGTGTGGACATCGTTACTGGCGAGAGGGGAGTGATGGCTCACAAGGAAATCGACTCCCGGCACAGGGTCCTAGGATACGGTATTGACCCTAGTGAAATAGACAGGGTTGGGGTCCCAGCTATACTCAATGCTGTGGGTAACTGTCAATATCTGGTTGTTGATGAAGTTGGAAAGTTCACTGTAGAAAGCGAAGGTTTTGTTTCAGCTGTCAGAGAGGCACTGAAGTATGATATGCCATCTCTACTAACTCTACACAAAAAGAGTCGTCATCCTTTGCTCCAGGACATCAGGAGAAGAGATGATGGACGAATCCTAGAAGTGACTCCGGTTAATCGTGCGCTTCTTCCATACAAAATTCTGAAGCTGATTCAACAAGACTACTGATTTAGGTGAAGTTGATTCACTTAACCCCCCTCTGACGCAACATGGAATCTCCTGCGACTCGTCTTGAGAGGGTTCTTCTGGGTGTTCTGATAGCGTTGGTTTTCCTAACCTCCATTTCTATATCAGATGGCATGATAGTTATTTTTGATGAGGATTTCACCATGGAAGACAACAGGGCATTAGTGTTCCCAGTTCTTTCAATCATTATCGGGGCCTTTTTACTGTCTTTGAGAAACGCGGCAGGAAGGGAGCATGGTGAATTCTTCCTCGATTCATGGATAAGTAGAGAACGTGAAGAGGAGATGATTCCCCGTCTGAAGAAGGAGCAGGAAGATGCTGGCGTCGAAAAAATGGGAGGGGCATGGGCCGAGCTCGAGAAAGAACACTTGGAAAAAGACTTGGAAGAGGAATAGGAGGGACGAAGGTTTGAGTGTCAAGTCCCTCTCGTTCGGGATGGTGAGGATATGAGCGAGGTACCCGATGAGCTAAGATATACGAAAGAACATGAATGGATCAGGATTGAAGGGGATAATGTGGTGATTGGGGTTACTGACTATGCTCAAGATGCATTAACAGATGTTGTATGGGTTGAATTGCCGGAAATTGGGTCTGTCGTAGGGTCGATGGAGTCTTTTGCAAGTGTAGAGTCTGTGAAGTCAGTAAGCGAGATCTACGCACCGGTGAGTGGCGAGGTACTCGAAGTGAATGGCTCTCTAGAGGACTCTCCTGAACAAATCAATGAGGACCCTTATGGAAATGGCTGGATTTGCAAGATGGCCATAAGTGATCCTGCAGAGTTAGGAGATCTTCTCGATGGGGCTACTTATCGCAGTCTCATTGAGGAATGATAATGGGAAAGGATTCTACTTACATCTACTTTGATGGATCTTGTGGCGAGAATAGGAATGTTGGCCCCGAAACACCAGCTGGATGGGGTTTCTGTGTGATAATTGGAGATAATGGCATAGGGAAGGGTCACGGGGAACTTGTCAAAGAAATGAGCGGTAGTGTAGTCACCGAAGCTGGTGAGGAAGGGTATCTTGGTGCTACTGTGGGTTCCAATAATACCGCCGAATTGAGCGCTTTCGCTCATGCATTGAGGTGGATTCTCATGAGTCATAAGTCTGGTAGAGTAGTATTGAGGGGAGATTCGGAATATGCCATGAACGTGGGCTCTGGAAAATGGAAGGGCAAGGCGAACAAGGAATTAGTTAGGTCTGTACGAAACCTATGGAATGAGGTTGCTTCCTCGAATGAGGTCACCACTGAACACGTGCGAGCCCATGACGGGCATAGGTGGAATGAGCGTGCAGATCATTTGGCATTTAGAGCTATGAAGGGAGAGTCGGCTCTTCCATTTCAATTCTGGAAGCCTGGCATGAGATAGTGATTATTGTTCAATAAAATAAGCTATTTTGAATTTAACATAGTATGCCTGAATAGTGGAAGTCCTGTCCGGGGGGTTGTGAGTGCAATTGACTTACTCATAATACTGCTTCATCCTGTCATAGCAGTTTTCGTTATAATTTGGATATTGAGAATTAACGGTAAGTTTGGCAATAGTAATCAAAATCTGTCTCACGCTCAGGGAGTGAGCAAGGGAAAAGAAAGAACACAAAAGAAGATATATCTATTGTCATGGATCATGGTTATCACCGGATTCGGTGCCAACATAGCGTACAATATCAGGCTAGAGAGTTGGAGTCTGAGTGGACTTTTATTTCCGGGGGGCGCAGGTTCTTTGCATACTGCAGGCGGAGTCTTTGGACTTGGGTTACTTACATACCTCAGGTTTAGAAAAAATGATCACCGATCACCACTGTTCAGGGATTCGAAGGAAGGTAAACAAGGCCTAAAATTTCAAGATATGATTCTAATCGTAATTGTAATCCATGCTTTTCTGGGTTTCCTTT
>DANW01000012.1:0-13124 GCA_002501605.1 Euryarchaeota archaeon UBA28
TGTCCCATTGGCTTCTATCTGATGGCTCATTGACAGATTTGAAGGGAGCAGTCCATTTGATGGGTCGAGTAGGAGTAAGCTGGTGACCTTACAATCTGGATCGACTCGCTCCCCTGTCTCGTTGAGTTCGCACTCCCCGCTTAGCCAAGGGGTTGAGATATCGTCCACGCCTTGAAAGTCCCCATCTCCCTCGACGTCGATGAGAATCCTGTGTGTCACATTCTCCCTCTTGTCAACATTGTAGAAGAACAGGGAATCCGATGAGACAAGAATCCCGGGCGAGATACCATTTGGAGTGGGGCCGTCATCCTTCAAAAGAACCGTGTATTCCTTGGGTTCGTGGGCCGATGCGAGTGGCAGAGCAAGTATCATTAGGGATGCTATCGCAATGGCCGTGGCTCCGCGCACGTGCTTGCGCGAAGGTGCGATGACTTCAACATGACCTGCTCCTTCGGAGACCCATGAGCACGGAAAGAGCATTAGTAGCTGGGGCTTTGCTCGCCTGTATCTTGGTTGCGATTTCCACATCCTTCTTGTTGTTCGATAACGAATTAGATACTGTCGTTGGTTCTGATTCCTTGATTGATCCTCTGATACAGACGGATGATCATGACCACAGGAACGCGAGCCAGCATGTCTTGTACACGGAGAACATAGTTCCAATCAGTTACAATCCCCTGACTGCCCCTGGCAATGCAGAGGTTCAGGTGGCTGATTCGCCCGATGGCAGGACATACGCATACATTGCCGGGTGGTCGGAAATGCACATCGTAGATGTTACGAATCCGGGCAATACCACCGTAACGGGTGTATACTATGACCCCAATACCCAAGTTTTGGATGTGAAGTATCTCCAATACAATGCTAGAGAGTACGTGATTGTGCAGAATCAATTGGTCGATCCGGGAGCTGCCGACCCCAATGTAGGATCATGGGAAGACCCGGCACAAGTAACAGTCACACTGGTCGATGTTACAGACAAAACCAATCCTAGCTGGGTCGACTCTTGGTATGATGCCGACCATCCTAGTGGCCCCCACAACCTCTACACTCATGTGATAGATAACGAATGGTATATCTTTGTAGCAAACCCAGATTACGAACAATGCGATGTGGGACAAGGAGACGCATGTGGGGGGATTACCGTCGCCCATCTCAACTTCGCGGGATATGGCGACCTTCCTAGAATTGTGAAAGTCGGGGAGGCGGAAGTAAGCTGGGAGTCTACTCTTGGAGGATGGATATACATTCATGATATGACGGTTCAAACCTGGCCAGGAGAGGACTCCAATGATCCGAGGTTTGGTAGGACGTTCGTCTATGGCGCATATTGGGAGGCTGGTCTGAGAATTTTTGATGTATCTGATGTTCCACATCCGGGAAACGATATGGCTGAATATCTCGCCATTGCCACTGCCTGTAGGGGCTCTTTTGGTACTCAGCTAGGTTGTAATTGGAGAGCACCTGAAGTGGGGCAATGGATGGAGTTCGAGGATTTTGATGGCGATGGTGAGATTGACTGTGGATGCACCAGTAACGAGAACGGTGGCCGAGCATCATACATCCACTATGCAGAACCTATTGATGAGATGGTGGATGCGAGCCACTTGGGATACACAGCTGGAAAGAGGCACCTGACCATTGTGGCCACCGAGGTACTAAGCACAAGTGTTGGGACCGGAATGAGTTATCTCTTAGACACCACGGCATATGAGATGAACAATGGAAATTTCAGATTCCTGCCAGAACTGATACATGGCTGGGAAATTCCCTTTGCGATGGATCACCACATACCAGAAGGAGAGGAATGGTTACTTTTCAGCCCCCATAATGCGGACACCCAAATTTTCCAAACGGGCCTGCCCGGGCTTCCTGACAGTAGCTTTGGAGGGGCTTGGGATGGCAGGATTTACCTAAGTAGTTATCATGCTGGTCTTTGGATAATTGACATCGAGACCCTAATGGTCGAAGGACTGACTGGAAGCAACAAGACCGATGCACATAGTCTGTCTACTATAGGTTACCACCTTCCCCATGGCGCCGATGGAACCCCTCTGGATAGCTCATTCTATGACTTCGGTTGGACGCCTTTCCTTTGGGCTGCTGAATATCACAACGGGTATACTTACCTCTCGTGCATCACGAGTGGATTGTATATCGTACAGCTAGACTTAGATGTCCCCTATAGTTCGGTTTCATCGGCCCCATAGGGGCCGAACGTCCTAGGGGGAATTTGATATGTCTCCGTTTGTCCCGCAGGCTCATGCCTCTACGTCCCGTATGGATATTGACCGCTCTCATGATTCTAGCCCCTATTTCGGGATGCCTGTCATTCTCCGATGGTTCTGGGGGGGATAATGATGGAGGATATTCGTGGGTAGATCCTGTCACGGAAATAGAGGATGGTAATCACTCACACAACGATCTGCTTGCGCACCGACTTTCCACGCCCAATGCTATGCTGATAGACTATCACAACCTAAATTGTGATGGTAATGTAAAGCCACCGGCCGACTTGGACAATGTCGCTGGAAGGCCATGCTTCGAGGAATTCAAGAATGTTGGACCGACTCCGGGGGATAACTCAGAGATAGCCATCGAGGGTAACTTCCTAGACGACTGTGAGATTTATGGGGATGGCACCGGAGGTTGCTTCGCTTACGTCTCGTCATACAATCAATTCGAGATCCTTGACATCAGCAAGCCAAACGAGATCAGGCTTCTGTCAACATACTATGCGGAGATTGCCAGGATGATTGACATCAAAGTAACAGCTGACAACAACTGGGTTTTGGTAAATCATGAGCTAACGAATTCTGAGCTGGACCCCATACCTAATGACGATGACGCTAACAGTGGGGCTAATAGATTGGACCTGATATACGTCGGGGACAAGACAAGCCCCATCAAGGTCGCAGAATGGGATAACCCACCTGCAGGATTCCATAATCAGGATTTGCATGTTTATTGCGACTGGACACCTGCGAATCCCACAGCATTATGGCAGGACGACTGTCACCTTTTCCTCTTCGGTGCCGATCCCTATCCTGAGATGGTAGAGGGTTCAAGCGGGACTTTCTATAAGGGTACACAGATTTTCTACGCCCTGATCGACTTCGCAGGCCTGAACCCAACAAACAACGAAGAGCAACAGAACGCTAGTAGAGAGATAATTCGTTGGGGAGGGTACACGCCTGAACCTCAAACGACCTGTGGAGGGTCCATCTTCAACCATGACAATGTATTCTTCATCCATCCAATTACAAAACAGAAAATGTTGGCCGTTTCATACTGGGGGGCTGGGCTGAGGCTAGTCGATGTTTCCGAGCCACCCCAAATTGCTGACCCGCTAGGAATCTCATGGCCACCGGAAACTGGAAGGTGGCTTGGGTGTCCAACTGACGACTCAGGATGGTATGGCCCCGAGGGAGGCGGGCATGCGAACATGGCACCAGAAGTATGGCTGGATGCGAACGATGGGAATGACAATATCCATTACGCAGTACCCCAAGACAACCTGATATGCTCCGGAATAAGTGAGTATGATCCAGTTGAAACTTGGCCAGAGCGATGTGGAACCGGGCCTTCCGATGCTACATATGGCGTGAATTGGAGGCACTACACGTACATCGCTCCTGAGTACGGTTCTAATACCAACCACACTGGATATTTATGGACAATCGACACAACTGACCCAACACAGCCATTCCTTGTCTCCAAGTGGAAGCTACCCGGCGAGAGTACCCTTCCAGACGGTACTTCACATCCTCATCACTACATACCCGGAGGTTATATTTTCAGCCCACATAATGGTGATACTGGACTGAGTGGGCACGTTTACTGGACCCATTACCATGCTGGAGTATGGATTACAGATCATGGCCATATCTGGGACGAGTTGGTCTGGGAAAATGGCGTTCCAGAGCCAGAGCGAGGTTTCCAGGCAATCTCTGAATTGGCACCATCGCACACCTTGGGATACTACTTGCCAGCAGGCCCGTATTGGATCGATGACCCAGTAACAGAGCTAGGCTATGACATGGCTGACTGTTGGGCTTCTTGCATGATTCCTTTTGATTGGGGGCTTCAATACGATCCACGGGGTTTCGTCTTCATCTCTGAGATGGTTTCAGGCGTTTATGTGGTTCAGTTCGATGAGGATCACGATGCTAGATATGATTACCCCCCACTGTGGACAGCGGAGGCAAGTGACCAATGAGGTTGTCTCGAAGAGGAACAATCGCATTTCTTCTAGTGGTTGTACTAATATCGCCCACGGTTTCTGCCCATGGTGCTAACTCTTTCGCGTTCATAATGCGAGAGGGGTCGATTCAACCCGGATCTGCTGAAGTGATACAAAATGACACCCTAATATTCTACAATGTAGCTAGTCAAAATAGGACTGTTACCCTGGACGGCGACTCTGATGGTACTATTGAGTACGAATGCATCACATCTAGTATGAACTCGTCGAGTACAGAGGATGAGTGCAGGTTATGGCTTGATCCTCAAAACTGGTCTGCTGGAAACTACCAAATCGAGATTTTCTCAAATTCTAGTCTGTGGAATGTACTCAATTTTACTTTGTTGGAAGACATCCACAATGAGTCTGGACCCCCTCTTGGATACTCTTTCGGAGGGGTTGAAGACGGTGAAAAATCCGAAACAGTAGAGTCCTCATACATGGCTCTGTTAGGGTTGATTGCCGTTATCGGAATCTTAGCATTGGTCATCAGGAGGAAATGACATGAAGAAGGAAATAGCTCTTTTTCTAGTATTGACTTTGCTGACACCGGGTTGCATGGGGGATTCTGAACCCGATGTATTCTATGGAGAAGACATCAGTCCCCCGGTTCCAGTCAGTGATTTCATACTTACAGATCAAAATGGGGATCCTTTCCAACTCTCTGAGTTTGAAGGAAAGGTAGTTGTGGTCACGTTCCTATTCACGAGATGTCCAGACATCTGCCCAATAGTAAGTGCGAATCTCGACTACCTTTCCAATATGCTCGGGGATGACTATGGAGAATCGGTGGAGATACTGACGATAACAGTTGACCCATGGACAGACAATAGCTCTGTATTGCACAATTACAGTGAACAGAGGGGGCTTCATTGGCCCCATCTCACCGGTTCTGTGGAAGACCTAGAGGGAGTTTGGCTAGAATTCGATGTCGGACTCCAGACATACTCCATCGATTCAGATGGAGATGGGGTTTCGGATGGATTCGATACATGCTTGGAGACCCCTGAAGGTGAAGAAGTGGACAATAATGGATGTGGACTCGAGACACAGCAGGAAGATGATGGAGGGGATGTTACTGTGAAACATCATCCACTAGATTACTGGGTCGATCACACGACTGGGACCATTATATTGGATAAGCAACTTAGGCAGAGAGTTTGGTGGGGAGACACCGACTGGAATGTAGAGCTTGCAATGGAGGATATCAAGATTCTAATTTCGGAGGAGGAGTGAGGATGAGAGCTCGTGTTTTACTAGTTGGGTTCCTGCTCATCTCGTCCGGTTGTCTGGGACAGGGAGATGACTTAGAGTTCCTTGGGATAGAGTACAGAGACCCTCCGGAAGCACCCGATTTCACACTATTTGACCAGAACGGGGAAATCTTCGAGCTGAGTGATCACGAAGGCAAGGTAATCGTGGTGGCCTTTGTATACACATCTTGCCCCGATATATGCTTGATAATCTCCTCAAACCTGGATTATGTTTACGACAATCTAGGATACAGATCTGAGGAGGTACTGATCTTATCTGTGACTATTGATCCTGCTAGAGACACCATAAATCACTTATCAGAATGGACTGAAAATAGGGGCTATGAATGGCCTCATCTAACAGGCCCTGCATCTGAGCTCCAGCGGATATACCGTTCTTGGAACGTAATCATCGACAACGAGCATATCGAGGCAAGCCAGCCCCCGGAGGAGAGCCTGAATCGTTTGGTGGTCCTCTATCCTGACAACTCCAGCTCAGTCATCGACAGAACGGGCTTCGGGATGAATGGATCTGAATTCATATTCGATTCATTCAATGAGTCGAGTCTGTCATTTGATATTACTGATGGTCCAGTCAGTGAAGGGACTCTTGGAGAGTGGGGTACAGATGGTAATTGGACTTGGGTCCTACACTCTTGGGACCCGGTGAATGAGAGTTGGATTCAGTCACAATCCCCGAGCTCATCGATTGAGATCGGAAGTAGTACCCACCTTGCGTGGGTAGCCAGTAATGCCAATCTTAGCTTGGCGCCACCGGGATTCGATTGCAATGGTCATGGATGGATCATGGGAACTGGAAGCACCGCTCATTGCATGTGTGATGAAGGTTATGAGAGGCCGGATGGTGATTGGCTTTCTTGCATGATTGAAGGCTCTTCGGATTCAGGGGATACCAGTGGGACAGACCCGCATGATATATCACTGGGAGAATATGAGGTTGGCCATTCAACCACAACCTTCATTGTCGGGAAAGAAATGAAGAAGAGGGTCGCTTATTCCGGAATACACTGGGATGCTGATGATTTCCTCCAAGACGTGATTACCTTGGTTGATGAGTGATACGGGTATTTTGTATGTTTTTTCCGCCCCCTCACTAATCAAATTATATGCTAATGCCAGCTACTCGTAACATGGCGGGAGACAATGAGACGGCGAGGTCGCTATTCTTGGCGGCTCTGATGGTTACAAGCGTCATGACTGGAATCTTATTCTTTGACATTGAAAAGGAGGGGGTAAATAGGCCACCTTTGATTGAGTCTGATGCTCCTGATTCTTTCATTATTGGCCAAATTAGTATGATAAACATCACAATAGTGGATGAGGAGCGAGGTGGACTTGCTGTATTAATAACCCTAAATGGCGAAGAAATTCCAGAAGAATTGGACGAGGAAGGAGCGGTTGGAATAGACGTATCCACGCTCGAGGTGGGACCACATGAGCTGGTCGCAGTCGCGACTGACAGCTTGGGTCAGGAGACAGAATGGAGGAAGGTGTTCTCCGTTAACTATCCAGAGGAAAGTGAAACACTAGTAGTCTTGGATATTGATGCTTTTGAGATTCCAAAGGGTGAAGCAGCTCCCATCACTGGATATGTGATTCATGATAGCATTGATTCTTGCTCACTAATTTGGTCAACAGGAGACGTTGCCCAATCCAGCCTAGGTCTACCTGTAGAGGAAAACGGAACATTTGACTTGAGCCTATCGAATGTTCAGGAGAATACCACCGTTTCCATCCAGGCGACTTGTGGGGTTTGGACAGAGTCGTCGATGACTGTCTATGCTTCCATCATCATAAAAGAGGACCGGGAGACTACAAGGGGCTGCACTGATTCATCTGCAAATAACTACGATGAGGACGCGAATGAAGACGATGGTTCTTGTGAATATGATTCTCAATCCTGATCGCTCAGAGTATTGGCATGCGGGCAAGCTTCTCCAAATCCGGCTGATACAATTGCCTTATGTCATCAAGTCCGAGAACAAGCATTGCTAATCTCTCCAGGCCCATACCCCACGCGCAGACCGGCCATTCGGTTCCAAGTGGTTCTGTGACCTCTGGACGGAATATTCCCGCTCCACCAAGCTCTAGCCATTCCCCCCTCCACAGAATATCCACCTCTACACTAGGTTCGGTGTAGGGGAAGTAGGCGGGCCTGACCCTAACATCATCATATCCCATCTTGGAGTAGAATGTCTTTAGTGTGGTGATAAGCATGGGCAGGTTGGCGTTTTCCTCATGGATGATGCCTTCAATTTGATGAAACTCTGGAAGATGAGTTCTATCGATGGTCTCCTGCCTGAAAACCCTGCCAATACCAAATACTCTAGAGGGCACACTCGGATTTTCTGCAATGTGCTTGACGGTGTTGACTGTTGTGTGTGTCCTAAGCAAACCTTTCTGGGCCTCATCCTTATCGAAATTGCCACCCCATCCTCTGCTTCCTGTATCATGGCCATGTTCGTGAACCTTGGACCACAAATCTAGGTATCTTTCATCGACATCGACTATCTCAGGACTTGAAAGGTAGAATGTATCCTGCATTGTTCTCGCAGGGTGTGATTGGGGTATGTAGAGGGCATCCATATTCCACCCGGCTGATTGTACAAAGTTTCCTTCAATTTCCGAGAATCCCATTTCAAGGAATACTTTCCTAATTCTCTCAATTAGAGCTTGCATCGGATGCGGTCTCCCTCCTGTTGGGGTTTTTGCGGGCGCATTGACATCAAAATGCTTGAATTTGAGTCCTTTCCATGAATCTCCCTGTAATAATTCAGGCGTCAATTCCCCAACCATTTCAACATGAGACAGAATGCTCTCATCAATGGAGGCACCTTCATCCGTCAGTTTCCATGTTCTTGAGATTCTTTCCTCGGTGGAGATTAGTCCTTTTCTTCCTGAGAAATGTTCTATTAATTCTTGATCTAAATCCGTTGATTCAATAGAATCAGTTGAGATTTTTGATATAAATTCCATTCTTTTGGAAATTATAGAGGATATCCTATCCTCATTATCGGAAACTAACTTCCCAGAATCGAGGCTGACGCCAATGGACTTCAGAAGGCCAATCCCCGGGCCTGCTTCATTCCTATCGAAGCCATCCTTGAAGAGATTCTGCATAGTCCTTTCTTCTATCTCTGAGACTAGATACCAATTCCAAATCCTCTCTTCTAAGAGTCCGGATTCAAGTGCCTTTTTTCCTTCCGAATCGAGTGAAATAAGCTTGACGCTGTTCTCTGTGACTGTAACAAGGCCTGATTCGGAAAGAGATTTCCCGGACCCTGCAACATGGACTTGATCCTTCCAGCCAGTAATATCCAGAAGCTGTTGAATGTCCCATTCTCTCCCAGAATCTGTAAGCATTGCTTTCAGCATGGCCTTGTCGTTGTTACTCAACTCCGCAACCATGGCCTAGTCCAAGGGGCTATCCCACTTGAGATTGCCGTGGAGCATTATTCTTCCTCCCACAAATCAACTTTACATTTTTCACAACTGTAAATACTTGGCCGGGGGCCATCAATCATCTCCAGATTACCGCATCTTCCACACAAAATTGTGGTCTTTATCGGAGGAATAAGAGTTGTATCGACCCTGTACATCGGTCCTCCGGCATCGGGAAGGAAATCTCCTTCAGGAGACCATGCATGAATCTCCTCGGTAGTTAATCCATCGCCATTAGTCATTCCGATGGCGGCCATGAGTAAGACGATACCAGATATGGAAATAGGTGCGGCTATTGCAAAAGACAACCCAGAGGCGCCTGAGCCTACAATTACTCCACTACCTATAACAATACAGATCCATCCTGATATCGCAAGATTGGCTCTTTTGTTCCCTCGGCTCGACGAATCCATGGTTCTGCTAGGAGTCCCTATACATCAAAGTCGCCTATAATCGCCTATAGGTTTCAAAAGTGGTTTGCCCTCCAAGGGGCGCCGCCTCAGTAGCTCAGCCTGGTAGAGCATCTGATTTGTAATCAGACGGTCGGGGGTTCGACTCCCTCCTGGGGCTCCAAAATACGTCAAGGTCAAAGAGCGGAGGCTAGACGGCATTGTATGGTTGCGACAGTAATCGATGGGAGAGAAATAGCCCGAGGGATAGAGGAAGCCCTCAGAACTAGAGTAGAGAATCTGCTACATTCTGGAATAACTCCTTGTCTTGCTGTCGTTATTGTTGGGGATGATCCTGCTTCTCACGTGTATGTTAGGGCTAAAGAACGTGCATGTGTACGATTGGGAATCAAAAGCGTCCGCATAGACATTCCATCGGATGCGGAATACGAAGAAGTTGTTACCGTAGTAAGGCGACTCAATCAAGACCCTGAAGTGAATGGTATACTTGTCCAATCTCCCCTCCCAAATGGGATGGACGAAATAGCAATCACAGACTTAATTGATCCGAATAAAGATGTGGACGGATTCCATGCCCAGAATCTGGGTCGTCTGGTACAAGGCGATACTACCGGCTTGTTGCCATGCACTCCAGCCGGCGTGATGCGTATGCTGGAGTCTGCAGGTATTGACCTCAGGGGAAAAAGAGCTGTCGTAATTGGACGTAGCAGAATCGTTGGTATGCCACAATCAATTCTTTTATCTCAGAGAGGGGTTGATGCCACTGTTACCATAGCCCATTCCAGAACATCCGACATGGCCTCTTTGTGCAGAGGGGCCGACGTGATTATCGCGGCAGTGGGAATCTCAAATATGGTAAGGGGCGAATGGGTCAAGCCAGGATCAACAGTTATTGATGTTGGTGTGAACCGCGTGAATGATGATTCTGAGAAGGGGTACCATCTAACTGGCGATGTTCATCCGGAAGTTGGGGCGGTCGCGGGGGCACTATCTCCTGTCCCTGGGGGCGTCGGCCCAATGACAATTGCAATGCTAATGACAAACACCATCAGAGCTACTGAGATTCAACATGAGTCATAGCAAATTTTCAGAAAATTCCCATGTCAATCAATGCGTCCTCTGAGGCATGTTTCCTAGGGTCCCACAATGGGGTGAAGGTCAAATTGACATGTGCACTGAGAACTCCTTCCGTCTGCTCAGTTGCTCTGTGAACAGCGGCCATAAGCTCAGGGGCTATTGGACAACCGGGGCTTGTCAGGGTCATATCGACCTCCACGTGAATGCCACCATCTCTTTGCTCTTCTTTTATGTCATAGATTAATCCTAGCTCGATTACCGAGATTTTCATCTCTGGGTCCTCCACGGATTTGAGCGATTCCCTTACCTTAGACTCCACAGACATACTATCACATCAAAGAAGAAGCCTCGTCCTTCACCTTCTTCACCATATTCATGAATCCATTGGCCCTGCTCGGTGTGAGGATTTGACTTAGTCCCATCTCCTCAACGTATGAGGGATCGTGACAAGCCACTTCCTCGGGAGGAAGTCCATTTACTGCAATTGCCGTAATGGCCATGAGTCCCTGTACAATTTGGGCATCGGCACCCCCTTTTGCTATGAATCCCCCATCTCCGTCGAGTAGGCACTCGACATGAGCTCTCGATTGGCAACCATGGACCATGTTCTCATCGTCCCATTCCTCCATTGAAAGAACCGAGGGATGCATATTTGCATATTCGAAAAGGAGCTCATATCGCTCCATTGTATCAAAACAGGATTGAAATCTATCGACGATAATTTGTATCTCTTCAGACCATCCGCTTTCATCGCCCATGATGGTCCGAACGTATGGTAGGATTTCAGAATTCTGGCACCTAGGAGAATCTGGAAACAATAGACTCGAGATGTGAGACGAATGCCTCTGCCTCTTCCATAGTGTTGTAAATCCAAACTGATGCTCTGTTAGTTGAGCCGACCCCCATGGCCTCCATTAGGGGTTGAGCGCAATGATGACCAGTCCTAACGGCAAATCCACCAGCATCCAAAAGATAACCAAGATCTTGTGCCTGAATAGTATCATGCAGAAATGAGACGACTCCTATCGATTCCTTTCTTTCTGGGTATCCGAAAACAGTGATTCCTGGAATCTCGCGCATTCTTGATGCCATCCACGATGCTATTCTCTGGACATGTTTGTGTGCCTCTTCAAAATCGACATTCTCCTCGAGCCAGTCTACTGCAACCCTCCATCCTATTGCCTCGGCCATCCTCGGAGTTCCGGTCTCAAACATTGCATATCCTTCTTGGAAGAGGGTATCCTCCAAAGATACTCTCTTGACTATAGATCCCCCAGTCAAGAATGGCCCCATCTCCGAGAGGGCCTCCTCACTGACTAATAGGCATCCTATGCCTGTTGGACCGGCCATTTTGTGTGCTGCCACTGAGAGAAAGTCTGCGCCTAAATCATCGAATTTTATCTTCTCATGCGGAGCCCCTTGAGCACTGTCAATAGCTATTCTGGCGCCCTGTGAGCGTGCCATTTGAATTACCCTTTCGATATCATTTCTCACGCCAAGAACATTGCTTACATGCCCCACGCAAACTAGAGATGCACCCTCGACTGCGACTTCCATAGCATCGTAGTCCAACGTAAATTTCTCGGTATCTACCGGGACATACCTCAATTCAATTCCTCTTTCCTTGGATAATTCTTGCCAAGGAACAATATTTGCGTGGTGCTCCATCTCGGTGGTAACGACAACGTCCCCCTCACTCAGATTATACCTGGCCCAACCATAAGCCACTAAATTCATTGCTTCTGTGGCACTACCTGTGTAAATCATTTGACTCTCTGATGTTCCAAAAAATTTCGATATCCTATCTCTGGCACCTTCCAAGGCGGCTGTGGACTCATCGGCCAGGGTGTGGTTAGCCCTGTGAGCATTTGCGTGATAATTCTTGTAGAAATCTGACATAGCGTCGATTACCGCCAATGGCTTTTGGGAGGTTGCGGCGTTGTCGAAATACACTAGTTTCTTCCCATTTGGGAGAGTCCTCTGGAGTATCGGAAACTGAGAACGAATAGATTCCACATCTAGTGCCATGTCACATCCCTAACCCGTGGTTGGGGTTCAGGCTTTCAATTCGATTGTGTGAAAATTTCGATAAATGTGTTAAATTATGGATTTTCTAGAATGGCTTTATTTCTCCATACCCACTTTGAGTAACATGGTAGACGATGCGGGACAGGACGTTGTGGAAAAGCTCGGGAGCAGAGATTTAAACAATGATGGAGAAATAATCAACCTTGCAATAGTAGGTTCTAGCAGATACTACGACTTTGAGAGCTTCGAAAATATAATTGATACATGGGTGGGGGCTAATGGTTATCCAGATCTGGTAATAGTGGGAGGAGCGAGTGGTGTTGACTACCTAGCAGAAAGGTGGGCAACAAATAGCTCAATACCAATAGCTGTATTCTCTGAGGAATGGGAGGACCCAAGGAGAGGACTCCAAGACAGAGGGAGGCCAGAGGCCCCAAATTCATTGACGGAGAAGATACTGACCTCATGTAGCCATATCTTGGCAATACCCTCTACAACTAGCAAGTGGACCAGAGTGGTTATTGGGGAGTCATCCAAGAGGGGGATACCTATTGAAATACATGAAATTACTTGATTTTGGTGCTCCTGCCGGGATTTGAACCCGGGTCGCCGGGATGAAAACCCGGTATGATGGACCGAACTACACCACAG
>DANW01000012.1:13527-22682 GCA_002501605.1 Euryarchaeota archaeon UBA28
GGGAAATTTGGTCACTCTTCCACTAAGAGTCCGTCCCACCACCTTTTAGCAGGTATGAAAGCTAGGAATGAAGTCAACGTCAAGAGTACCCAAACGATTGGATTTTCCAACATACCGAGTAGCTCATCTCCCCAGATTCCTATAACCAATGCCTGAATTCCAAATCTGAGGCCTCTTCCAAAGAGGCCAGCAAAAATGAATTGGTTCCTGTCCATATCCCCCATTCCAGCTACCCATGCCAAGACCTTGTAGGGGATTGGAGATACCGCAGCGACAAAAATTCCAGCGCTGCCATATCTAATGATTAGACTATCCAGTCTCTGGACGTGGATTTCCCGAATATACCTCTCAGCGACGCCCCTTCCCAAGATTCTACCGAGCCACCATCCAACCAGTGCCCCAGATACACTAGTTACTGTGACAATCGTCCATATCAGGAAAATTGCCAGAGGATCTCCCTGGGCATCAAGGAACATAGGAAATGTAAGAGCCTCCGGGGGAATTGGCTGGATTACCGCCTCTGTGAATGATAGGATTCCAAGCCCGGGCAATCCTAAATCTAGTGCCCACTGGACATACGAATCCCATCTGTCCCAGAATCCACTAGGTAACAGGCTCACGAGCGTTCGTCCAAGTCATTGTGTATGAAATGGTGGTTTTTGTGTGGACCAGCAGAGGGAAAACCAATGAAAGGAAAGCTGGTGGCTAACACGTGGAAGATAGGCTTGTTGTAGATACTTCGGCCCTATTATATTGGCCTCTAACAGAATTGAATGGGGCCATCATAGTACAATCACAGGTCAAGGAGCTGGAGAGGCATTCCCCCGCAAGGGCAGAAATGGTTGAAGCAGTGGGAGTGATAATCTCTGAGCCTACTGTAGATTCGATTTCATCAGCTTCGATGGCGGCAATGGAAACTGGAGATATGGGGGGCTTATCTGTTACCGATCTACACTTGGTTGCAATGGCATATGAGAGAAATTGCGTACTAGTTACCGACGACTACCGCATGCAGAACCTATCTGAGAGAATGGGAGTAAGATGGAGGTCTGTCGATTCTGATGGAATTTCTGAGTTTTGGATATGGAGGCTGAAATGCGTTGGTTGTGGGAGAGAGTTCGATTCACCGGAAAGTCCCACCAACAAGAAGGGTATACTTGGTGAGTGTATTGACTGCGGGAGTGATTTGAAACTCAAGAGGGGGTAGTTACTCTTCTTCTGACAGGAATTCTTCGGTTTGACCACCCCTGTCCATATCCATTTCGGTCTTAGAAGGTCTGGCTACCTCATTCACAGCTTTCTGGTACTCCCCTTTGGCGAGTCCGACGCTTCTAGCTAGTTTTGGGATTTTGTCAACTCCAAAAATTAGCACACCAAAAACAACGAGAGCGACGACTTCAACGGTACCCAATGCCATTACTATCATACCCTGCCAGAGGACATAAGGATTGAATGCTTCGGATAAAGACCGTCTTATCCACCTGAAACAGGAGGTAGGAATGCTAACTCCGAGGAGTCCTTGATTGCAGAGTCGAATTCATTAACCAGATTGCCATCAATCGCGACCCTGAGGCCACCAGAAACAAGGTCTTCCAGTCCCAATCTTTCAATCAATTGCGCGATCGTTGTCCCAATTTCCACTGGAATCTCGACTTCCCTCTCCCCCAAAGATTCTGCCAGAGGTCCAAAAAAAAGGACTCTGACAATTATGGCTCTCCTCTCGGTTCTGTCTGGTCCGCTCACGACCCTCTCACAAAGTACCCGGAAATCAATTCATCGGAACGAACTATACTAAATTAAGTCAGAGTATGTCCCACCCACATGGGCCGTGTTACTGCTGTAGTGTTTGACTGCGATGGAGTTCTTGCTGACAATGGCTCATCATGGCAGAATATCCATAGAAAATTTGGCACAGACACGGCCGATGATGAATCACACAAGAAGACTCTGGAGATGTTTCTAGATGGTAAAATTACAGAAGAGGAGTTTGTTGAACATGACATCCGCCTTTGGAAGAGCGTAAAGTCCGATATTCACAAGGATGACATCATCAGATGCTACAGTGGCATTGGCTTAATTGACGGTGCAAGAGAAGTCGTCGATGAGCTGAAAAGACGGGGGATTTATGTTGCAATTGTCTCATCCGGTGTTGACTTGTTCGTGGGCGCAATTGCGAGTATGCTGAAGGTAGACGACTGGGCAGCAAATGGTTTTGTGTGGGACGAGGAGGGATATCTTGTCAAGGGACTACCCACCAGGGTATACTCACACCAAAAGGGACTTATGGTGGAGAAGCTGGCAAGAATTAATGACTTCGAAACTAGCGAAATCATATCTATAGGAGACTCCAGCACAGATCTGTCCATGAAAATAGGAGATTCTTCATTTATTGGATTCAATCCAGCACGTGCTAGGGCATTAGAGTCGTTTAGAAGTGCTGGAGTACCAGTGGTGGAATCAAAGGATTTGAGAAAAATATGGCCGTATATTTTCGACGGAGAAGAGTTTCCTGACCAAACCTAAGCGAATGGTACGGAGGCAGTAGCATAAGTGTGGAGATTCACCACTGTAAGGATGCATGGCTTTGGCTGAAAACCAAGCATTCTTTGGAAATCTGTTTGATTCTGCCATGTCGAACTATGTACCATCGTAGTTCCCTTGTAGTTTCCCACAAAGTGGCCGTGAACGTGACCTGTAACAAAAATATCTGGGACATTGGCAATAACTAGATTATCCTCAGGTTCCGGGGAAAGTGGGGTTTTTCCGCCCCATGAGGGGGCTAGGTGCCTTCTCTCTAACATGGCTTGCATTGCTCTCTCTGGCCGGGAATATGATACAGATCTGAGTGTGGCAACGAAATCATCTATACTCTTACCGTGATACGAAAGTACCCTGACCCCATGAAGGCTGAAATCACATGGATTTCCTACGAATGTCGCATCAGAGTAATCTTGTTGCACCTCTGGGTCCAAAGCGGGTTGCGGTTCAGCTGGCCTAACTGCATCGTGGTTGCCAGGCAAGATGATTACATCGACCCAATCCGGAAGCCTCTCAAGCAATCTAGCAAGCTCTGAGTATTGATTGAACAGGTCTTTGATTGAAAGATGGCGATCTTGTCCAGGATAAATCCCGACCCCATCTACACCATCCCCGCTGAGTACGAAATATTTGATAGTTCGAGCTAGAGGGTCATTGTTGAACCATTCAATCATTTTATCCCATTGAGGACCTAGGAAGGTCATGCTACCAACATGAGTGTCTGAAAGGAAAGCCGCAGAGACAGCTCTATCTTCACCAGATGTATTTTTCGAGTGAAACCCTAGTGGTGGAAGGTGAATATCTTGGACGAAGAAAATCGGGTCCCCTTCTCCGACCAAGAAATATCCACTGACGCCAACAACATCATCATCCATCAATCCGTCAAGCGCCGGGTGTACCTCCGAAGCATCAGAGGGAGGCTTTAGAATGCACCTTATCTGAGCTGTCTCGTCCTCGACCACGAACATTAGATTCTTACTTTTGGCCCATCTCATTTCTGTCGCTAGCCCTACCATGGTTACCTCATACTCCCTACTTGAGTGGCGTTGTCTGTTTCTCCATGCCTCCGAAGCAGGCACAGGCCTCCTGGGAAGTGTGTTGGAGGCAACCATCATTGATCGTATTGCCTGTAGTCTGTCAGTGAAGCAAGCTCTCATGTCAGACATCTTTCCTTCAGTGACCGAGTTCCCTGTGATATCGAAATGTATCTCAATTTGAGAGTCAACATCTGTCGCCTCCATGGGAAAATCTGCTAGGCTGTAATGCTCCAGCCCGTGTGGCCTCGGAGGAGGAGCTAAATCCAATGATTTTGAGGGCGCTACAGTCCTTCCAATCGGAGAATGACTATCTGGGCTAGGAAGGGAAGCTTGCTCCGTTTTTGAAAAATCGGACACCAGAGGCTCTATTTTGGTTCTAGTGGACATAGATAGCAACTCGTTGACTGTCCTATGGTCGAGTATTTTCACTCCAGATGACCTTGCGGCCTCGATTAATGGTTGGATATCCTCTAGATCCTGAATAATCTGTTGCGATTTTCTGCCAATCACAAGCATACCTGAAGAAGCTAAAATTCGCTGTCTTTCAGGCCAATCCTCAGAGGCCATGCCAGTCATGGGCGATAGTCACCTCATGATGATATCGCAAAAAAGTAGCCAGATTATTCTTGGTCGTCCCAATCCGTCAATGAGGCTAGATCTACTTTGCCGATGTCTTCGGCCACTGTTCTGGGACTTTTCTGCCACTCAAGACTTCCTTCCCACTCTTCAGACAGGGGGTCTAATTGAGATGTATCGAAGGAAATATCCCCTTCATCCTTACTCAATACTTTCTCGACGACGGCCTCGTTTTCGTCCACCCTATCTAGTGCCTCCAGTGTGAGCCTCAATGCGAACGCGGCGAAAGACTTCTTGTTATCCAGCCTATCATTATCTCCGAAATCCATTCTTCTGGATAAAAAGTAGTCCCCTGCAATTACGGCTACATGGACCCTTCCAACCTCCTTATCCCCTGTTGATCCTCCGGGTCCTGCGATTCCAGTTATCCCTATTGAGACGTCTGATCCAGATTGATACTTGGCGCCCTGGGCCATTTGAATAGCCACCTCATGAGATACCGCACCCGCATCCCCGCTGTCGAAAGCTGACTTTTCTACGCCCAACTCTCTCATCTTTGAATCGTTAGAATATGTTATCCAGCCTTGATTAAACCATGCAGATGCTCCAGATATATCAGTTATCAAAGAAGCAACTAAGCCACCGGTACAAGACTCAGCAACAGACACAGTCCAGTCTCTCTTCCTGAGCCTTCTTGCCACGCGGGACGCTAGTCCAGCGGTCTCTTCGACCACGCATCGCCCTCAAGACACCGCCTTTTGAATTTGATGTGGGGGGCCTGTTGCCACTTGGCTAATAAGTTGAGATTTACTGGTGGGTCCGGCAGGAATTGAACCTGCGATCTTCGCTTTGTAAGAGCAACGTCATAACCCCTAGACCACGGACCCTAGCTGACCGGGGGAGCGTTGTGTTCAAATGGACTGCGGCTAAAGGAGTGTCGAGAGATGACATGTCCGGAGTAATTGATTTGGTCCAAATGCTCAAAAAAACAGGGATTCCGATGAATCAGGGCATTATCGACGCGATTCTTTCAACCGAGCCTTCGGATTTTACGGAATTTCCACTGGAAAGTTTCTGGCAGGATTACCCTGTACCATTTCTAGTGACTGATTCAGGTGTGACAAAAACGATCTCTGCCCCTCACATGATTGTGACAATGCTACACCATCTTGAGCTTAGGCCGGGTCAGCATGTCGTGTTGATGGGGTCAAAGGGAGGGTATTTGGCAACACTGATTGACAAGATTTGTGGACCTGCTGGCAAGGTCACCATCATAGAGTCACACAGAGAGGTTTCAGCACATACTACAAAGATACTGGAGGGTCTCCAACAGATTGGGATAATACGTATCATGGGAAATGAGGCATTAGATGACCCATTCTGGTCTAGAGACGTGGACAGAGTCCTGTTTACAGGATCAATTAGAAACATGCCCTCTCAGATAGAGCTACTGATAGAAGAAGGGGGATTTGTTCTAGGACCGTTTGGAGGCAGAGTCCAGCAAAGGCTCCTGAAGAGGGAATGGCAAGGCGGGGCATGGTATGAAACCGATCTTGGTGGTGTGGTTTTCGGGCCTTTGGATATCTCCGAGTACGACAGGACCTTTCCGGATCCAGAATTCATCGCTGATGAATTTGAGGACGCGTTGAAGCTAATAGAATCTTTGTTGGGCAGTGGTTCTGAAGAAGTTTTGAAGCTAGAAAAATTGGTCCAATCCCTACGTGACTTACCTTCCGGACTTCCTGAAATTGATGAGAGCTATACGGATGAGGAGATTATTGAGCACCCTGTCATTGAACTCTTGATGACTGAGTCTGAGTGGTTGATTGAACTATGGCCTACATTCAGTAGATTAGTCGGTTTTGACCTCGTGGAACTTACTTCTGAACCCGAAGAAGCTCTCTTTGGAAAAAGGCATCGAGACTTTGTTCCTTGACAATGGATGGAATTTGGAATCGAAGAAGTGATGTCTGTGAGGCCTCAGCACACATCATGACGGACGCGATGCGTGACGACCTAGTCAGGGCATTGCGTCAGATTTCTGATGAAGACCGGCATGTTCTGGGTAAACTGAGGAAAAAAGGCTCGGCATGGATTGTTGGAGGCTGGGTGAGGGACTCTTTAATGGGAATGAATGCAGAAGATATGGACATAGCCACTACCTTGACACCCAAGGAGATTGAGTCCATTTTTCCCAAATCAATTATGGTTGGAGCGAGTTTTGGAACCGTGATAGTAAGGATCGAGGGTGAAGAGAATACCTCGGAGTGGCAAGTAACTACTTTGAGGAGTGAGGAAGACTATATTGACGGTAGGAGACCTGAAAAAGTTAGTTTCCTAGAGGTTGGAGAGGACGATAAAGGAATTATCCAAGATCTGAGTAGAAGGGACTTCACAATAAATTCAATGGCCATAGGTATCGATGAGGTCCTGATAGATCCGTATGGTGGACTAGATGATCTATCCATGGGCACCTTAAGGACGGTGGGATCTGCAGACAAGAGGTTCGATGAAGATGGGTTGAGGGTGCTTCGGGCATTTAGATTTCTAGATGCGGGAGATGCTGGAGTCAGGAAGATGGACGAATCTCTCGAGAGGGGGATTATTCGGGCCGAAGGTTTTCTCTCGGGTGTTTCCAGAGAGAGGGTTGGAGTCGAGATTTCTAAAATATTCAGCGGAGGAAACGTACATCAAATAGCCCTAAAGATGGCTTCTCTAGGAGTTTTTGACCAAGTTTTCGAGGACCATGATGTGGACATCCCTCCTCAACTATCAAGTAATCATCTGGTGAATTTGGCATTATTTTTCAGGAATGAGGATATCTCATCTGAGTCTCTTTCAGATATGCTGAGAGAATCCCTAGTACTCTCAAAAAATTCTCTTTCTGAAATTTCCATAATGCATGGATGCAGAAATTTAGAGCTGGATTGCTCTATTGAATCACTGAGGAGGTTCAAGGCAGTAGTACCCGAGACGAGGAAGAAGATGATATTGGAGTATCTGGAGAAGTCTGGCGTGGACTTGTTTGAATTCAGAGAGGCTATGGAACAGGCAGATAATGAAGAACTGATTATTTCACCAATAATTAATGGCGATAGGCTAGCGGAGGTTACTGGACTTGTTCCCGGACCTAGGCTGGGGAAACTCAAAGGTTGGCTCCACAGAAAGCAAATTGAGGGCGCATTGAGAACGGAGGCTGATCTTATTCCACTGCTTACGGAGTTTAACTGGGAACAATCAAATCATGAAAACTGGGATGGCCTTCAATGGCCATAGTCAAGGAAGTTCATTAAGCATAGCCAAATATTCATCCTTATCCATGAATTGATCCTCATCGAAATCGTCGGTGTATGTCTTCACGATCACGCACCATGCATCCCCATAGGCGTCCTCATTAGCTAAATCTGGATTATCCTCTACATGCCCGTTTAATTCAACTATTGTACAAGAAATGGGAGCATTGATCAACATCCTATCGAATTCCCCATCATACCTAGTAGTCACAGTTATCAGTAACTCATCTGTATCAACCTGAGCCCCCATTGTATCTGCCTTTGATAGCTTATCTTCCTCATCATCATCCTCTGAGAGTCCTGAATCTGCATCAATCTCAAAGTCACTGTCATCCCTAGGCCTAGCCAATACTATCTGAATAACCTCTCCGAACTCTGCCATAAGGAACTCGCTCAATCCTATTTTTATGCTAGTTGTTCCCTCTTCTTTATCCTCATCCAAAACCTGCATCCACAGGTGGTCAAGTGTGTATAGGCGATCGTGTGCAATGCTGAACTCTGCGTAGTCGCTATCGGCCATGTTTCTCGCACCGCGGCCATCGGTATCGAATTTCAACTATTCGTTCGTATGAATTCGAGAATCCTGTAACGAGAGGTTAACAATGAGGCGCCTTTCGGAAGTAATGAGTACCATGAATTTTGAAGAGACGGAAGAGCAGAACATGATTCGAAACATGGTAAGAGATTTTGCGGAGGAGATCCTCCTTCCGACCACTCTTGCTAGAGACCAGGAACAGAAGCCCCCACTGGAAGAGTGGAAGAAATTCTGCGAAACCAGCCTGCAGGGAATTGCTATTGAAGAGAAATACGGTGGAAGTCCAGTAGATGATGTTACCGAGGCAATAATCGTGGAGGAGTTGGCCAGAGTTGATCCGTCTTTTTCAGTAATGTACTGCGTTCATGTGGGGCTTTGTTCGAAGACAATATCAATCCACGGAAATGAAGAGCAGAAAGACAAGTACCTCACGAGACTGGCGGGAAATGAGATAGGAGCTTACTCACTCTCTGAAGCGGGCTCTGGAACTGACGCAGCAGCGATGGTCTGCAAGGCCAAGTTGAATGATGACGGAACCCATTATGTCCTCAACGGAGAGAAAATGTGGGTAACAAATGGCTCCAGTGCCGACATATACGTCCTTTTCGCGAAGGACGTTGATCATCCCGAATATGGTGTGAAAAAGCATGGCGGTACTACGGCGTTTATCGTCGAGAAGGGATTCGAGGGATTCTCGGTTGGAAAGAAGGAAGACAAGCTTGGAATACGATCTTCGGACACATGCTCACTACTACTCGAAGATTGTCTGGTTCCTGTTGAAAATGTGCTCAAGGTGCCCGGAGAAGGTTTTCCAATCGCAATGAATGCATTGGATAACTCCAGAATAGGTATTGCCGCGCAGGCACTTGGGATTTCTCAGGGAGCATATGAATCTGCGCTGAATTACTCACATGAGAGACAGACATTTGGGAAGCCAATCTCGTATCATCAAAGTGTTGGCAACATCCTTGCGGACATGGCGACCCAGATAGAAGCATCGAGAATGATGGTCTACAAGGCGGCATGGGCCAAACAGAGGCACTACGAGGATGGCGGTCCAAGACATACCAAGGAAGCGAGTATGGCTAAGTTATTCGCAGGCGACACGGCCATGTGGGTCTCTGAGAGGGCAGTACAAGTTCTTGGCGGATATGGATACACTACTGATTTCCCAGT
>DANW01000012.1:23066-64275 GCA_002501605.1 Euryarchaeota archaeon UBA28
GAAGTCCAAAGAATCGTAATTAATCGGGCCATAGTCCCATGATGAAATATCTATTCGACCCAGGCATATCTTCTCTGGCCTTCTAGGTCTCCCTCCGCGCCTATTCCGACCAACGCGAACTCACCATTTGGAGATAATACAGATTCTTTCCTAGTACCTCTGTGAAGAGACTCGTAAATTGTCTTGTCAATTGGAGTCCTCTTAGATAGTCTCTCAAACAGTTCAAAGCGAGATGATATCTCCTTCCATTCCCCTTGGACCTCCCCCTCGAATACCTTTGCCTTGGCGCCGGAACCATATCCGCAGAGGCCTACCTTCTCGCCTCCCATATCGGTACCATCCAGATAATCGCTTTCCATTGATGACATCAACGCTAGGAAAATAGAGCCTGTATACTGATTTCCAATCAAGCTTGAGGCTCTCTGAGTTTTCTCAATTCTTTGCTCTGCGAACTCCCTGAACTCGGTGGTCTTGGAAATTAGCCTCCGATAGAGATCGTTGGCGCGTTCGAATTCTTCTATCCCCTCTGGAGTCTGGGGAAAGTCTTGCTCCATTGGTTCTGGGCCAATTTCCTCAGTAATTGAATCCCAGATAGGAAGATTTCTTCTGTCATGCCTAAAGACGTCGGGAAACATTCTTTTTCCTTGAAATGCATAAGGGAGATGTACAATAATCCTCATCCACTGCTCGGTAAGAATTTCATCTTCATCTGGGTCATACCTACCATCCAATATTGCTTTTGACCTGAAATTGATAAATGCGGTCTTTACTGACTCAGAGTAGCACCTATTTGAGAATTGGCCATCAAAAACTGGCATATCCTTGTGTATCATTAGCTTCTCGTTTTCGAACATGATATCATCTTTCTTGGATGAATTTGGCAGATACTTGAGAATCTTCTCTGCAAGCCCTTCCTTAATCCTCTCCCCACTTTCGCGGGCGACTTCCAACACATTCTCCACAATCATCCTCGTGTTTACTTCCCTTCTAGGTTTGAAGAAGTCGTGAACGGGCATTGTTGAAACACCCCAAATATCGGGAATAGCCAGAAGTCTCGGATTGTGCCTTATCAGAATCGCTCCACCTCCTGCCCCTTGAGTGTACTCTCCGCTAGACTCGAGATCATACTTGGCGTTGTCAGCGAACACAACTATACCGATTCTGTCCTTTTCCTCTCCACCTCTGGCAACCCAGTCAAGTGTGTTATGCATTGCGTCGACTGCTCCTATGCATGCAAATGTCAAATCCACAACATCACAGTTTCTGAAGCAGTTCTCACCAAATTTACTGGAGTATCTTTGCTCAAGCATGTCCATGATGTAAGTTGCAGTGGGCTTTGCTCCATCAAGTGCTGATTCCGTTCCCAAGTAAATTCGCCCAATTTTGTTTGGGTCTATATCATTCCTGTCGATTAGCCTTGAAGCCGCATTGGCGCCCATGGTGGCTGTATCCTCATGAACATCTGGAATTGCCATAGCTGCCAGGCCTAGACCCTTGTTGAGCTTTCCAAAGTCCGCACCCCTGAAATCGGCAAAATCTCGCATATCAAAGTACAGACGAGGAAAATGTATTGCGATATCGTCTATGCCCACATCTGACACAATTTCACCGACCTCGCGTGGTAATGGGGGTTATGATACCTGTCCCTAAAAAATCGAGCATGGAGTAGAAAAACCGAGGTTAGCTCTTTGCGGTAATTGATTCCATACTTTGAATGATTTCTGGATTTCTCTCGAAATACTCCGAAAGTGGCTGAAGAATCTCGGATAACGAGTCTGCTACCGCGAGCTTGGCATCCAAGGGGTGTACGGTCCCATCTGATACTGCGTCCATGAACGCTTTCGGGTCGGTAAACTTGGAGGGGCTGCCATATTTTGGATCTGGAATAATTGATATTTCTCCTAAAAAAGGGATAATTACGTGTTCAGTAATCTCGAAGATAGCCGAGGAGCTGTTTCCAACCTCAAGATATGCCTTCTTCATCTTTTTTTGCAGTAATTCTCTCGAGTCATGTAGAATGACCGCGTTGTTTGGGTCTGATTTTGACATCTTGTGATCAAAGGAGTCCATTCTGCCACCCGGGCCCTTTAATCCTGAAAGCATTGGAGTATGGATGCAAGTAGGCTTTGTCCATCCGTTCCTGTCCGCAACCTCTCTCATGTACATGTGAGCTTTTCTCTGGTCCATCCCGCCAAAGGCAATATCAACCTCAAGCTCGAATATATCTGCCGCCTGCAAAGCGGGATAAAAGAATGCGGAAAGATCATGGTCGGAGGAGTCTTCATCCCTCCCCATTATACTAAACGTCCGTCTTACCCTCGACAGGCTCATGTTTTTTGAACATCTTAGAACTCGTTCCCAGTATTCACCTGAGTCCATGATCTCTGAGGCCCTGATGAATCGGATTTGCCCCGGCCCATCGCCAACTTCCGGATGTCCTAACAAAGAGGTAAAGACCTCTGACATGTAATCTGCGGCCAGTGAGATCTTTCCCATGTCCCTTTCGAATTTATCATTCACCCATGCATGCCAATCTGCCAGTAGGATAATTACATTCACTCCTTCATCTAACATGTTCCTGATGGTACGGGAAAGCAATAGCCAGCCAAGATGTGCCTTTCCGCTAGGCTCCAAGCCGATATATGCTACAAGGTTGTTATCCCCCGAGTGTGATGCCTCCCCAGAAAGAACTTGTTCGACGTGTTCCCGACCTACAACTTCTATACAGCCTGAGAACATCTTTGCTATTTTCTGGCGAATGCCATCATCGCGCAATGAGTCGTTCTCATTGGACATATTTATCACCTAATTGAATAGCTTATTCAGTTTCTCGGCCCTTCCAGCTGCCTTTGTATTTTCATTGGAGTCTAATGCTTCTTCAATCTCCGCGATTAGCTCCTCCGCCTTATCCTTCTTATCTTGGCCCAGGGATTCGGACATTTCCATGAAGTGTCGAGCTGAAGAAATGGCGGATTTGGCTTTCGAAGCCTTCTTCGCCCACTCCTTGGCCTTGTCTCCCCGTTGCTTGGAGTTGTATCCAGTGGCTTCGTCCAAAAACGCAGTCCACCTCTTCCTATCATCCATGGCCGCCTTCATGGCATCGGGATCTTCAAAATTGGGAGCAACATTTGTGACGTCAACAATCAAGGCATTCCCCTCAAATTTTCCTGAAATAGATGTCATTATACCGTGAGAGCCTGTAAAGGACCCGTCTTTACCTGCTTCGATAGTGTCAAAAAAGCTTCTTGCAAGAACGGATAACCCTCCTTCTTCCTCAATTTGCTTTACCTTTCCTCGTCGTACGTCGAATCGCTCCATGACCGTGCGCTAGATTGGACACTATTCAATTCTGTCATTATGGAGGCTTGTATTTTGAGTTAAGATGGGATATTATGGCATGCGTATGAAAAATGGGAAGGGTATTTTTTTGGATATATGACATGGCATAGAGGTGAAAAACGAGTTAAACCATATTTTAATTGCCCCTGAAGAGCAGATTGGAAGGAGATGTTTCATTCCATACCTTGATGAGTGAAAGTACACCGCGAGGACTGAGAATATGCCATTCGAAGCCTTGGACTTCTACGATGTCGACTCGCTCCTGACTGATGAGGAAAGAATGGTTAGAGACATGGTAAGAGATTTCGTTGATAACGAAGTCCTACCAAAAATCGAGCATGCTTGCAGGGACGGGGTGTTTCCAGATGAGTGGCGAGTAACACTAGGAGAGATGGGTATACTTGGCGCTCCTCTAAAGGGATATGGATGTCCAGGACTCTCATACACAGCATATGGGGTAATTTGCAGGGAGCTCGAGAGGGGCGATAGTGGGCTTCGATCATTTGCATCTGTCCAAGGTTCACTGGCAATGTATCCGATTTGGGACTTTGGATCTGAAGAGCAAAAAAATTACTACTTACCAAAAATGGCCAGTGGAGAATGGATTGGATGTTTCGGCCTCACAGAGCCTGATTATGGCTCAAATCCAGGAGATATGATTACTAGAGCCGAGGATATGGGGGACCACTACCTTCTGAATGGTGCAAAAATGTGGATCACCAATGGCTCCATTGCAAAGGTTGCCGTGGTTTGGGCTAAATTAGACGGAGTTATCCGTGGTTTTATTGTTGAGGATGGCGACGAAGGTTTCTCTGCCCCCGAGATGAAGGGCAAACATTCCCTCAAAGCATCCGTTACTAGCGAGCTGGTGTTCCAAGATTGTAAAATTCCCAAGGACAGGATTCTTCCCGGGGTGAAAGGACTCAGGGGACCGTTCTCTTGCCTCAATAACGCCAGATATGGGATATCTTGGGGCGCTATTGGGGCGGCTCAAGCTTGTTTCGACTCAGCCAAGGAGTATTCACTCAGTAGAATACAATTCGATCATCCAATAGCTTCATACCAGCTCGTCCAGAACAAACTATCTTGGATGCTAAGGGAGATTACCAAAGCCCAACTACTCGCATATCACCTTTCCCAAAAGAAAGATGCAGGCAATTGGATTCCTGAGCACATTTCTCTCGCCAAGATGAATAATGTAGATATTGCCTTGGAAATTGCTAGGGTGGCCAGAGACATCCATGGTGCAAACGGAATACTAGACGAATATCCTGTAATGAGGCACATGGCAAATTTGGAGTCCGTGAAAACATACGAAGGGACTCATGACATACACAACCTAATTCTTGGCAGACACATAACAGGGATTCAGTCATTTACCAGAGATTTAACCTAGATTCTAGAGATTGAATCAGGTCAATCTTGATATGGGAATCTACAGTCGGGTCGATAGGGATAACATGACTATAGCAGTACTACTGAAGCAAGTTCCTGATACAACATCGAAGATTGCCGTATCGGATGGGAGGGTTGACCAAGATTCGGTGTCGAAATGGTCGACTAGTCCTTACGATGAGTACGCACTAGAGTACGCTCTCCAATTGAAGGAGTCAGGGGGTGGCGACCTAGTTGCTATTACCTGCGGTCCATCTAGATCTTCCAAAATGCTCACAGATGCTGCTGCAGTTGGTGCTGACTCGATGCTGCATGTTGAGGCGGACACTAGCGAAATGGACAGTAGGCAAATTCAATCCATTCTTGCCGCTGCTGTCAAGCACTGTGGCGCTGATGTCATTCTGTGCGGGAAGCAAGCTGCAGATACCAACTCTGGGTCTACTGGTCCGGGAGTAGCAAATCTAATCGGAGCGGCGTGCGTTGGCATGGTCTCCGAAGTCAACGTGGATGGAGACGGCTTCAGCGCGCTAAGAGCTAGTCCCTCTGGAAATGAGAGGGTTATGGTTTCAAAGCCCTGTCTTTTCGCGTTTGACAAAGCGGCAACTGAGCTCAGAAGGCCTAACGTCAAGGGAATAATGATGGCAAAGAAGAAGGTAATCGAGACAGTGAGCCCTGGAGATTTGGGAGTTGATATCGGAGAGTCCGGCGTCAAAATTCATGCACATGATTTGCCACCGGAGAAGCCCCCAGGGCAGAAATTCGAGGGGGCTGAGTCGGTCTCAATTGTTGTCTCAAAGCTCCGTGAAGAGGCGAATGTAATTTAGGAGGATTGAATATGAACATAACAATTATTGCTGAAACGAATGGAAACCAATTGCATAGTGTAACCAGTCAGCTAGCTGGTGCGGCTAGTTCATTGGGCGGAACAACCACACTGTTGTGCCCTGGAGGAGTAGGTGAAAGTGAGGCATCTGAGATTTCGGGCGTTTCCAAGGTCATTTCCCTGAAGGGCGATTGCTTCTCGTCCTTCGATAGCGGGGCCTGGTCAGCTGTTATGGCACCCCACTGTGATGGTGTTGTGATAGCTTCCTCTTCCCCTACAGGGAGGGAATTGGCATCTCAAATAGCCTCAAAAATGGGAGTCCCAGTGGTGCAGGATTTGACAGAGATTGGCCAAGACCTGAAGATGACTAGATCGGTATATTCGGGAAAGGCAATTGAGACTTCCACAGCTTCTGGGTCTTGCGTAATAACACTGAGGCAGAATGCCTTCGAGAGTGCAGGCTCAGGCGGTAACGCTGAGCTGATTACTGTAGACAGTACTTCTGAGGTTTCGGTTGCTGTCAAAGAGGCCATGGCAAAGGCAAGTGAAAGACTCGATGTATCAGAAGCCGATATCATAATTTCTGGTGGAAGAGGGATGGGAGACCCTGCAAACTTCTCTCATTTGAACGAGGTGGCTGATGTCATCGGCGCTGCTGTTGGAGCAAGTCGGGCGGCTGTAGATTCGTGGGATGAGATACCCCACAACATGCAAGTTGGACAAACTGGTAAGACCGTCAACCCCTCCTTGTATATCGCCGTAGGAATCAGCGGCGCAATACAACATCTAGCTGGTATGCGTTCCAGCAAGTACATAGTTGCGATAAACAAAGATCCCGATGCCCCAATTTTTGGAGTAGCAGACTATGGAATAGTTGCGACATGGGAAGAGGCGCTTCCATCCCTGAAGGAAGAGCTCGCCAAGCTCTAGTCGATGACCCTTACAGTCATACTACTTTCTGACTCCGCACCCATATTGTCAGTTACTCTGAGAGTGAATACATGAACTCCTGGAGTAAGCCTCACCCTGACTATCTTTGACTGGCCCAAGTTTCTACCACTAGCTGTGCTCCATGACCATGAGACTATCTCCCCATCAGGATCGTATGAGTCGGAGCCATTCAGGGTAACATCGGCTTTTGAATCCTGATTAGACATTACGGTGATGTCCCCTCCTGGATTTGCCACTGGGGGTATATTCAGTGAGCGAGCAGTCGATACCAGAGACTCGAGTAAGTCTCCATTATGCGCCTCTTTTTCGTATTCGGTATCCTCAATTGGCTCTATAATTTCGGAAATTAGATCCTCAATGCCATCTAATGGGGACCTTTGAGATGCTGCCGATGACTCATCCTCTGAGAGCATTCCAGAGTGTTTCTCATCAGAAAGTTCGATGGCACCAATTTTTGATTTACTACTAGTGATATCCTCCTGGGTTTCTGCATCTGGAAGGATTAATGAAATGTGATTACCCGCATTTGCATCCCCCCCTTTTCCGAAAACCACGACTCGATCATCCCCTATTTTGAGCATTCCTTTCACTAGATTTTGGTGCTCGAATGACCAAATTTTAGCCCCTGATTGATTCATTCTTTCGACAAAAAACCAGCATGAGGAGATAATATCCCCTTCCCATTCCAAAACATCCGAGATTGTGTACTCCGATTTTGAGATCGTAGATACCTGTAAATCCTGATCAATTAGAATTACCTCTCCCTCGAAGCAACCCGCCACATATCCGTTCTGGCGTGGTGCGATACATGTTATCCTTGAAGGAACCTCAGCTTCCATAATTAGGCCTTTCTTGATGTCCCATAGCTCTACCCTGTTTACCGCCCTTTCATCAACTACTAATCCCAATGAAGACCTAGAAACGAGGAATCTCCCCCTCCCATCTGAACAAATTGCGGAAATTACCTCAACGTCATCATCCCTGGGTGGCGAATGATGAGATGTCTGCAGATTGGGGCCGAATATGGTTAAAGCTCCCCCTTTACTACCCACAGCGAGGCTATTGCCATCATCGGACACATGGATGATATTCGGATCGTCGGCAGGAGCAGAAAGTCCGTACTCTCCTGTGTTGTAGATAGTCAAAATCTCCTTATTTTCTTGTGAGATGAAAGTTTTATGATAGGAAAATGAAGCAACACTGCATTCTTTCCCAGAGAAAATATTCTCAATTTGATTTGCATTAATAACATCTACATCACCTTTCGCATTTACGACGATGGTTCCAATATCTGTGTCATTTATCGCCACAACTAATCCATCATAGAGATGTTTTGAGATCACATGACATCTCCTGTCAAGGAAGACAATTTCATTGCTTAATGATATTGCAAAACCATCTTCCGTCTTTACGAAGCATCCTACTTCCTCCCTCGCGATCATTCCAGAGAATGCCGCGATGGACGTTTTCATGTCCCTAGGATGGGGCATGTGGGCTTGATATTGACTGTAATTAGATCTAAGCAGTTTGTTTGGCCGAGTCGCTCCTCATCTCCTCTATTCGTTTTAGGTATTCCTCGTTTATTCCACCCGTGACATATACCCCATCGAAGCATGAACAGTCGAAAGTCACTAGATCTGAACCTGAATCTCCTTTGCATGCCTCAATTAAATCGTCCAATTCCTGATAGATCATCCAGTCTGCTCCAATAACCTCGGAGATTTGCTCAATGGTCCTTCCATGTGCGACGTACTCTGACTTTGCAGGCATATCGATACCGTACACATTTGGATGAATGATAGGCGGGGAGCATGAAGCGAAATACACCTTTTTTGCTCCAGCTTCCCTGGCCATTGAGACTATTCTTCTTGAGGTATTGCCCCTGACAATACTGTCGTCCACTATCAGTACCACCTTGTCTTGGAATTCCTCTCGGATTGTGTTTAGTTTCTTCCTCACTGAGTCTTTTCGAACTGTCTGCCCGGGCATGATGAATGTCCTCCCGATATATCTATTCTTGACAAATCCTTCCCTGTAGGGGACGTCTAAAACCCTAGCAAGCTCTAAGGCGGCGATTCTGCCACTGTCTGGTACAGCGATAACTGACTCTATCCCATGATTTGGGAGCTTTTCGGATATTCGTTTGGCCAAAGATGCACCCATTCTAATCCTCGAGGAATGGACAGAGATTCCATCAATAACTGAGTCTGGCCTAGCAAAATATACATGCTCGAAAATACATGGGCTATGCGACACTTCATTGGAGCATTGTTTTGAAGATATGGTGCCGTCCATTCTCGCAATTACGGCTTCGCCTGGTGAGACGTCTCCTTCGTGGTTGAAACCTAGTGTATTACATGCAACACTCTCTGAGGAAAATAACCTCTCTGTGAAGCCATTAACAACACGGCTTCCCATCGAAAGAGGGCGGATACCATGGGAGTCCCTAAATGCGATAATGCCCCATCCTGTAATCATTGCAACTACGCTGTAGCTTCCTTCCGCCCTAAGGTGTAGTCTTTCAATAGCCCTGAAAATGTCTTCTTCTGTGAGCGAATCGAGTCCTCCCGGCCTTCCATTAAGCGACCTTTGGATCTCTGCAGCAAAGAGATTCAATAGAGCCTCAGAATCAGAACTGGTATTTATCCTCCTGTGATCATACTCCAAAAGACCGGAAATGATGTCAGAGGTATTGTTCAGGTTGCCATTGTGTGCTAGGCTAACTCCAAAGGGAGTATTCGTGTAGAATGGCTGTGCCTCTGCAACTGAGCTTGAGCCTGCAGTGGGATACCTAACATGCCCTATTCCCATTGAGCCTCTGAGAGAATTCGAGTGCTTTGACCTGAAGACGTCACGTACCAGTCCGTTGGCCCTTCTGTGTGAGATATTTTCGTGATCGCTTGTAACAATGCCCGCCGCATCCTGCCCTCTATGTTGAAGCACCAACAATCCATCATACAGAGATTGAGCCACTTGAGAATCGGGATGAGACAAAATTCCGATGATCCCGCACATCGGCTACCGTACCCCGCTCAAGGGCGAGGGACTTAGCCCTTTCGTGAATATTACTTACTTCCCATGGAGCGGTTTCTTTTGCTCCACCTGTACTTCCTGAGCTTGGCGGTCTGACCATATCCACAACTGGAACAAACACCCTTTGTCTTGTGAAAAGAGTGCCTACCACACCTTCTGCACCTTATGTGAGTGGACTTCTGCCTTTTTCCCATACTTGGAGTACCCTTGGACACACAAACCACCTATTGGACGACCCCGCGACCGGAGTGGGTGTTATCAGCGTTCCCCTCTGCCAGTCGAGATTCTCTTGGGCTAGAGTGGTTCTTCTATCCTGTTTTGTAATGATACTTTAAGCAGTATTATTGCAATGGAGACATAAATGATAGGGAGAATATTCAGCAAGGAAGAAATCGATTCTGAGACAGAGCTCCTAACTATCTCAAGGTAACTTAACCCATCATTTATCAGCGAGAGAGCAAGCACAGCCAGAGACATAGTAGCCAGAGAAGATAGGGCGAGAGGGACAGGTCTGTGATAGGGATGATATGCGGAAATTAGATGGATTAGTATGGCCATCGATGCGAGGATTATCGATCCAAAAAACACTGATATAATCCCGCTCATTCTTTAGCCTCCATATCTCCTACGTTCGATAGTAAAATATCGGAGATGTGCTTAATCTCATCGCTTTCCAGAGGTTTTGTAACTGAATCCTCCGAGCTAGTTGACTCTGCTATTCTGATGGAGTAAAGGTAAATTGTCATAGTTAACGTCACTCCTAATGCGGATGAAACCGTCTTGCCAATCATATCAATATCTGGCCCCCAGGAAATGAACATTGCCCGCAAAGAGTAGAGCGTCAAAGACCAGCCAATGAGGAGCTTGAAGATATTTGACTCATTGTAAATCGGTGCCCCTGATGCAACTACGTACAGCCCGATTGCTCCCGGGATGGCCCATGAAAGTGTGAGCCTCAGTGACTCGGATGCGGCATCTTCGGAACTCATTAATCCTTCAGTGGGCAAGAAGGCCAATACCAAACCAGCAAAGAAGACTAGGAAACCGAATCTCGATCTGTCGAAAGCTGGCCCCATCCTGGCCATAGAATAGCCAGAGATTAGGAGAAATAAGACAATCCACCACTGGAGCCACATCTCAGTCACAGACCTCGGAGGGCCAAGGGATTATTGTTGATTTTGCAATAAATTGGTCTGGCTCATTAATTCGCAACGGGGATTTCTCTCGATAGACTTCATAAACAGGCCATCGGTCGCCGGCCTCGCTACTAAGCAACGAGGTGCAACTGATGGTAAAGATGCCTAGGAAGGTAAAGAGATACAGTCCTGCTGCAGGCAAGCACACCGAGCACACTGTGGAGCGCGTCAAGAAGAGGCGCGCTAGCGAGTTGAAATGGGGTCAGAGAAGGTTCCGTAAGGTTACTTCCGGATACAGAGGTTTCCCAAGGCCAAAGCCATCAGGGGAGAAACCCACCAAGAGGGTTAATCTTGTGTACAGATGTAGCGAAACGGGGAAGGCACATTCCCCTCGAGGAAAGAGGGCTCGAAAGTTCGAGCTAGTCGATAAGTGAGGATTAGAATGTCTGGTAAGTTTCTGAGAGTAAGTTGTCGAGACTGTGGGGCAGAATCGATTGTTTTTAATCGTGCCTCGACTGAGATTATATGCTCGGTTTGCGGTTCTATTCTAGCCATCCCAAAAGGCGGGAAGGCTGAACTCACTGGAAGTACCATAGTTGATGTCCTCGAGTGAAGGGGGCATTAGATGAGCGATAATGAAGAAGAATGGCCAGAAGAGGGCGATCTTCTAATCTGTACCGTCAAAGACATCAAGCAGAATGGTGCCTACCTTAGCTTGGATGGATACGATGGAAGAGAGGGATTCGTGTTCGTGGGGGAAATAGCGGCAGGATGGGTAAGAAACATCAGGGCTCATGTGAGAGAGGGGCAGAGAGTTGTAGCTAAAGTAATACAAGTCAAGAAAGATAGGAAAAGAGTCGAGCTTTCTCTAAAAAGCGTCTCTGAAGAGCGCAGGCGAGATACTGTACAGGCTTGGAAGAACGAAGAACGAGCGAATCAGATCATGAGGGTCGCCGCTGAGAGAGTCGGCTGGGATGATACCAAGAGTGCCGAAATATCCAATGCGATGACAGAGTCATTCGGAACTCTGTACGGGGCTTTGGAAGAGTGCGCGATAAGCGATACCGCGCTAATTGACGCCGGATTTGAGGGAGATTGGACAGGAGTAGTAACATCTCTGGCAATGGAGAACATAATACCGCCATTCGTTGAAATCAGAGGAGTTTTCGATATTCAAGTATGGGGGGAAGAAGGCGTCTACGCAATAAGGGACGCATTGCTCGAAGCGGAGGCTTGTGCCGGCGGGCTGGAAGAAGTAACGCTAACTTGCCATTATGACGGTGCTCCGAGTTATCGGGTGGACATCAGGGCTCCTGACTATCAGGTGGCTGAGTCCTTGTGGGAGTCTGCAGTCGAGGCAGTAAAGAAAAGTATGTCCACGGTGAATGGCTCACTATCAATAGACCGCTCTTGAAGGCGCGAACCTTACGGATGGTTCATTGACTAGTAGGCTCCGCTAGCTCCTTGATAGACATGGTGAGAAGCAAACTACAGTATTGCAAGACCTGTGATTTGTACGGCCTCGGCCCTGATTGCGATGTTTGTGGAAAAGTGATGGTTTCATCTGCCCCACTGAAGTATTCTCCTGAAGACCCTCAGGGAAAAAGAAGGAGAGAGAGGGAGAATGCTGGGAGTGACGAATGGGTGGAGTCGCTTCCTTCACCAAATGAGGAGGTGGAGAGATGAATAGGAGTAGGATCCATTGGCTCGTTGGGGAAGGACTCCCTGAACATTCAGCGGTCCTAGAAGCCGTCCCTGGGGTTGGTAATGTAGGGAAAATACTAGTTGATTCCTTAGTTGAAAAACATCCCTCAAGAACTCTCGGTTGGATATTAAATCATGATTTCCCGCCACACTCCACATTCGACTCTGGTGGCCTCATGAGGCCCCCTAGAATGGAGATAAAATCGGTGATTCTACCGGATGGGCAAACTGTGATAGTAATTGGGGGAGAGATGCAGCCGATGACATCTGCAGGACAGAATGAAGTCGCGGAAGAGATTCTTACAATTTGTTCGGAATCATCGACACCTATGCTACTTGTATTAGCGGGACTGGCCGCAGGAGCGGAAGACAAGGGGATACATGTCATCTGTGCTGACGAAGATGTAAGGAGGGGGCTGGAGGCCAATGATATTCCCGTTAGTAAAGAAAGGCCGGAGGCCGGAATGATAGGGGTAGCCGGACTGATTGTTTCAATGTCCCCGCTCTTCGGAGTAAACACATTTGCATTGGTGGCAGAAACCGTTGGCTCCACCACGGATGTTTTGGCTGCGAGCAGATTAGCAAATTGGATTGAAAATGGTTTGGATTTGCCACTTGACTTGGACATAGACTCCACAGAAGAAATAGCGAGGAAACTGATGGAGGGATATGAGGGCTCTATTTCTCTTGAGGGGGTAATGGGATTAGAAGAGGGGCCTCAGACAAGCGATTTCTACGTCTAGGTGATCATTATGAGTTTGCTTCTAGGTAGTGGGGGAGTGGGTACAGAGGAAAGGCGATTGACATACAGGAAATTAATGAGTGAAAACTTCTCAGGGTGTGAAAGAGTTGCATTCATTCCTTACGCATCCACTGACCATGACGCCTACACCAAAAGAATGCGGGATTTTGCAGGAGGAGAAATGGACCTGATTGGAATCCATCAATTCGACGATCCGGCATCGGAATTGGAATATTTTGATGGGGTGTATGTTGGTGGGGGGAACACTTGGCTTCTTGTTAGAGAGTTGCATGAGCGTGGGCTAATAGATCCGATCAGGAAGTCAGTTATCGCTGAGGGAAAGCCATACGCAGGTGTGAGTGCAGGAGCCAATGTTGCTTGTCCAACAATGCAAACGACGAATGACATGCCAATCACTATGGTCCCATCTTTCGAGACCTTGGGACTAGTTCCATTCCAAATCAATCCTCATTACTATCCAGGGGGAATATGGTTCAGAGAATCAGAAGAAGAGGACTTGTCAAAGCACTATGGGGAGTCCAGAGCCAGGAGAATCAGTGAGTTCCATGAGTTTAATGAATACCCGGTTATAGGGCTTTACGAAGGTTCGTATCTAATGAGTGAGGATGATTGTTACAAACTAATTGGAAACAAGGCGACTCTGATCAGAAAGGGGCATGATTTGATCACTGTAGAGGCAGGAACGGTTCTGACAGAGAAACTAACCCCCACTTGAAACAGTGACCAGTTCAATACTTACATCGTCACTAATGATGGAAGTATGAGGTATGATTGTGTCCCCAATGACTGCAAGAACTGTAGAGTGGGCTATTCCGAGCTCATCAAGTACGGATCCCACGGAAATAGGCTCATACGAATCGACAGAATATATCTCATCACCACTCCTTACCTCAATCTTCATACACCTACCGAACCCAGTCACCCTTATTTCTGATTCGCTGGTGGCTAGGACGCTGCCGAGATCGCATAGCCCGGTATTGCGGTGGATTCGAAATCCACTGTCCATTGGACGCGGGGGTTCAAATCCCTCTCTCGGCGCCATCAAAATTCGGGAACATCTTCAGAGGTTCTGACTGAGACCACCCTTGTGTTAGGGCCAATTTTGACTTGTGGGACCCCGTTGAATTCACCTACCTCTCCATTCAGTATTGCTATTTCATCCCCTCTAGAGAGGCCAGCTGCCAGAACAGGAATGAACTGCTTGAATGCGATCACTCCAGCGGCGCCAGAGCTGTCCAGTATAGTAATTGACCAACGTGATATTCCCTGACCGTCAGGAAAGGCATTTACTGACCAAATCCTACCTATCACATTTACTCTAGTTTCGATCTCCACTATTGGATAAGTTTCCTCATCTTGGGCAATGATAACAGATGACTGTTCGTCAATATCCAGGACTACTTCTCCCCTCCATACAGAGGGGATTGCTCCTCCGACCTTGACTCTGGTACTGTTGGAAATCGATCTTGTAATATTGGTTGGATACCCGTATCTGCTCGTTCTAACTTTGGCTCGATCATAGCCGTCCTGAAGCCTGAATGATAACTCGACCCCTCCTTTTTCTTCGAGAGAGGGGCCCTTGAGATTGGAAACAACTCCGATTGCATCCACTCTGGTCTTGATATCTGAAATCGACGTGATCGGCCAAGAGTGACCGAATCTTTCTATCCTAGTATCAGAAGGAAGGTCTAGTTCGTGATTCCCATTCTCACATATTCCCCTTAGATCGCAATTTCTGCATCTAGCCAATGGGTCTGAGTCAACAGGGGGGTTAGCCGGAATTCCACCTGATTCAAAGTACCTTAGGGGAGATGGGTTTGTCGGACAGTCCACTATGGAAGGTCTTGAAGCGTGAACCTTAGAATAAACTCCTTTGAGTTCCCCAGAGTATTCCTCTAGCTCTTTGAGAGTGGGTTTTTCCACTTCCTTAATTGTACCAGTCCCTAGGTACCAGATTCCAATATGCTCTAGTTCCTCTACCCTTCCATGAGTCTCCCACCATAGCCATGCATAGAGTCGAAGTTGCTCAATGTATCCGCCGGACCTGTCTCCCTTGCCCTGTGATGCCTTGATATCGATAACTGATGGTCTTCCTGTCCATCTGTAAACTAGGTCATATTCTCCCTGGAACCATCCTTCTGGGTGGGAAGTTGTTTGGGTAAACGAGTCCGCGTCGGGATCCACGAACCAAGGTCTAGCTATCTCCCATGACTCGACCCATGTTACATTACTACCGACTGGTCCAGCACAAGGATGAGGTTGTGTCCAGAGCAAGGGGAATCCATCGGGGGCCGGCCACTTAGGGCGATTTTCTCCCTTTCTCCAAGAGTCCAATATCACACTGTTCAGATTATTAAGGCACAATTCTACTTGGTCGATGTGCAGTTTTATGCCATTCTCTACCATCCTTCGGCATTCCGTCATATCTGCCTGATTCGATTCTCCTGTCCTATTTGTAAGCGACTCCCATTCCCTCACTGCATCATTCCAGCATTTATCGAAGTGGGCATCAACCCTGGCCATTGCCCACTCCTCGAGTGACGTTCGGTCTTTGGGCCATTCAGATTCATCAAGGGCCTGAATGGAGGGCGATGGCCACAATTCATCATATTCATAGGCGGGCTTACCATCATCCAAGATTGGAGACTTTAGGATATCATCTGCATATTTAGAGACTAATGAGGGGGAGTCTCTCATCACTCTTGATATGCAGGACTCCGCGGCATTGCCCCTAATTATCTGTGGTGGCAATGGACCTCTCAGCTTGAGGATATTGTTGTAATACCATAGTCTGGGGCATGCATGCCATGTTACCATCTGTGATGCAGAGAGCCTCCTGTAAGGATCTGCTATGTTTGCATCCGGGTCGGCTACACTAACTGGCACATTCGTCCACACTGGTCAGAGACGTATCAACCCAGCGCGGAATAAATCAAATTCTATGATTATTGAGCCATACAAGCATCACATCAGTCCTGTCGAAAGTGGGAGTCACCTCGACGATGGCTACTGGGGCTGAAACTTCACCAGCTATCTCTTCAGCAACTGCCATTGGAATCTCTATTCGTGAATTCTTCTCGTCGTACAACATGAATCTTCTGGGAAGGCCTGTGAAATCTGATATTTCCCTTATCCAAGACTCATGGAGACCCCTCTCTGAGTAGACCACTCCGAACAACAATGTGGCATCATCGCTGAGCGTCTCATGAGGCGAGATGGTTGCCTCCCCCCTACGCATGAACCTCCTCCTCATCTGTCCAGCATCCTTGTACGAGGAGGTGCAGTATTTCAGATGAAATCCGTATGGCTCCCTCTTCACGCCATCAATCGGGTCGGGAGCGCCTATAGAGGCAGCCATTACTCTGTCTCTAATCGACTGCGCTAGCTCGGAAGACCCCTCTGCCCCAGCAGTAATCTCCGTAGACAAATTAAATCCCTTTAGCTCCATATTCTCATGATTTCCGACCGTAATCTCCAGCTCATTCAGATTCATAAAGCTGACATCAAAGTCCCTCATATCTTCGATTATCTGTAACAGCTCCATTTCCTTGTCGGGCTCACATGGGAGCTCTACCCCAGTAAATATTCCAGCATCGGAGCATGCCTCGATTACCTCCTTATACCCCTTGCTGGAAAGATCCAGGAAGTGGAATCTTATCTCATCAAGTCCAGCATCTGCAAACTCACTGGCCCACTGAGCTTTGAATGGGATGCTTGTATACATGTGGATGTGGAAATCGTCACCGAATTCTCGCTTTAGCCTCCTGATTCCCTCTAAACTCCTCTCTTTGGCCATCAATGGGTCTCCACCGGTGATACCAGCTCCCGTAGCCCTCATCGCCCTGGCTTCCTCTATTACTTCATCAAAGTCATTACATGGCCTTTCGTTGGCATACATGAAATCGATATCCCTTCTGGTTTCAGAAAGTGGGCAATAGTCGCACCTCCAATGGCAGTTTCCGGTAATGAAAAGAACCAGCTTGCTACCCATCTGGCATTGTATGCACCCTTCGCAATCCAGAGAGTTCGGAGACTCCTCAATATCGATGAATTGGGGGAACTCGGACACACTAATCACCGCACACACTCTCTAGGAGCCACTTGTGGAACCCCTTATCACTTGACAACTCAGGGTGGAAAGTCAGTGCTATTACTCTGCCGTTCTTCACTCCCACTATTTCCTTCCCCATAGTTGCGCATACCTCGTTTTCCGAAGAAACGAATTTCGGAGCCCTGATGAAAATTCCCGGGAACTCCCTGCCCAAAAGTGATGAGCTCACGGTTCCTTGAAACGACTCATACTGGGGGCCATATGCGTTCCTGTCTATTTGTGCATGGACAAGAGGAGGATTTCCATCCTGTGGGTCTGCCAGAAGTATGGCTCCTGCGCAAGTTCCCAAGACTGACTTTGACGGGTTATCCCTGATCCAATCAAATATTCCGGGGATGAGCATGGAGGATTTGTCCTGTCCTGTTTTCCTCATTGTGGTGGACTCACCCCCCGGGAGTACTATGGCATCAGGATCGGATGATGTGAGTTCGTTTAGCTTCCTTATCTGGATTATTTCTATTTCCAAGCCCAAATCTCTAGACGCCTCGTTCAATGAGGATATATGGTCATGTCTGGCCCCCTGTAACATCACCAAGCCGACCCTGATCATGCAACGCCGTCCCGACTTCCAGAGAAGAACCCTGCCTTTGAGACGATGAGCTGAAAGACTGGATATCATGCGTGGACCATGAGCGGAGATGGGCGGGTGCACAATTTTGGTGCTGGGCCTGCGGTGTTACCTCTGGAAGTGGTGAGTGATGTGGCCTCATCCCTACCCAATCTGAACAATAGCGGATTCGGACTACTGGAAGTTTCTCACAGGAGCTCATTTTTTCAAGAAGTCATAGACTCAGCCATGAGTAGGGTCAGGAGGATACTGTCCGTACCCGAAGACTACCACATTCTATTCCTTCAGGGAGGTGCTTCGACCCAGTTCTACATGACTGCCCTGAATCTTCTCGGGGATGGTGACAAGGCCGACTTCCTAGTTACGGGGGGGTGGTCTCAAAAGGCCCTCAAGGAGGCATGCAGGATAGGCGACTGTGTGGCATCATGGGATGACTCTGAGAGGGGTTTCAAATCTGTTCCCAGGAGTGGGAGTTTTGAGATCAGAGAGGATGCTGAATACGTTCACTACACCTCCAACAATACGCTATTCGGTACCCAGTACCACAAGATCCCAGAGGTAGGGCAAAAGCACCTAGTGGTAGACGCAAGCTCGGATATTTGTGGCGTTCCGATAGACGTTTCTGCCCATGATGTGATTTATGCCGGAGCTCAAAAGAATCTAGGGCCCAGTGGAGTGACACTGGTGATCCTTTCGCCCTGGGCTGTTTCGAGAATAGGAGAGGGGCTTCCCACGATGCTTGACTATAGGACCCACATCTCCAAGGGATCCATGTTCAACACGCCGAACACGTTCGGGATTTTTGTCTTGGACAGGGTCCTTTCTTGGGTAGAGGAAAACGGAGGGCTACAAGGGGCTATTGATAGAAACAGGGCCAAGTCTGCGTTGCTCTACGAGGAGCTGGACAGGACCCCCTTCTGGATTCCTCATGCCGAGGTCGAGTCGCGTTCTGTGATGAATGTCACATGGAGAATGAGGGATGAGGACCTGGAGCGTGTTTTTCTCAAAGAGGCTAACAAGGCGGGCCTCGGTGGCCTAAAGGGCCACAGAAGCGTCGGAGGAATCAGGGCTAGTCTGTACAATGGCTGCCCCATTGAGAGCGTTGAGGCTTTAGTTGACTTCATGAGGAGATTTGAGTCGATTCATGGGTAGTGTAAGCATGGGCAATGGCAACATAATCAGGATATTGGACCTTACACTGCTGGACAGGGGCGCGTCGGAGGAGGACCTTGTCCGACTATGCGAAAGGGCGGTCACCCATCGCGCCGCTGCTGTCTGCGTCTTTTCTGAGCACGTTAGATTTGTCAGGGACCTCCTCCCAGAAGAGGTGAGAGTGGCCTCCGTGGTGGGTGGCTTCCCAGTAGGTTGGAGAGATCCAGTAAAGGTTTCCAAAGCAATAACGGAAGCAATAGATTTTGGGACTGATGAGATAGACTGCGTCTTGGAGCCCCAGCTTCATGATGGTTTTCCCGGGGAGTCTGAGTTGGCCCTCCTACTAGCCATGAGAGAGGCATCAGGAGACAAGATACTCAAGGTGATCATAGAAACCCCCCTTCTTGATGAGCATTCGATTAGGGCAACAAGCAGGTTGGCCATGGCCTCTGGGGCTGATTTCGTAAAAACCTGCACGGGCAAGAGAGGGGACTGCACTGATGAGGATGCTAGGATACTCTCCATGGAAGCAAACAGGCACCTCGTTACAATGGGAGAGAGGAAGGGAGTGAAGATCTCAGGGGGGATAAGGAAGACAGAGGACGCCCGGAGGATGCTCTCTATAATGCAGAAGGAAGGCATATCCACGGGGAATCCGAATGAGTCCAGGATAGGCGCCTCATCATTGCTGGATGACCTAATCGATGGTGGGCTCGGCAGGAATTGAACCTGCGATCTTCGCCATGTGAAGGCGACGTCATAACCCCTAGACCACGAGCCCCGTATCTCGCGAAAGAGCTGTGCAGATAAGGATGGTGAGACCTAGATTATTCCTTTCAGGATGATAGAAATTCGATAAAATCAGAAATTTTGACCTCTGTAGAAGAGGAAACATTCACCCACTGTAATGAAAAAGAGCGCGACACTTCACAGTGCATGAGTGAGCCAGAAGGAGTCTCGCTAGCTCAGAGACTTGATTTCAGTATCCTCAGGGAGGGCGACACATGGAGGGCTTTCGGCGTCGCTGTCGTACTTTTCTGCGTCATTGGATATTCCTCACTGTCCCTTTTCGGAATGACCTCCTCGATATACGGGGTCTCTGGAGACGTCAATGAGGTGTACGATTTTGAAGCCCAATCACTGAACAGAACCGGCATTGACACCATTATCGCCGATGAGAACGGCACTGTTCAGTTGAGTTCGCTCAGGGGGAGTGTCGTTATCCTAGACTTCATGGCAATAGATTGTGCGAACTGTCACTATGTGCAAGAGCACATTGAGAACAATATCGCTGATTGGAGCGATCTCGAGGGAGAGTATCCCGTGGTAGTGGTCTCAGTGGCGGCCTGGTACAGATTTGGTGAAACGTTCGCGCAGATAAATTCGACATTCGGGGATTATGATTCTGAGAAATTCATGAGTTGGACTGTGGTAAATGGCGGGACCGAATCAATAATCCTGGAAAACGGATCGAGGGGCGACATGGCCGAATACTACTCTGCTCAGCTTCTCCCATTGGTAATGGTGATTGACCATGAGGGATATGTGGTAGCGAAGGATAACACTGGGACGCCCCTGGATAGGTGGAAGGCTTTTGACAACGCGGTTCTGAAGGCCAACGAGGGCGATGCGGAGGACCTGAGGATCGGCATAGCGAAATCGGACAGATCGGTCACAGGCGTATTCATCATCGGGCTTTTCCTCGGAGTATTGGTGTACTTCTCCCCTTGCGCCTTCCCGGTCCTGCCTTCGTACATCACCTACTACCTCAGCCTGGGGATGAGGGAGGAGGAGTTGCATGCAGAGGGAAAGATAAGCGGGAGGATACCGGGCTCACTCGAGATTGGGAGCTTTGCCGCTCTCGGGCAACTGACGTTTTTCGTGTCCGTTGGGATAGTCATCTTCGGGTTGAGCGAGGTCGTCAACCTATCAGGGACTTTCCACACCATAGCTGTCGGAATTGCATGCCTGCTCGTGGTACTGGGTAGCCTGATGCTTCTTGGTTGGACCAGTGAGATGATGTCTTTCGTGCAGAGGTGGTTGGACAGGTACCAGACGGTTGAGTCCGATGAGGTTTTCACACCACGGAGAAACATGTTCCTGTGGGGAATAGGGTATTCCGCCGCGTCTGTGGATTGTACGGCGGCCGCGGTTTTCCCGTTCGTGGCATGGTTGGCGGTTGTCGGAGAGGGGGCCTTCGTGGCTGGCCTCGGCGGATTGATCCTCTCTGTGACCCTGCTGATGGTGATGGTAACGGTACTTGTCGGGATGGGGCGGCAGGCGATGATCAGCTTCCTCAGGAGATCCACCGGAGTGGTCAAGGCGACTGGCTCTTGGATGATGATCTTCGCTGGTTTGGGGCTCTTGGTCTACCTGACGCAAACCGAGGCAGTTTCCGGAATAATCGGATGAACTGACTGGTGTGAGCTACGCGAAATGATTTCAATGAGCGCCCCTCAGGACTGTCGTGGAAGTCGAGCTGGTGCCCATCTCATGGCTGAAGCCCCATGAGGAGGTCAAGCCCGGCAACGTTGAGTCCTTGTACGACATAACACTCCGTTGGAACGCTTACACAAAGCCCCTGCTGGTGGATGGGCGTACCGGAACGATCCTCGATGGTCACCACAGGTACCACGTGGGGCTTAGGATCGGCTTGCTCCGCCTTCCAGTCATCAAGGTCGACTACCTGGATGACGAAGGAATCGAGCTGGACATCTGGCCGGGTAGCGACTTGGAGACATTGACGAAGCAGGAGGTAGTAGAAATGGCCCTATCGGGGAAACTGTATCCACCCAAGACCAGCAGGCACAGATACAGCGATTACCTCCCTGCTATAGCTGTCCCTCTCGATCGCATGAGGTCCTAATATTGGGTGCATCATTTGGGATTCTCAACCGAACCTGCCATTGATATATTTTCTAGACAGGCCTGAAGTAGTATCGCGTATACATTCACTCTGTAATTTCTATAGAGTCCCTGTGTGACTGTATATTGAGAAGCTCTTCTCCCATGTTTATCGAATAGGCACACATCCTTCTAATTGATTCAGAGACACGACCCAGAAACAATACTTCGGAAGATTCCAATTCAGAGGAAACCAAGCTAATTTCGAAATCATCCAGGGCTTTTATAGCACTAATAAGTTGTCCTTTGGCCAAATGAATCTCTGAAATTTTTCTTCTCCTTAGATTTGAAATTAAAAGCTTCATGGAGGATTTCCAGGTTTGTATTGACGAAATGGGTGCAGAGTTTATTGAAATTGGGGAGTCGTCAGACCTATTCAAGGACAGTTTGCATAGTGCATATGAGTGGTCCCCCATCCTTTCCAATGACCTGACTACTTTCCCAATCTCGGAGGCTTCCCACCTTGAGGTTCCCAGCGAGTCTTCTATACTGGCAGACTCCAGTATCTGGCCAACCTGCCTCTCCAAGAGGAGTCTTATTGCATCAACCTCTTGTTCTCTGTCATGACAATCCTCTAGGATTTCCTTGTCCCCTCCTGACAGAACATCCAATACATCTCTTATCTGACTTGAAATCAGGAGGTACATTCTATTCAAACTGGAATAAAGTGGCATTTCTGAGGGATTGAGAAGATTAATCATCTCTATGCTGAATTCCGTCTCGGAGGATATCTCCACCCCTCTGGTGGAATTTATGAATTTCCTGAATGTTTTCCTGAGACTCCTATTGAAGCCTTTTTGAGATTTTATTTTTATTACTTGTGAGCCCGCCAGATATGAGCCAACTAAGTGGTCATAGACCATTTCATCTGGAATCTTGCTGAGGTCTAACTCAATCGATCTCCTTCTGACTAATGACGTTGCCTCGGGAACAATCCGTAGTGTACCTGAAGGTCGCCATTCAACTCTGACTTGATCCTTCGCAACGAGGCCGTGTTCACCGATCCACTTCTTTGGAAGGCTGACTATGTAAGTTGACCCCCCAGTGAGTTGAATTTTCCTAATCTCTGACTTTGGAGGCTTACCTTCTGCCACGATTAGCGACCATTGGTATTAAATAAATAGTTTTTTATGTAGAGCAGTAGAGCGAAAATGGGCTCAACTATATATTCAATATATTTTTTAATCAATATACTAGATATATTTCGCTTCAGTCCATATGGAACCGATAATGTGGCTCGTCCTGATTCTTGCAACTGCTGTTTGTGCCTATATGGCATGGAACATTGGAGCGAATGACGTAGCGAATGCGATGGGGACTTCTGTTGGTTCCAGAGCATTAACTCTGAAGCAAGCGGTGATTATTGCTGCAGTCTTCGAATTCATGGGTGCATTCTTTGCCGGAGACGCCGTTACTGACACCGTAAGGAAAGGAATTCTCTACTTTGATACAGAGGCGGATTACTTCAATGCGGCTTTCACTAATGATTTGATGTACGGGTTCATTGCGGCTATGATGGCGGCAGCGGTTTGGATTACAATCGCAACTAGATTTGGATTGCCCGTATCTACTACACACTCAATAATTGGAGGAATTGTAGGAATCGGATTAGTCCTCGAAGTACAATATGATGCTTCTCTTATCAATTGGGAAAAGTTGACTGAAGTTGTTTTGTCTTGGGTAGCAAGTCCGTTAATGGGTGGTTTGCTTGCTTTCTTCACATTCTTCATTGTCCGTGCTTCGATTTTAGAAGCTCCAGATCCTATTGCAAGAAGTAGGTGGATGGCCCCACTTATGGCACTTCCAACCTTTTTTGTGCTTGGTATTGCTTTACAATTTAAGGCTCTAAAGGGCCTAATTGCTAGACTTGAAAGAGAGGGTATAGTCGCAAATAAGTATGATTGGCTACCAGTAAAAGAAAATGGTTCATTTGACCCATTTACGCCTTACTGCCCAGCTGATGCAGATGTAATCGCCAATGAATGTTTGAATGCCATGTACGAAGGTGCTTGGATTCCTATCAACTCAATACTCCTCGCACTAGTCATCGGCACTATCGGCTCATCGATTTTGTATTGGGTATTGAAGAATTACGAGTTCCAAGGAGAAGGATTCCACGGTGTTGAGAGGATCTTCGTTTGGTTACAAGTTATTACTGCTGCATACGTAGCATTCGCTCACGGGGCAAATGACCGATCCAATGCTATTGGGCCGATGGCTACCGTCTACGAATTACTAAACTCAACACCAGGGGAGTTGGCTGGAAAGGTAGACGTTCCACTTTGGTTAGTATTGCTTGGTTCTGCTGGTATAGCAATAGGTGTAGTAACATGGGGTTGGAGAGTTATGGAAACTATTGGCCACAAAATTACTGATATTACTCCAACACGAGGATTCGCAGCAGAGTTTGGTGCAGCTACTACAATTCTAGTATTCTCAATGCCATTCCTTGCGGTCCCAGTATCCACAACCCACACATTAGTCGGAGCAGTGGTTGGGGTTGGCCTAGCAGGTGGAGCCAAAAATGTAGATTTCAGAGTATTTGGAAAGATTTTCGCCTCATGGGTCGCCAGTCTTCCTGCTGCTGGATTCGGAGCAGTTGCCCTATACGTCGCTATGGGAAGTACTGCAATCAATCTAATCGTTGTATTACCGATCGCATTTGCTACGGTAGCATATGTCCTCTGGGTCACTAGAGATGATGAGGTAGTTATCGAGGATGCGTTGGCTGATGTTGGCGGAGATGGAACAAAACAACCTACTGTATTCGAGTTGTTCCACAAACACGCAGAAGCTGTAGAAGTAACTGTTGACCACATGCTGACAGCTGTAGATAAGGCGACAAAGGGTGAAGATGCATCTGCAGAAATTCAGGCGACAATAGATGCCGAGTTGGCTGCGGACAACCTAAAGAACGCCCTAAGAGAAAAAGTCAGTTCCAGGGAATGGAAATTACTGATTGACTCTGATGAGTTCCTATTCATGCTTGGTAGACAAGATAGAATCGCAGACTATGCCCAGAATGTTGCTGAGCAACTCTCTTTCAGACCGCTCTACGATAATGATGAAGCGAGGCAAATGGTCATGGAAATGGCAGAGGCAGTCCAGAAGACGGTTGCAATCTACGAGGACACCGTGCTCCACCTACGTGATCTAACTCTATCTGGCTACACTAAAACAGGCCGGGAAGAACTGCTGAAGTACGTCCAGGGGGTTAACCTTGCAGAACATGAGGCTGATCTCGTTGAAAGCAACGCTGCAGGATTTGTGTTCAGAACTGGCGGAGATGATGCCCTAGCTGCTGTTCACATGTATCGTGTATTGCAGAGACTGGATGATGTAGCCAATGCCTGTGAGGAAGCGGCTAACGCATTCCTACCAATTGTTTTCAACTGATTCATCTTGGACTTGTAACGATGGAGGAACTGATACTAGTCGCGGTTGGCGCCTTCTTGGTGGCAGCGCTGACGGTCCCAGCAGGCTTCGGCCTGTCTACCATGCTGACGCCAATGATTCTTCTGTTGATGGGTCCTCATGAGGCTGTGGCCGTCGTCGCCATTGTACATGGGGCTCACAATGCGGGGAAGTTTGCCGCGTTGAAGGAGCATGTTGATTTTCACGCCTTTCGGAAATATGGCGTCTGGTTGGTTGTCGGTGCCATTCTTGGGGCACTACTGCAAAATCAAGTCCCACAGGCACCTCTATTGGCCATCATCGGAATCTTTCTCATCGTGTTGCCGTTACTCACCATGAGTGAGAAGTGGACGGGCTACAGGATCCCAGAAGCCAATGACAGGGTCGGAGGCTTCGGATCTGGATTCATGGGCGGATTGTCAGGCCACCAAGGTGCGCTTCGCGCCATGTTCCTTACCCGTAGGCTGCCGGATAAGATGGCCTATGCTGCGACTGCAAGTGTCCTTGCTTTGTGCGTTGACCTTTCGAGAATTCCGGTATATCTGTTCTTTAGGTTTGATGAGATTTCCTCTCACTTGAATCTCACACTTGTTTTGGTTGCATCCGCTCTCATCGGTGTCAACGTGGGTAAACGTTGGTTGAAATCGCTGAAGTCCGAATGGATTCACAATGGTGTTATGATTGGAATCGTTGCAAGTGGCATCTTCTACATCGCTGAAGCGATTGGGTGAATAGAAACTTTTCATTTGATTTCATCTTCAATGAAGATGCGATGATGATTGCGAAGAATAGCAGCCCTTGTGCAACTTCCATCAGACTTGGTGCTGCATCGATACCACCCATTGGTATACAACAACTAGTTGCTCCAGCCTGACTCGGATGCGAGTTTGCCGGGGCCTCTCTCTTCGACCATGTCGATGACCTTGGTGAACATCCTCCAGAATACGAAAGCGACTACCAGCCCTGTGACGAGATCGAACAGGTAGTGTTGCTTCGTAGCCAGGATGCTGACACAGAGCAGTGCCCACTCGACCCAGAGGAGTACCAAGAAGGGCTTGGCGAGGCGACTCTCGTGATGGTCCCTCTGGACCCAGTGCGTGATGAGTCTGGCCAGAAGGGTGGAGTGGACGATGTGGAGGCTGGGCCATGCGTTCCATGGGTTGTCAGAGACGTGTATGAACGTGAACAGCGCCTCCTCCAGCCAGTTCGGGGGATTGGTCTCCCAGTGCGTGTCCAACTGGTCCCTGAGGTCTATCTCAGCTGGAAGGAGGAGGAAGAAAAGCACGCAGAACATCGTGGCCATGAACAGGCCCTGGACGCCCAGTGCCAGCTCCATCCTCCCCCTGTCGTCCCTGGGGGCTAGGGCCAGTGTCACGGGGTAGAACAGGTAGAGGGCGACGTAGGGGATGATCATCCAGTTGATCACAGGGAGGCTCCTGTCTATGGCAATCTCGGGATCCCACACTGTTTCGAGGTAGTGCGCCGCGATGTTGTTCGAGATGAAGTAGGGGGCACCTATGGAGAACATTCCGACGAAGAAGATGGAGATGAGGAATGAGAATCCCCCCAGTTCCTCCCTGCGTGACCAGATTGGCCTCCAGACGCCCTTCCAAGGTCTCAGAATCCTCAATGGCAGGCCCTCATCCACACAATGCCGACCATGGATGAGGTCAAGAACTGACCGATTGTTACCTAATCTGACATTTCCAGAATTCTGTCAGAGAACATCTCGGCCTCTTGTTGGTTGTGAGTCACAAGGATAGCAGGGCATTTTCTTTTCTTGAGGAGCTGTCGTACATCTTTCAACAATCTCACGGATAAGTCACTGTCTAAAGCGCTGAAGGGCTCATCCAGTAGAAGTACGTTTGGCTCAGCGAGTAGGGCTCTCGCTAGTGCCACCCTCTGGCCTTCTCCTCCCGATAGGTTCTCGACAGCTCTACCCTCGAACCCCGAGAGGCCGACTTCCTCAAGCGCTTCCTCGTGCCCTGACTTAGAGGCCAGAGAGAGGTTTCCGGAGACTGACAAGTGTGGGTACAAAACAGGCCTTTGGAAAATCAGTCCTATGCCTCTGTCCTCAGCCTCGAAATTCGTGATATCGATCTCGTTCAGCCTGATTGTTCCCGAATCCAAGGATTCTAGTCCGCAGATGCATCTCAACAGCGTAGACTTGCCACAACCAGAGGGACCCAACACAGCGAGGATCTCCCCGGGTCCGAGATGGATATCTAGATTCTTAAATAGGGTCTTGTCGAATGCCTTCGTCAGCGCTTCGCAGTCCAGCATCAGAACATCCCCCCGTCTCTGTTGTTACGAAATCTCTCTGCGAACATAAACAGTCCCATTGTTATCAGCATCAGAACTGTGGCCACGGCATTCGATGCCGGTGCTGACAACGGATCTTTCATCGGTTTGGCCCTCCAAGCGTCAATGAGCAAGGGCAAAGTAGTCCAGTCTGAATTCTTCGCTACGATGAAGGATGCTCCGAATTCACCCAATGACATCGCAATGACGAATATCGAGGATATGATAATCGATCCCTTCAGGAGAGGTATCTTGATCTTGACAAATCTGGAGAATTCACCCATCCCCAGGACTCGCGCATTCTCGTCATAGGAATTGTCGAGGGACCTTATTGCAGGTAGCATTATCCTGACTACGAATGGGGTTGTGAGCATGATGTGAGCCAGTGAGGGGAGCGCCCAGAATTGGTATGCTGAGGATACGTCCAGCTTGATTATTCCAAGAAGAACTCCTAGTCCTACCATCGCCGCGCTGAGCGCGAAGGGTAGCATCGTGAAAACATCAAGAAGCCTTGCTAGATTGGGGCTTCTCTTCTCCAGATCGTTGATCGTTGTTGCCAGGGCATAGCCAAGAGGTAGTGCTACGAGGATGGTAATTGTCGCATATCCGAGCGAGTTCAGGATTGCCTCGGACATTGGAGCGAATGAGAATGACCCATGATATGCTTGATTCCAACCATCAGTTCCCCAGCGAAATCCACCACCGCTTTCCCCCAGATCACGGATTCTGAAGGAGCCGATGACGACTGAGATCAGTGGTAGAACAGCAAAAATCAACGCTGGCACGATCACTAGCCAGCCACGTGAGTTTGGTTTGCGGACATGTTCCGGACGCGCCTGTGGGAGTATTGCTTTCCTGTCACGCTGGATCACGGAGGTCAGCCAGAGGGAGGTCAACAGAATCGTGAACTGAATCAGTGAGGCGCCCATCACGATGTCTGAAGTCGGTTCCATGTAACCTTGGATGCCAGCGGATGACGAAACCTCTGCCATCACGCTCTCCAGGGTATTGTCCCTCACTGTTATCCATCGGACCAAAGCGAACGAGGTGAACGAGAAGACGAAGGTCATGCACGCCGCCGCCACTACAGAGGGCAACAACAAAGGGACCCAGAGATTCTTGAGTCTTGAAGCTCTTGTTCTACCATGAGGCAACAAGCGCAACTGCTCTTCCAAGGCAGGATCTAGTTTAGACAGGAGAGGTTCGCAGAAACGGATGATCAAAGCCATGTTGAACCAAGCATGAGATATTATCAGTGTCCACCACCACGTATTTTCATTGGTCCTAATATCCAGTCCGTAGGGGCCCACTATAGTCAGTATTCCCATGGCGGCGATTATTGATGGTATGACGAAAGGTAATGTCAGAACTGTCCTTATCAGAGACTCGAAAGGCCATCTGTGACGACCAAGGGACCAAGCTATCGGGAGGCTGATTATTATTGTCAAGAGAGTCGATGAGACCGCTTGGACTAGAGTGAATTCCAATACGTTCTGGGAAATATAATTCTCGCTCAATGACTTGGTCCAGTCATACGGATTAGGGCCTGTCACAAGGATAAGTCTTTGAGTAGCTAGGCCGATTGGTATGAGGATTAGCATTGAGTAAAGCATGACCGCGAATGCGCTTGCTAGCCTTCTCAAATCATTCACCTGAAGTCATGGCAGAGTTCCATTCCTCAAGCCATAACTCAATATTCTCCGATATCTCATTCATAGAAATTTGAGATGGCTGTTGAGGGATAACTGAGTTGAGCAGATATCCATTTTCCTCAGGTAAATCCTGCCCCTCTAGGACTGAATACATCAGATTCTCCGTTGGCATCAGAGAGTTTACGTCTGGTGAAATTAGGTAATTTATGAATTCGCTGGCGGTCTCAATGTTTCCTCCATTCACGGCAGCGGCATATTCTACCTGCAAGAAGGATGTTTTCGGGAGATCCAGGGAGGCTGACTTCGTCCAATTTTCATTGTACCATGATTCAACTCCCGGAGAGTGGCAGTACGAGACAGTGATGTGTGCATCCCCAATGTACCCCTCGGTCCATTCCCCGTATCCTCCCGTGTAGTGGGTCTCATAGGCCTCGGACCATCCTGATGTGATTATGACGTCATTGTTTTTCATTGCGGTCCACCAGTTGGAGAATTCGTCATTGCCATCCTCCCAGTCAAAGTAATCGAGTGTTGCTAGCATGAAAGCCCTTCCCGGGCTACTTGTTACTGGCGAGGGGAGAGCTACTTTGCCCCTCCATTCCTCCTCGGTAAGATTCCAGAGGGAAGTTGGGACCGTCAAATTCTCGCCGTCGACTTGATCTGTGTCGTAGTTGAGGCATACGTAGCCCATATCAAACGGCGTTGCGAGGGGCCCGGAATAGGGCCCGAGGGCGTCACTTCTGATGCCAACTTGATTCACATCGCTTTCAGCTAGAAGGTCGAATTCGATGGCGGTTCCGAGAAAGTTATTGTCCATACCAATGGCCAAATCCACGTCTTCTCTTCCCTGGTGTTGGATCAGATAGTCAAGGATAGACCCAGCATCATTGAGCTTCAGAATAGTGACGCTAATTCCCGTCTCATTTTCAAATTCCTCTATCACCTCATCAGTGAGCGCGTATACGTCATATGTCACTATAACGAGCTCCCTGTCATTCTCTGTATCGCCAACACATCCCGAGAGGGGGATCGTAAGCAGTAGTATCACGATGACCATGTTAGTTGTTTTCGGGCTTTTTTCGTATTTGTTTGTATTTCTCATTTCACTTCCTCCGCTGGCATTACCCAGATCAGGTCTGTGGGTCGCCACACGGGGTGGCCTCTCAGCAAATGCTCCCCAGTAATGTTCTCCAAATCGGCAGGATACATTAACTTTGACTTAGTCATTCTTGTTGCATGAACGGGTATGTCCAATCCTGGGGAGGCTCGAGGGTTCTCTTGACTGACCTTGGGCTGATCCACCTGAGTAGGTTCAGAGGACCGCCAGCTTTGTCATTGGTCCCTGATGCTCTTGCGCCCCCGAAGGGTTGCTGTGCCACCACCGCCCCTGTGGGCTTGTCATTGATGTAGAAGTTTCCAGCAGTGAATCGAAGTGCCTCGAATGCCTTCTGTATGTTCTCCTCATTAGTCGAGAAGATTGAGCCGGTGAGGGCGTATGGGGAAGCCTCGTCACACACTCTAAGAATATAATCGAATTCGTTGTCGTCGTATAGGTACACTGTCAAGACCGGGCCAAAGATTTCCTCAATCATGGACTCTGAATTGGGGTCCTCGGTCAGGATGATAGTTGGCTCGATGAAGTAGCCCACAGTATCGTCATATCCACCACCACAGAAAACCTCGCAGGAGTCCCTTTCAGTGGCCCTTCGGATGTATCCAGATATCTTGTCGAACGCCCTCTTGTCTATCACAGCGGTCATGAAGTTGGTGAAGTCACTAGCATCACCCATTGCGATCTTGCCAATCTCATTGGATAGTTCGTCGGATATCTCCTCCCATACTGACCGGGGGATGTATGCTCGGCTAGCCGCTGAGCACTTCTGCCCTTGGTATTCGAACGCCCCCCTTAGCAAGGCTACGACTAGTCCCCTCCTGTCGCAGTCTGGATGAGCGACGACGAAGTCCTTGCCCCCTGTCTCGCCGACGATTCGGGGATATGAATTAAGCTTGGGCAGAGCTAGTCCGATTTCCTGCCATAGGCCCTGGAAGGTAGCTGTGGAACCAGTGAAGTGCAATCCAGCGAAATTGGGGTTCGATAGTGCAACTTCAGTAATCTCTGCACCCGAGCCGGGAAGGAAGTTGATTACCCCCGGGGGGAGTCCTGCTTCCATCATCAGCCTCATCAGGTAGTAGTTGGAGTAGTACGAGTTCCTGCTGGGCTTCCAGACACTGGTGCAACCCACTATTGCAGGCGCGCTTGGAAGGTTCGCCGCAATGCTCGTGAAGTTGAATGGGGTGATTGAGAGTACGAAGCCCTCGAGAGGCCTGATATCTGTCGAGTTAACGACTCCCTCTGGGGAGACTAGTGGCTGGAAGTCATCATGGAACCCCCTTGCATAGTGGCAGTTGAACCTCCAGAAGTCAATGAGCTCGCAGGCGGAGTCAATCTCTGCTTGGAACACGGTCTTGGACTGGTTGAGCATTGTGGATACATTCACCCTCATCCTCCAATCCCCAGCGAGTAGGTCTGCGCACTTCTCGAAGATCTTGCATCTCTCCTCAAGTCCCATTTCGATCCAGGATCTCTGAGCATTGACAGCTGCTGAGCAGGCTGATTCCATCTCCTCTCTACCAGCCAGATGGACATTGGCGAGAACGTGCCCGTGGTTGTGGGGGATGACCTGCGGTATCGTGTGTCCGGTATAGACCTCCTCTCCGTTGATTATACAGGGTATCTCGATAGTCTCAGACATCTGCCTGTCAATCTCTTGAATTATGGAGTTCCTTTCAGGACTCCCCGGAGAATATCCCAGCACAGGCTCATTCAGTGGTTGCTCAGTCATGGTGTCCGCTGATGACTCCCATCTAACATTGTTACTGTCGGAAGGAGTCTGATTTTTCGCTACTTCCACCACTCCTTTTCTTGTGTGACTTTTGCCACAGGGCTTGGTTTGCCCCTTATTGATTCTAAGTATTCCTCATACCCTTCTTTTGAGGCAAATGATTCTAATTCTTGAATGAAAACCCACTGTCCATCATCAACATTCCATTGCTTCCTGCCCATGGGGAGTTCAAAGCCATCGTATGGAAACCATCCTCCATTAAACCAGTCCTTACTACCGGAGTCATCCCGGTCATCAAGACTCCAGCCGGGTGACCCGCCCTCGTTCTGAGCATAGTAGTAGAGACGATGAGCGGAATCTCGTTTCCTGAACCAATCCCTGCCGTTTATGGCCTCTGACTGTCTTAGGTAGTCTCCTAAGTATCCCGAATCAGGATGCTCAGTGATTGATATGCCATCGGGCCCAGGAGGAAGCTTTCTGGGAATTGATCCCGGGTCTATAGTGCTCCTGAATGCCCCTAATATGGAACCCAGACCTAAAAATTGAACAAAGAGTCCCGCCAAAAGGAATGGTATTGCGAAACCTGTCAGGAATATTATTTCAAATAAACCTGCATCCGGACCACGCATATCACCAAGTATAATGAACGGCACCAGTGTGAATGGGAGTCCGAAGAAGAAAAGGAATACGCCACCAATGATTTGTGTAATTCTTTCGCCAATACTCTTCTTTGAGTCCATTTGTACAGCTCCAATGATCAGGACCATTCGGTGGGCTCGTCCTTCTTCGCCTTCTTCCAGGCGCGGTAGCATGACTTGCAGACGGTTATCCTTCTGGAGTCCCTATTCAACCCTGACTCGCCCCATACGTCCGCGGCTCTATCGAATGCTAGCTTTCTTCCTCCGACCTTCTTGTCGGCCCAGATATCACAGCCCGAGACATCGCATTTCACCTGGCCCACGAATTCCTCTTCGGATTTCTTTTTGCCTTCTGGCCCAGTGGATTGCTCTCTTCTCTTGCGGGCGTTGGACTTGAAACCCATGCGTTTCCGTAATGGCTGGTAAATTAGAAGGTTGTCACTTCTGGGTCAATATCGAAAGGTCCGCCCAGGCTAGCGATTGAAGCTCTTCTGTCAGGCCCTATTCCTATGCTGACGATGGGGATCCCTGATAGTTCCTCGATCCTCCTGACATACGAGAGGGCGGACTCTGGGAGCACCTCGAAGCCCTTCCTGTCTGATCTTGAGAGTTCTGCCATCTCGATCCACTCCTGTTCTTCCAAGGCGGGGAAGCCTGAATGTCTTTCGTAAATTGGCCTGCATCGAGCGAGATCATGGCTGCTGGTTGGCATGTAATCGATTATCTGGCCGTCCAAGTCGTAACCTGTGCATATTTTTAGCTCATCTAATCCCCCGAGAACGTCTAGTTTGGTCAGGACGATTCCGGTGTAGCCGTTTAACCTGTGACTGTCCTTGAGTGATACCATGTCTAACCACCCCGTTCTTCTCGGCCTTCCAGTGGTCGTTCCAAACTCGTGGCCCACCATTGCCATATGATTGCCGGGACCTGTGTCGTATGGTAGTTCGGTCGGGAATGGTCCATTCCCAACCCTTGTCGTGTATGCCTTTGATATTCCGAAACAGTTGTTCACATGACCAGGGTGAATTCCGGCTCCGTGAGTTGCATTGGCTCTGCTGGTGACCGATGATGTGACGAATGGATAGGTTCCCTGATCGATATCGAGCATTGCCCCCTGAGCTCCCTCTAACAGGACATTTTCCCCATTCTTGAGGGCCTTGTCAATCATTGCTCCAGTGGGCCTTATCGCCTCTCCGAACCTATCCATTATCCACTCAAGGTCAGCGACGAAGTCTTTCCTCTCTACCTTCTGGTTGACACCAACGGAATCCAACTGCATGTTCATTCGGGAAACGGTTTCATCGATTTTGTCACTATCGCCGATCACGAAGGGTATGTCTACAAATCTGATTCCTACTCTCTCGATTCGGTCCCTATATGCCGGACCTATCCCCCTACCAGTTGTGCCGACCACCTTGTCGGCACTATCGTACATCCTGTGGAAGGGCAGTATCACGGATGCTCTTTCGCTAATGAAGAGCCTCTTCCCCTCTGGCCTTTCTTCTGTTAGACTGTGCCACCTGTCAAGCTCCTCTTCTAGGACCCATGGGTCAACTACCATGCCATCCCCCAGAACCAAATTACAATGTGGAGATGTGACTCCAGAAGGAATTTGATGAAGTTTGAGCGTGGTATCTCCGAGGACAATTGTGTGGCCTGCGTTGTTCCCCCCTTGGAACCTTACGGCCCAGTTGGATTCGTTGGCTAGCTGGTCTATGGCCTTGCCCTTGCCCTCATCTCCCCATTGGGCTCCGAGTACTACGCTGGCGGGCACCGGATGATGTCCAATGCAGAAGGTGTTTGAATGCTTTGGATGAGAATGCTGATTTTTGGACAGGAATTTGTCACGAAGCGGTTATGTATGGCTGGTAGGTCGGCGCAGACATGGCACAGAGACACGCGGTGGCTGAGGCTAGGCTTCTGAAGAAGTGGATTTGCATGAAGTGCTCGGCCACACATAGAGGTAGTAAGCCCAGTTCATGCAGGAAATGTGGTTACAAGAACTTTAGGCTCAAGGCTGCTGAGAGAAGGAAGACTTGATCTCACTTACTCCTTTTATTCTCTGACATTAGGGTCTCCAGAGCTGTTTGTATTTGGAGGCAGAGTGGGCCGTAGTGAATTGGCAGGTTTGCATCATTAAAAATTTCATCTAGCTTTGAGGCGGTCATTCCCAGCCTTACATCCATGTCCTTGTTTTTGTTCAGTAGCCAGTTATCGACTGCCTCTTTAGCTGAGGCCCTGATGTTTCTTGGCACTTGTGTGTCGTCTAGCTGTCCCAGCACTTGGGCTATCTGTTCAATCCTAGTCTCCACGTCTGACAAGTGACCACCAAGTTAAGCGGGCTGTGGGCCCTCCTTAAGCGCATCCCCCTCAAGCTAGTCTTCAATCCACGATGCCCAAGGCATATCTGTGTTCGCTAGACCCTCGCCGGGGCCTTCAGTTCCAATTGCAATCAGTCCCACAGATGCTTTGGCCATAATGAGGTTTTCAAGGCCCCAGTTCATTGCATGTCTCAGCGAGGGGCAACTATCGCTTTCGGCCATCTCACTTACTCTGTAGCTTAGTAGGGCCCTGGTAATTTCCTCTCCTTCTCCGGTTGCAGCCACTGCCATCCTCTCGTTGACCCAGAACCCTGACCCCGGCAAGGGTACGTCCCCTACTCTGCCGGGAGGTCTGTAGCTACAACCTCCTGTACTGGTTGCACATGCCATGAAGCCTGTAGAATCTCTCACAATGACCCCCACTGTATCTCCGTCTCCTTCTATTGGTGGCCTCCCCTCTACTTGCCTCCTGAGATGTCCTCTCTCATCTGCCCATGACCTAGCGCCGTTCCCCGTTAAGCCATTGATGTTCTGATCCAGTAGATCTGCCGCGACCCTGATTGGATTGGGAGTTTCCTCCATTGCAATAACGAATCCTAGTCTACCGTCACTTGTCTGAATTGATGCGTCTAGAAGGACTGATCCATCAATTCTGAAGACTCCTCCAGTTCCGGCGTTGAAAACTGGATCATCCTCAAGAATGGCGCAGGCCTCTACCGCGGCCTCCACTGCTGAAGCTCCCGAGAGGAGGAGTCTGGATGCGATGTCCACGGCGACCTGCAAGTTCGCCTGCCTCTCTGGCCCTGGTCCCGCTCCCCCATGAGCCACCACCGCCATCTTCGCCATCATTTTCCCCGCGGTGCGTGCAAGTGGAGGGACTTAAGTTAGATTGTTCAGGTGGTAGATTTGTGTTCCTGAGACATCAAATCGATAGTATCGATTACGTTTGCGAGCCTCTCGACTAGACTCACCTTGTCTTCTGACCCTACGAGGGCATACTGCAACACCTCATCGAGTGAGTCGACGGGCTTTATTTGGACCATTGATTCATACTTCTCGTCAATCAGAACATCTTGGAGGTTAGAACGGGGAATGATTATTGTTTCGATACCTGCCTTGGCAGCAGCTTCAATTTTTGCTGTTACCCCTCCGATGGGTAGGACCTCCCCCCTCACCGATAAGGAGCCTGTCATAGCAAGGTTCTGCTCAATTGGAATCCCCTCGAATGCACTGATTATCGCGGTAGCCATGGTGATGGAAGCACTGTCACCGTCAACATTGTGGGTCCCTGGGAATTGGACATGAAGGTCGAAGTCTTTGATATCCTTGCCAGTTAGTTTCTTGACTACTGCACTGATGTTAGTCACACTCTCCTTTGCTAAGTCGGATAGCCCACCAGTAGCAATTACCTGCCCAGATCTTCCTTGTGAGGGAGTGACCATAGCTTCGACGGGAAGTACTACTCCGGAGAAGTCAGATAGCCCACTATCCGCACCAAGGACAGCTAGTCCGTTTACCCTTCCGACTCTTGAGCCCCTGTTGACCAACATTGCGTACTCTGACTGTCTTTCCAGATATCTGTCTGCTATTTGCTGCTCCAAAGGTTTGGCGATTGCTCGTGCCCTTGAGATATGTTCGGCCCTAACCAATTCAGCTCCCTCCTCAGATGCCAAATCGCCTGCTATCCTTACTAAGCCACCAAGTTCCCTGAGCCTTAAAGAGAGCCTTCCTCTCCTTCCGCTCCTTCTCTGGGCTTCTTTGAGAATTAAACCAATAGACTCACGATTGAAGTGAGGAATAGCTCTTCCAGATTGTTTCCCTTGTTCATTTTTCACTTCCTGGGCGATGAATCTGACCAGTCTTCTTCTGTTCCTTTCCGTATCCCTCATATCGGTGTTGACATAGACCTCGTAGCCATAGCCTCTAATCCTGCTCCTTAGGGCGGGATGCATCTGTTGGATGCTGTCAAGATTGCCGGCGGCCACCAGAATGAAGTTTGTTGGCACTGGCTCGGACTTTGTTAGGGCTCCCGAGGACCTTTCAGAGCGCCCACTGATTGAAAGTTCACCTTCTTGCATTGCCACAAGTAGTGCTTGTTGCTCTTCCATCCTTAGCATCCTGATCTCATCGATATAGAGTACTCCCTTGTTGGCCCTGTGTACAGCACCTGGCTCGACTCTTTCATGAGCAGGTGTAGCTAAATCGGCTCCAGACTGGAAAGGGTCGTGTCTAACATCTCCTAGAAGAGCACCTGCCAGAGTGCCGGTTGCGTCAATAAATGGCGGGTCATCGTTCCTACCCCTCTTGATGAGTAGTTTAGGAATGTTAGACTCATCCCCCGCGGTAAGCCGGGTTCTAAGGAAGAAATATCCAAAAATCAGTAAAAATGAGCCAAAAATTAGCGTCATGATATCGCCTGTCTGCAACACTGCCAGCAGGAGCGCGGCGCCTATTACCATGACAACAAACAACAGTGTCCTGTTTGTCCTCTCTCTTTGGATTCTTATTTGCGCCTTTCTTTCGGAAATTATGGCAGATCCTCTCCCAGCTGGGACTGTTCTAACTCTTGGCTCGTTCTCGTCCTCAGTATTCCTGTAGACCATTACATCTTCCAGACTGTCCTTAGGCAGGAACTCTGTCATAGATCTCGCCAGCATGGATTTACCTGTACCTGGCTCTCCGACCATGATCATGTGTCTTCTCTGCTCGGCTGCCTTCCTTACCACAATGGATGCTGCCTCTTGGCCTATTACTTGATCAACGAGATTCTCGGGGATAGGCACTTCACTGGTAGAGGTTATTTTCAGTTCTGAAACCCACTCTTCAACCGGGACCTCACATATTGGATCCTTGTCCTCTCCAACCCCGAATGCGGGACCTTCCTCCCAAGAATCGAGATGGCCATCGTTGTCGGACTCTGCGGTCGAATCGATGGCTTCCTCACCTCCCATGGGCATTCCTCATGTGCCCCTGAGCGTAGGCCCTTCTTGAAGGTGCGTTAATGGCGTCAAGCGAGAATCGCCCTATTTGTTCTTCGATATCTCTGTTGGATAGTACCTAGTCAAGTATTCCTCTCCATAGTAGTGCCACTGCTCCATCGACCACCCCGGAGGAAGTCCCCCGGGCGGTAGGGGTGGCATCATCGGAGGAGGTGGAGGGGGGTTCGAGGTCCTGCTGGCGGGTTGAATAGTGGCGTGGGGGAGCATAGATTCCTGATTCTGAATCAACGGATTCTGTAGCGATTTCTGGCTTGCAGAGATTCGATTTCTGGCAATTGTCGTTGCAACCAATATTGCACCGATTATTGAGACGAGAATAATGGCATATGCACCGACCAAGAATATCGAAAGCTGACTATCCCCAGACCCTGGATTAGGATTACTGTCCGACGGACTATTTTCTGAACCCTCTCCCGGGACCACAGCATCGAATGTTTTCTGATCTGAGGTCCTTCTATCGAACCCGTTTTCATCCACGCCTTGCACGCTCAATGTGAAATAATCCCCCGCACTCAACCCGTTACCTGACGCTGGTAGGATGATGAATGGTCCTAGATTGAAAGAGGATCCGGCACTGTGGCATATTCCAGTTATCTTGTTGCAGACCGTCCATGTCACTCTGATTTCATCTAATTGCAGATCCCCTATATTTGTTATTTCAACTGTAGGAGTGCTTCCTATCGCAGATGAGTCTATCTGTACATCGAAATTATCATCCCATTCCAATGGGATATCGTCTACTATGGATATGGAAAGGGAAATCGTGGTGGATGCCCCATGACGGTCTTCGGCTGTGATCTTGACAGTGTCTGAGCCTGCTTCCGGCCAGCTCGCCTGCATTATTCCAGAAATTGGATCGAAGAAGACTGCACCGGGATAGTAACTTGATGCAGTAATCCAAATCTCTTCATCCAAATCGTCGATATCTGAAACCCTGTTTGTGAGATCTATCTCCATACTTTCGCCCATTTTTATTGTTAACTCATCGATATCTGTGGAGTCTATTCTGGGAGCATCGTTCACATTGAGTACGTAGAAGGTCACTGTGGTATCTGAAGACTTAGAACCATCACTTGCTCTAAGGGATATTTCGACCACGCCGTTTGAGTCGTCATCGAGGGAGTTCACATTGATTGTTTGTCCGAAAATGCTGGCTTCAACTAAGGAGTTATCTGATACAGATAGAATCTCGACCGTAACCCCGGAAACTGGGACGACTTGGCCATTGTTATTTGTGTCAGATAGGTAGTCTGTCAGTCCGAGGCTTGCTGAGCCTCCTTCATGGAAAGATTGGATTGGTATTGGGGACCATCTGGGAGCTCCATTCTCAACTACGTTAAACATCATCAATCCGGTATTAGACTCGTCTCCATCGTTCACTGTGACTTGTATTCCTTGGGGAATCGGTGAACCTTGGCTATCCAAAAGAAGGTCATCAAACCTAACTTCGATCTCTAAAGACGAAGGATTCCATGCTATGAACTCAGGTTCAGAGCTGTGAACATCTAGATTGAACAATGGAGTCTCTGCATCCGAGATTAGGCCGACTACAGAAACTAATTCAGAGGTTCCAACCTTGACAGTGGGAACGCCTGCATATGTCATATCACCGTTCCCAAGAACTCTGGGAAGTGAGTTTTGCAGGTAGAATGCCTCCTCCGCAGTGAGCCAATCACTAGTTTGACCAGCCTCATCTGTCCACTGTACTCTAAGATCATAATGTCCTAGGTCGGCATCAAGTGGCGTATCGATTTCGAATGAAAATCTAGCATTATCGCCAGCTCCGACGATGGCGATGTCAGTGACCCAATCCCCGCTCCACATGTCGTTGGAAGAATGAGAGTAATGCACCGTCGGGAACATGGTACTGATATCATCTACTAGGTCGTTTGACAGCGCCGATGCCTCGAAGGAGATGGAATCTCCTCTGTCAATTGATGTGGAACCACTGGACGAAGGTTGACTCGCGGAAGGTGGCATATCATGCAGAGCGGCTACATCGGAGATATCGTTAGATGGGGACCTGTCTCCAGAGTTCCCATATATTTTTGCCCTGATATTCGTTGATCCCATAGGAAATATGTCAAATCCAGTTGTATCTAATACGGCATTGAATGATTGTGAGCCCCCAATATCGAAATCGCCGAGTGCATAAGTGGATATTTCATTCTCGTCCAGGCCGTCCATCCAATTTATTGAGAGCTGTCCACCTCCATCATAAGCCTCGACCCCATTATTGGATACACGGCATGAAATGTCCAGAATATCCCCCGGCACAAAGCCATCATTACCGTTCCTATTTGAAATTGTAATCATATCTACCCCAATGTCTACTAGCGGTATCATATCCAAATCCACCGCTGAAAGGAAGTTGTTGTAGGTCGTATGCGGGCCATCCATAAGGGCGAAAACAGGCCAGAAATTTTCCAACTGAGTATATCCGCCACCGGCCCTAACTGCACTGAGTGGTACTTGCCATGAGTTTTCAACGGGAACATTTGGAGTGAGTGTCAATTGCTCGAAGCCGTTATTATGACTGGCCAACATCCATTCCCTGAAGCTGTGATGTGGCTTCACACCGTTATCATACGAGTCGGGACTTACCTTCTCAGTGATTGCTGCATAGAGGAATACGGATACTGAGCTCAAGGATCCAGTATACATCGAGTTTACCGTAACTGTAACTTGTTCTGTGGCCGAATCATACTGCGTCTCCAGCTGCATTGCATAGTTAGAAGTGTCCGAGTCCATGCAACCTCCATTAGAGTATTCTGAGTCGTAATAATTAGTACTACCCCCGGCCCCTACTTTGTAGCAAGTACCAGATTGCCTATCTGCGAAAGAAAACACGGGGATTCCATTTGCGGCCGCATACACGTGATTTCTACGATTTATCGGACTATCATCGGGCCATCCGCCGGAAGACGATTCAAAGAATGAGACGAATGTGAAATCCTCGGGGTTAGAGTTCTTCAGATTATCCAGAGAGGGGGACGCACTACTCATGCAAGGGCCGCACCAGTGTGCTCCGATATATTCGCCGAAGACTGGGTGTCCTGGGCTGGTTGCAAGCATTTTAGCTTCTATCTCATGCAATTCTTCCATGTGAATTGGCCGGTCATTATCCGAAATCACCACCATGAATGACGATAGTAAAAATAT
>DANW01000035.1:0-21833 GCA_002501605.1 Euryarchaeota archaeon UBA28
GGAGGATTCCAAGGGGTCAATATAAGTCTGGATGATTTATTCGGAGGAGGTTTCGATGGTATCTTCAACCAATTCTTCGGATCATCAAGGAGGAGATCGACCAAAGGGGACGATCTTATCTATCGCCACACGGTCCCCTTCCAAGTGGCAATGGACGGTTCTCAAGAAGAGATAGAGATAGAGGCGTTAAGAAATTGCAAAGACTGTGATGGTTCTGGCTCAAAAGATCCAAACAATGTCAAATCCTGTCCGGCATGTGATGGAAGGGGAAGGGTTGAGAGGCTGGAGAGACTTGGGCCATTCACCCAAAGATCTGTCTCAGAGTGTCCATCATGTGGAGGAATGGGAAAAATAATTTCAGATCCATGCGATTCATGCCGTGGGCAAGGAAGGTCTCAACAGAGTAAGAGGGTTAAGTTCACAATACCCGCTGGGATTACATCAGGAGTAAGGCTAAGAATGAGGGGATATGGAGGGGCCTCAAGAACAGAAAATGGGCCTCCAGGGGATCTGTACATCGAGATAGAGGTGCAGAGGCACCCTTGGTTTGAAAGGGACTCCTCTGATTTACTAATGGGTCTCCCTGTAGGATTCTCTGACCTAGTTTTAGGATCAAAGATTGAGCTACCACATATCGATGGAAAGAGTCTGACAGTAAAAATAGACGCTGGATCACAACCTGGAGATACTATTGAGATAAAAGGAAGGGGCCTACCTATTCAAGGGAGCTCAAGAAGGGGTTCGGTAATGGTTGTATTAAAATTGGACATGCCAAAGAAACTAACCAGAGAACAGAAGAAGAAGATTACATCGATGGCAGATATACTCGGCTCAGATACGGAGGGAATCGAGGACAGGATCAGACAAGAGGCTTCCAGGAGAAGAGGGTAATCACTCCTCTTTCTCCCACGATAATGCCTCTCTGGGCACTGCGGCTAACGGCTCACCATCAACCAAACCAGATATCTCCAGCTCTATATTCGAAGGGTTTCCCCCTATCGAAATCCTCAAGAATTTCTTACTGTGAGGCTCTATAGAATCAAGGAAAATATCTTGTCCCTCACAAATATGAGACGGATTTATGGAATCAATTTCAATATTCGAACCCTCGGGAGAATTCAGATTTAATGCCGCTAGGCTCCACCTCTTTTCGAATGTCCTAATTCCAATCATAAGGAAACTATCATTCACGGGACGCCAAGCGCAAATCTCAATCTGCTCAGTCATATGCCTGAGGTCTGGGTTGCCCCACTCGTCTAGTACACCTTCCCATGGGGTTTCTCTCAATTTCCCCAGGGCAACTTCAATTTCTCTTGGATCAGCTATATCCTCAATGATGGATTTTGTGAGTTTTTCCCTGAGCTTACTCAATCTCTCAATATCATGTTTTTCGTTAACTTTCCTAGCTCTGTCTCTTTGGACGATGGTAGAACGATTCCACCACAGGACCACAAGTAAAGGAAGGATCATCAGAAATCCAATTAGAATATAGAAGTTGGTGAAAAGATGGGACATGTCCCTGTACTCCCCATCATCGGGAATATTCTCGCCCAAGTACAATATTGTGAACTCATAATTCACATCCCCAATAATTGGAGACAGCCCCTCCACCCTAATCGCATGATTACCCTTTGGCAAACTAATCATTGCCCCATTGGTATAATTCAAAATCTGCCAGCCACCTTGCTTCAATTCCTGTATCTGATATGTGACCGGTGAATCAATATCCGATCTAATCATCACCAGAGAACCGTTTTCATCATCGATCTCCAAGGGGTGAATGTCTACAGAATCTCCCGGTCCAAGACTCCCTGATACTGAACTAGGACCAGGCCTTAGATGTGTCCAAAACTCAGAAGGCCCGGTTTCGGTCCAAAGAAAATCAGGAGCATCGCCGTTCAGACTTCCATCGCCGTTGGTGTGGGGAGTAATCTCAATATACCATTCAGAAAGAACCTCAGATTTCATATTAAATTCCACGCCAGTAGTAGATTCTGGGGTTTGCAATTCTTCAGGGCAGTCGTCTAAATTTTCTAGAATCTTTGTTGTTATATTCCCCATCTCGTGAATTACTATGTCGAGTGAAACCCCTCCAGTAAATTCACAATCCAATCGCATCAAAATCTTCGATCCGGAAGACACCAAAATTGAGTCGCCCTCGATATCACCAGTCGAGATATGTCCTCGAAAGACATTATCATTTGTGGAGTTTGCATATAATTGGTACCCATATGTCCATGGATTAGGCAATTCATGTCCATCAGGCCCTTCCTTGTCTCCGTCAAAACTGACTATATCAAACTTATATGGAGAGAAATCCCCTAAACTGGATTGCACTATTCGTATCCAAAGTTCAGAATACTGAGGATAATCTATCAGTAACCCATCGAAGTCAGAAGACGAAATACTCCTAACGAGAGTCTTTTCCTCCCCTCTGTGCCATACTTCTAGGTCTACTGAATTTCTACTATTGATATCGGTAATTTTAACGACATCTCCGAAATCTCCCAATACCAATATTGCATCTTCATCAGAAGAGTTTTCCAAGGAACCAGTAAAAGTCACCCTATCTTTCTCCCAATTAGTTTCATCACATCTATTTAGTTGGCACATAGAGGAATAATCAATGGATAGCCAGTCAGAATTCTGTCCGGGAGAAGGGACAATATCAGGTAGATCTTCCTCTTCCATCAATCCTTCATTATCGCTGGAGATCGAAGTGACGACAAAATCCTCGGGCCTTAGGGAATCACTGCCCATTAATTCCCATTCAACCGTATTTTTTACTATTCCACTCCATTCTACGCGATGAGTATCTGAATAATGGAAGCTCTCGCCATCCGAAATTATTGAAAGCTCCATTCCGGGACATGACTCTAATATACATGTTAACAGTATCCAGAAAGGACCCGGCTCTTCGCTTTGCCCTTGTAAAATCGGCTCTGCCTCATTACCTTCAGAGGAAATAGTCTGAGGGATCGACGACAGTAGTAAAATTACTACAACCGCCCTAGCCTGTGCAGCTCTCATGGCTCTCGGAGACAGTCATACCTTAGAATCCTTCAAGCGAAAAGTTCACTTCGGAGATATATGAATGGCAGGCCACTCTCCAGGGAAGTAATCTCAAGGAACCGCTTCTCAAGGCTTTTTTCGCTGGGAGACAGGAACAAACCCCAATCATGGGCTCCAGGATTAATAATATCTGATTTAGACCAAAACCTTCCTCTGGAAATAGCTCCATTCTGCTTCAAGAGAGACTCAACTCAATTTCCATCCAAATTGACTCTTTCTACCAGGGGCAATCTATGCTATCCATTCGATGGTCAAGATATTTGGCAATCTTCAGAAGGACTCGTACTTCCGCCCAGTCTCTCCTCCTCAGATTCCGGAGAGTTTGGCCATGGGACTGAATTTTTACCCATTTCCTGGCAATCTTTACACCACGATGTTTCCCTGGTAAACTCAGATAAACAACCCTCAGTAATTGCAATCACCGATGCTCCACAGCTTTCCAATGCCGCGGGAAAGCTTTCACAAGCTATTGATATTGTAAGGAGGAGATTCCCTGCCTCTCTAATCTGGGCTCCAGGGATATCTGGCCCCGATAACTGCTCCCTCCTTTCATGGATTGGCCTAGATCTTTTTGATCTAAATAGATCAAGAGTAGCATCCGCCAATGGAATTCTCCTTACCTCAGATGGCCCAAGGGACCCAGATCCCTCCTTATCGGAAGATTCTAGCATGGATTCGCAAATTACCCATTGGACGCAAGCGATAGCCTCCTTGAGGTCTGCAATTAGATCTGGTACAGTTAGAGAACAAGCGGAAAGGGCCAGCCTTTCGAGTCCAAGGTCGGTGGAAAGACTCAGGAGGCATGACAAATTGTTGCTTCAGAATGTTGATGGCTCTATTCTGACCAGTGTGGATAATTCAGGAAGGAGGTTACGATATAATTCTCCTGTAAGCAGGCAAGATAAATTGATACATGATTGGAGAGAAAGAATATCCAACGTCCACACCCCCCCATCCCATCAGTGTGATGTGCTTGTATTGTTACCCTGCTCTGCTACTAAGCCATACCGACTTTCCCAAAGCCATCACAGATTTCTGAAAAATATCCCCTCCAATAGGGCGCACCAAGTAATGGTGACATCTCCTTTGGGCCTGGTCCCCAGAGAGCTTGAGGATATCTGGCCTGCAGCACACTACGATATTCCCGTAACGGGGGATTGGGACGCGGATGAGCTGGACATGATTAATTCAATGATAGCGGATATCTGCAAGAGGTCTAACTACTCCTATGTCATAAACCACTCTGGAATTGATTTATCAGTTGATACGGCGATAGTCAAGGGCACTAGAAGAGGTACACCGGGGTCTAAAGAGTCCCTCTCCGAACTAAACCGCTCAGTCATGCAAGCAGTAGAAATGTATGGGCTTGATGATGTCTCGGAAAAGCTGAATCGAATTGAACTCATGAGGTCCCGATCAAGATTCATTCATGGTACTGATGATTGGCTTGAGGGGGCAATTGTATCAGGTCGCCCTCCAATTTTTAGTATCTCGAAGAACGACGAACAGTTGGCTAAATGGAATCCCCGTGATGGAAGATTCGCCTTTTCTAAGAAATCATTGCCTCTATTACTTGAGAGTGGCGAATTCCCTACCGTTGAAATTTCCGAAGGGCATAAATGGAAAGGAGATATTTTCCCTACTAACATAGAATCTGTTGCTGGAGAAATCAGGATGGGTGATGAAGTTCTAGTAACTCAGAATAACGTACTGATAGGAAGTGCCAGAGCAGTGGCACCTGGTTGGGAGTGGCCTTTTGGACCGGGAAGGCTAGCAAAGGCTCGCCACAGACTCTGAGTGATGTAGAAAAAAAGTCTGCGTAGTCATTAAAGAGGGAGAGCAGGTCGCCGGGGCCGGAGATTGCTAGATGTCACGCATGCATTCAGGTGGAAAAGGGTCGAGTGGCTCATCCAAGCCATACTCTACAGAGCCTCCGGCATGGTCAGAAAAAGACAAGAAGTCCATTGAGTCAAACATTCTGGAATTGAATAAGGAAGGCCATTCAAATGCTATGATAGGCACTATTCTCAGAGACAGATTTGCAGTCCCCGATGTCCGATTAGTCATGGGCGAAAGAATTTCTCAAATTCTTTCTAGAAACGGAATCTCTCCAAATTATCCTGAAGATATGATGAATCTTATGAGAAGGGCTCAGGGACTAATAGACCATCTCAACAATAACCCCAAGGACAAGCATAATAGAAGGCAATTGGAACTCTGCGAGTCAAAAATCCGTCGTCTTGCAAGATACTACAAGAGTACAGACAAGCTAGATGGCGACTGGCAATATAAGAGAGATCAACTTCGCTTAATGGTTGAATAGTGACAGTAGAGATTTGTACTCCCATCCACTCAGGTGAGTCGTGCGGGACCTAGTTTCAGCAGAACCTTTCTCCTCCATCGAACTTTCAGTAAGGACTGCTGTCTCTGAATTGATGGATTCAAAACTTCCAGTCACTATAATTTCTGAGGCCAACCTTCAGGGCTCTCTCTCTGTAGCACCTATTGAAGCAGCATTATTGGAATCTAATATCCAATATAGGAGGAGGTTGGGAAGCACTATGTCAGATGGAATGAAAAACTGCATAAAAATTGAAACCTCAAGAGAAGGAAAAGGCGCCGAATGGAATGCAGAAAGAAACATACTAACAGTTACAGAAACAATGTCCATTGCATTATCCGGTCACCAAGGAGACTCCAAAGTCGGTCCTTTGACAACAGTCTCTATCTGTCATTGCATTGCTCAACTAATCTCACCTTCAGGACCTAGAGTTAGAAGAATGAGGCCATGGGTTATTTCTGGAAATTGGATACATAATTGTATGGACATGACCTATGATCCAGTTTATGCTTCACTCAAAGACACTCTGAGATCCGAGGGGAGTATCAGAGTAGTCCCCATCACAGAAGTGCCAATGCCAAATGTTGAAAACCTGGATTTTATAGATTCGGAAAAACTCCAAGAAATCTCTTCTCGGTGGGATTCTATGGATAATGAGGGAAGGGCCAGATCAATCTCTCACTTGGTGAGGGGGGCCCTTCAATCAACAACCCCATCAACATCCAGACTAGAAGAAATTGTATGGAACTGCATCATAGCTCCGGGTTGGAAGTCGGACTTAGCAAGCCAGATAAGACTCTCTTCATCAATCTGGAAAGATAACGATAAGATAATCGCTTCATCTAAAATTATTGACTCCTTAATTAGAAATGGAAATTTATGATTACTCCTCTATTCTAATTACACTGTCACAGCCTTGGCAAGTGATTCGTAATGGCCTAACCTCAGACTCAACCATAACAATTGCGCCGCAAGAAGGGCATTTTACTCTCGGAGCGTTAGAAATCCCAGAACCCCCTCCTGTCTTCGGGGAGAGTAAAGATATCGGGAATACAAGTAAGACACTACTGGTAACGACACCGAGTACCATCTGCATGGGCAAACCGAGGAAATATATGGAGAAAGAGAGAATACCCAGTGTAGCGACAGTAATCATGGTAGGGAATCTAGACCTTTTACGGGTCATTGTCATCCCTGTGCCTATAGAAAGACTCAGAATTAATACCATCATACCAGAACCAAGTAATACACTGAATAGGCCATTGCCAGAAGGCGTAAACTCTACCCTAAAAGTCTGCTCAGGATCTAAGTCCGTCTCATACACGCTCAATGTTTCAGAAACAATCCATCTTCTGTGCGAATAATCGATTCCACTGGCCGTAACTATTCCGATGTCTGTCAGCATCGACCCTTGAATTTTAATGTCAACAGAAACCCCTGTCCAATAATCCTCATCTGATGACCTGGAAAAACTCTCTATGAGAAGTTGCCTCTCTCCTTCCATTAATGAGTATGAAGTTGAAATTCTAATGGTTATGGTTTCCGAACTAAATCCACTTGTCCCTCCCAAATCGACCGAGACTTGCGTTGGTCCAAGTTCGAACGGGTCAATTCCAATTATCGCCTCAGCCTCGATGAAAAGTCCGTTTGAAAGGAATGACTCTAAGTCCGAATTAGACCCAGTCAAATACCCCTCAAGTGCACTGATTTCGGAACTATCGACCATCTTATTGTTGTAGTCAGAATCCGGAACAGAGCTTGAGTAGGAATTCAGACTCCTCCACCAGCTACTGGAACCAAGACTTTGGTTTCCTATATTGTCCAGCCCCCACCTCATCCATTGAGACATGGCCCCATCGAACTCCAAAGAAACTTTCTTTGTGACTTCCTTGCCATCCCAATTTGCATCAACGCCGATGACTATGTCAGATCCACCACTCCTAAGTGGCTCGCTAGCCGGATACCAAGAAGCTCCTCCTCCATCATCCCCTCCAGATTCTATGAAATGAGTCATGTTTGACTCGATAAGTAAACCACTCTGAGGTTCCAGTGTGAACTCAGTGAGGAATGATCCACTCTCTACCCCCTCGGGAATACTCCAAACAAAGGTAACTTCAACTCCTCCCTCGACCAGTGTAGCCACCGGCTTATCTGCTACAGCTACGTTCTGTACTTCAAAAATACCAGAAGATGATGACCATATCCGATCTTCAAACCCGGACGAGATGAGAATAGGGAAATAAACTAGGTTACCACTAACGCTTGCATCCTTCATCTCTATGTCCACTAAGGGCATTTTCACAGATATACCGGATGCTTTCCCAGAGCTTCCCCATTGGAAAACTACTCCCGAGTTATCACCCGGCTGGTTAAATCCCAGCAGTTGGACTATCAGGGTTATCTCTAAAATATCATCCTCTCTTATGTCCCCCGACTCGATATCTATCGATGACTGAACATCTCCCTCGCCTGTCAGGTATGGTTCTAAACCTGAAGTTCCCCCCTCATAGAATGATCCACCTATCCTCACTTCTACAGTCATATTGATATTGACGCCAACAGCACCTTGTACTTCATAGTGGATATTGAAATCCCATGTATCTGCAGGGTAATCTCCATCAATCCCCCATGGTACCTCCCAAGACCCAACCTCAACTGGTTGGAGGACCTGGTTGACTAGCTTCGACTCAGTTTCATCCATCTCAGATTCAAAGGGAGTCAAGCCTCCTGAATCAGCATCGCCAATTAGAAACAACTCGAAACTATCGTCTGTGCAACAACTAGCTTCCTGAGATGAAACGTTCGATATAGGACCTAGGATCCCCACCAAGAAGATCAAGACGAGTATCGCGGGCAGGCCTCTGGTACGCACTGTCATGATGTTCGACAGAACCTCAACATCTTGAACTCAACCCCTTTCGGACTCCTCCAATGTCAAAAAGCGAGGGTATGATATTCAGCCATGTAGCCAAATCAGACCGATATTGCCATTTTCCGGATCGGTGGACTCAACTTTAGCGAAACCCATTCTTTCGAGTTGGACAATCTCGCCAACGGCATATTCTGAATCTTCAATAACCCCGTGGAGTATTATATTTCCATCATCTGTCGGAACTATAATCTCGGCCTTTACACAGCTGTCCGAAGAATTCCAGTGTATTATTTGTACATCGCCACTCTTTTCTCTGGATATGAAAATGGCATTTTCACCCCTTATCTCGACATCTGCGTAGTCTTTCAACCTCACAACTCCCTCAAAATAGTCATTTTTGGAAATTTGAATAGTCCTTCTCTCAAGGCCCCACTCCCTATGTCCCATTTCTGGATAATCTGGATGATTATTCAACCTCACAACGTCATCAATACCGCCGTAACCCTCTGGATGTACCAGATTTAGATTAACGGGCTCCTCTACAAAGGAGCGTCTCGCCGCTTCGGAGTCGATGATTTTAGCATTCTTGGAATCGATTGTCTGCATTGAGATTGATATGTCCTTTTGTGTAAGACCGAGTTCGATCCAGAACTCTCTGATAGCTTCTGGAGCGTATCCTCTCCTCCTGAGTGCGGAAACAGTGGGGAGCCTAGGATCATCCCAACCTGAGAATTCCCCCTTCTCTATCGACTCCCTGATGGAAGATGTTGAAAATCCCCCGAATTCATGTAATTTTACCCTCCCCCAATACAACGTCTCTGGATATTTCCAACCCAAGTGTTCGTAAAGAAGCGTCTGTTTTCTAGTGCTATCCATCAAGTCCTTGCCTCGCACAATATGGGTAACGCCCTGTAAGTGATCTTCAACGGCACTCTGGAAGTCAAGTAAAGGCCAAACCTTGTACTTGTCCCCAACTATTGGGTGAGGAGTGTGTTGGATTCTAAGTGCGGGCCAGTCCCGTAAAGCCGGGTTGGGCAAGTCCAGACCAGTCTTCACCCTCACTACACTCCCTCCTTCCTCTATTTCCCCAAGAATCATCATTTTCCACCGATCCAGATTCAATTCAACATTATTCTCCCTACACGGACACGCTAACATATTATCTCTTAGCGACTTAAACTCAGAAGCTGAGCAATTGCATACATAACAGAACCCCTGAGATATCATGTTCTCAGCATGTTCTAAATATACGTCCATTCTTGAACTGGCCCTAATTACGACATCTGGTTTCACTCCAGATATCCACTCAAATTCGTCTTCAATGGATGTGTAAGCTGAAGGTAAAGGGGGCTTGATTTTGGTATCAGTGTCATCAAACCTAAGTATAACTTTCCCAGAGTACATTTTAGCAAATTCCGAATTAATTACCACTCCTCTAGAGTGTCCTATTGAAAGAGGACCGTTAGGATTCGGAGCGAATCTCAGAACAACTTCTTCAGTCCCGTTAACCCTTAGTTCAGGAAGACCGACTCTCTTCTTCTGCTTTTCACGATTCAATGCTTCTGGATTAGTCTCTTCGAGAATTTCCCTTACTCGTCCTAGGCCATCTTTTTTTGCGATCGCGTTTGCTTCTTCAACATGCTCTGAAATCAATGGAATCAAATCCTTGGCGGACGACCTCAGGTCCGGAAACTCAGAAAGCAGTCTCCCTAGGACGCTACCCGATTTCCCGTTTCCATTGTATTCGACTGCATTCTGCAGGGCATACTTACGGATGGCAGATGTTGCCTCTTCTCCCAACACCGACTCATCTTCCATTGTTGTAATGCTACCGGCCTTACCTATTTGTGATTGCTGTCTGACCATGCCCGAAGATTGACTTGAACATAATTTCCAACTACGTCACATCTTAGGGGGACTGGAGAGTTGTGAGTAGTGATCCATGCATCCCTAACTGTGGACCATGACCACCTTAGGCAATCGTGAGGGACGTTCCCCGAGACTAGCTCCGTAACTGCCCTCCTAGTTTTTGGATCTGAAGGATAACCAGACCCGATGTCCAAACCCAACTTTTTCGTTAGATTTGATATGGCCAAATCCCTAAAATCCTTGGCGATTATACTCGACGCACCTACTAGTAAGTCAGACTGGTCCAGTTTATGTTCTGATGTTACGTCCCATTCGGCCCATTCATTTCCGAGGTAAGACATCACACTTTTCCCAAATCTAACCTGATCAATATCACAGGCATCGAGAAAGATTTCCCCCCTAGTTTTTGGAGATACCGTTTTCTTTATTGCTTCAGAGAATAACTCGGCTTCAAGAATGTTGAGATTTGAATCAATACTGTTCATATCTATTCTTTCAGGACTACATACTGAAAGTCCGATTTTCCAACCCCTATTGGCACTTTCAATCTTGATTAATCTTGATATTTCGCCTCTTTTCTTCTTTGACAGGGATTTAGAGTCCGCTACCCCCATTTCTTCCAGAATTGCGTAATCTGCCTTTGGTATTGCTAGCGCGCATACTACTAATGGCCCAATTACAGGGCCCCTGCCGGCCTCATCGACACCTATACCCCATTCTCTCACAATTCTAGGTCAAACTCAGGAGGGACTTGATTGTCACTCCCCTTTTTTCCAGAAATGGAAGAATCTTCCTCGACATCCAATATTACATTATCAGGATGTAGGAGATCCTGATTTTCCATCTCTTCAGCTAACCTCAATGCTTCTTCAATATCGGTCTCCTCTTTTGAATTATCAAGTATCCTACTTGCATCATCAATTGCCTCCAAAGATATTTCACTTTGGGATTTCACATCCGGTCTGCCCTCATGGCCAAAGAAAGACTTCTCAAACTCGGATACTTCAATCTGAATACTCCTCTCCAAGGAAACCCTACTCGTTTCGCTCCTGGAAAATTTCAACATCCAATCCCCTTCTTCCTCTGATTTATCAGTCGGCACCGATGTCTTCGAGGTCCTTTTCAAAGCTAGGGAAGTTCCATAGATGCCGATTAGTATGACTGAAACGATCATTATTGGTTCTAGCCATAGGTTAAGAAAGCGAATTATTGGCTCCCTGAAATTCTTTTTTTCAGGACTAGTAACAGATGGGGGCTCACCAGTGACGTTAATTGAGACGGCCTCGATAATGAATATCCCAGGATCCATTGCGGATCTTATTTCTACACTTAGATTAACAATCGTATCAGCAGGGGCTGTCTTGGGGACCTCCATCCAACCTAGAATCTCTATCGATTGACCTGGACTGACAGGATACACCTCCAATGCTCTATCCGACCTAAAGAGTATAATCTCTGAATGAGGTACAAGCACGTCAATGCCAAATCCGGTAACTACACTCGAGTCGATTGAAGCTATCAAACCATCAATTGAATTTCCCGTGTTTGTCATGGTCCAAGAAGCTGTCAAGTTCCCCGAATCAATGTCTTCTTCAAATTCTCCCAAGGACCAAGAAAAGATTGCACCAGATTTGACCTCAAAAGAAACTTCTCCCGGAGACCAGTCGCCGATTGACAAAGTTATAGAAATGCTACTAGTGAGATTATAGAGTGTGTCTTCTTTAACCTGACAAACTACACTAATTGGATCCGAAGACTCCCCTCTTTGGAGCTCAATAATGTCCATCTCGGGTTGTGTATTAATCCACTCTGGAACCCCGGATAAGGAAATTCGAAATGATGCCTGGCTATCGCCAGTATTGACCAGAACCACCCGGACCTCACACGTATTTCCCGGAATAACATTTGATGTAGAGCAACCGTCTTCCAATATTGATATCTCCCCCCCGTCCCTAGGCACCACGGTCACTGCGTGATTAACAGATAAATAATCAATAGAGTTACCCGCGCTCCAAACACGAATTTCGAAGTTCAGAGACTCCCCTACTTCGCTGGGTGAAAATACCTGGACCATTACAGAACCAGTTGCGTTCGGGGCCAAATCCTCAACCCTCCATCTCTCTATGACAGAAGCACTCCAATTCCCCGATGAGAAGAACAAACCCGGTGCGGAAATTTCTCCCCCTTCCTCTCTGACGGCCACGATTTCTACCTGTATATCCCTGATTGCGTTTCCTTTATTTCGAACAATTGTCTCAAGGGTTACGGTTCCACCAGGAGAGACGGAGGAGGACCCCCCTCCTTTCAAAATCTCAATAGCGTCGTAATTTCCGTACCTAAGTGAGAAATTGTACCAGTCGATTATGTGTCCATCTAAGTCAACAAGAGACATTGAGAAATCATGGAGGGATTGAGAAAGTGGAAATCCCCCCACCACTGAAGGTGAGGATATTGTGAACTCCGTCCAAATTAATTGTCCCGGGGATACATTATATTCCTTACCGATGTCAGGAGAAAATTCGTAATCCCAGGAAACATCCCATTTATCAGGCCAATCGATAATCAATAACACCTGTTTATCATTCTCCATTTGACTACTAAAATTGACATTAATGCCAATTGAGGAATCAGGGTCGATATTGAAAATCGAGCCGGAAGCTGCCCCGAACTCCAAACCATCAATCTCAGAGTCGGATTTGCTTACCGATAAAGCATCCTTTCCATTCTCAAAAAAAGGACTAGGATAATCAATAGAAATAGTATGGAAAGCAAGAGTAGTGAATATTCCGAGAATCAATGAGATAGCGAATAGGCCACTTCGCATGAGATACGGTAATCAGTATACGCTTTGATTTCTACCCTTTGGTGATGCTGAAAATTACTGTAATGGATCACTAATACTGTCCGAAATAATCCCAACATCAAACTCCCCCGCGTGTATGGGTGTTCTAATGCCAAATGATTGAATTACCTCTGGCGAGACCTCCCCGAATTCCCCTATCTGATTATCGCCGATGAATACCTTCGCCCCCCTTCCACTAATCCATGGTCCCGAATCAACCACAACGTCTCTGAACGAGACAGAAGAGTCATCGGCACCAAGATCTCTGAGTAGCGATTGGACAATCCCCTTAGCAGCTGAGAAACCCGCTCCCACTTCTGCGCAGGCCCAAGACATCTTGGACATATTTTCACCGTCGTGAACCACCTCACCGAGCTCATACACCTTTTGAGGAAGCTCATGATGCCTATTTGACGCTAGGATATTCATCAACGAAGGAAATATAAATTGCCTGAGCAAAGTGTGGTCCACACTTATAGGATTAGAAATAGTGGTTACCTTAGATACTGGACTCCAATTAGTCTTCTCAAATTGGTCTCGTTCATTGGAAAGTGTCAGACTTTGTATTTCCTGTAGTCCAACACCTCTCATGCTCATCCTGATTCTACGATGTAGGTTTGAAGAGCCTAGGGGGGTTGAGTCAATATGTATGGATGAAAGAACTTCTGGGAGATTGCCGTAGCCATAACCAATCGCTATATCCTCTACAATGTCAATAGGGTGCATTATATCGCTACGCCAACGAGGCATTAAGAACACGTGTTCCCTTTCTCCGACAACACAGTCCGACCATCTTTCCTGTCTTTCCGAGCCATCAGTAATCGTCCGTGACTCAATCAACTTCCCCCCCATTCTATTAATTGCTTCATTTATCTTTTCATCACTGAGTTTCATGCCCAGTATTTTCTCTATCAACCGATTCGGAACACGATGATTTCTATTCTCAAAATTGGGAGTCGTCCTTACCTTACCGTCCCAACTTGTAATCTCTACACTCTCTACAGCCCCACCTAGCTCGCTCAGAGATAGACAAACGAGGAGCAAGCATGCTTCGCAGGCTCTTTCATCAAATCCTGTGACATCGATGAAGAAGTCTGTCGTACCCTCGTTTACAGTGGTGCGAGCACCGTTAATTATGGGTGGAAAAGAAATGACCTCATCATTGGAATCTAGAATTATGGGAAAAGAATCCAGCCCTTCCATAAGGGAGGAATACTCAATACCCTTAGGGTGCAAGGATAGGATTTCCGATATGCTCATTTCCTTTTCTGATGCGAGGGGCGTGAATGAAAAGTCCCGGGAAACTGAAACATATCTGAAAGGAGGGCTCAGCTTCGAAAGATCGTGTACGCCAATTGATGAAAATGACCGCTTCCTGCCCAATGTCAGGTGAAGCTTCTCCTGATGGTCCATCAGCGACTGAATGAATGAGTCCCTCTCCTGGGGGCCTTTACCAGTATTGACAGATCTGACTATTGCCCCCATTATCACAGGTCTTATCCCTCCCATAGTCTGATCAACTTTAATGTTGAATTCTCCCTTAGTGACCTCTACTTTGGTTTCGACTGACCCAACTCCTGTGAATGCCCTTATCGCCTTGGCCATTGTTTCGTGACTGAGAAGATCCGGCCTGTCAGGAAAAACCTCTACCTCGATTTCGTCCTCATCGTTTGACTCTACTGGACAGCCTATATTTGGTAGTAAATCCGTCAGAATAGGGCCATCATATACCGCGCCATTCAATTCCTGTATCCTCTTCATCATCGAGTGGTTAAGTGATATTGTAGGCATATTGATACCTCAGTTCCCTAACCACATAGGCAAAGGCCTCTCGAATCCAACTAATCTTAATCCACTTATAGCCGCAGTTTCCATATCTTTAGCCCTGAGGGCTCTTCTTCCAACAGTTCCTAAGCTGGAGATACCTGATTCTTTCATTAAACCAACAAGCTCTGGAATTACCTTATTTCTAATCCCCTCTTCACCAATTTCTTCGTCTAAGGGGCCAAGAATAAATGAGCATCCAGATGCCCTTGTCACTATCATGTCCTCAGCAGTAGGCTGGCTGGCAATCTCTATTCCTACAATCCTCCCTTGAGATTCAAAACCCATAGCCCTCGATGACAAGCCGATCCTAGGAAGAGAGGCAGATGCCTTGCTCCCTCCCGGTGTAGCTACCCCAACTACAGCTCCATCCAAATCTAAGTCTACTATCAACCTGAATAGCCCCTCTACTCTCTCAACCCCATCTCTTAAGAGAATCAAGCAATCATCATCGATTTGACTCGACATTGATACCAAAATTGCCTCAATTTCTGCATCATTCATTGGAGGCATCATCTGCAAATCCAAAACTATTCCAGATATCCCAGAAATATTGTCCGGAAAGCTCACAAGCTCATTCTCTCCAATGACCAAAAGATCTCCATCCGAGGGATCGGATTTGACCATTTTAGGTAGACTATTTTTTGATGACTTAGAATCCCCTTGATCCGATTTTATCACCCACGGAACTTCCAAGAATAGTCCTCCTTCGTCCGAACCAACTGGAAGAAGTCTAACTGACGTATCCACCTTAGAGTGTTCAGCAATTCTCTCCGGCCCTATTGGGCTGATAGCAATCTTGTCAAATCCCTCAGAAATCCATCTTTTCGGGGGTACGCTTCTTGTGGCCCCTATCTCCTCGGGAATCAAAACTAGCGCATCATCCTCCACCGAAAGGCCCAATGGCTCCAGTATCTCGGAAATTTCCAAAACCTCCTCCCTTGAAATCGAGCGCATTTTCGCACCCTCTCCAGGAGGCGGGCAACTACCAGCGATGATTATCTTCCCGCCAGTCATCGAGATTCCCGGATCTTCTCCAACAGAGCCCAAAACGATTAATGTCCCCCCTTTCATTCCGGATCCAATACCCGAAGAAGCATGGCCCCTGATTACCACTGTCCCGCCGACCATTCCCGCACAAGCGTCCATGCCTGCGGACCCCATTACCACGATATCTCCGCCCTTCATGTTCATTGCTAGCCTATCGCCTACGTCTCTCTCTACCACTATTCTTCCATTTGATTGGAATGCTCCCAGCATCGAACTACATGATCCTTCAACATTCAATGTCCCGCCTTTGTTCATGGAACCGACACATTCACCGAGATTTCCCAGAATTAGCACTCTCGACCTTTCAGGGAGGTGGGTAACCACACCAAAATCCCCATCCCTCGGCTTGGTATCTCCTCCTGACCCATAGCCAATTTTTATGAGGCGATCCTTTTCTATGGCCTCCGGAAGCATCTTGGATATTTCCCTGTTGAGTTTGACGCTCCTTGCCGTCTCTTCCCTCATCGCCATCGTACTCCGAGTCTGGCCAATGGTCTTCATTGTGACGGACGTTTTCGAATACATAGATTGAAACTGTGCATATTGAGTTATCTTGATAGAGCATCTACCAGAGGAGGTGTTACAGGAGGGGGTTTATGGCAATAGTGAAAGTTGCAATCAATGGTTATGGAACAATAGGAAAGAGGGTTGCAGATGCAGTAGATGCACAGGATGACATGGAAGTAGTAGGTGTCACAAAGACTGGGCCAAGCTTTGGTTGTGAAATGGCAGTAAGGAAGAATTTTGATATATACTGTACCTCAGATGATCCTGAAATGATTCGTACTTTCGATAATTCCCCATTTGAATGCAGAGGCGGACTCAGGGATCTCCTTGCAATTTCTGACGTAGTCATAGATTGCTCTCCTGGTAAGATGGGTAAGGAAAATCTGGAAAAATACACAGATGCCGGAATTAAGAGCATCTTTCAAGGAGGAGAAAAACACTCACTCACAGGTCTTTCATATACATCATGCGCAAATCACTCGGAGAATTTTGGTGCAGAATCTACCAGAGTTGTGTCTTGCAATACTACTGGACTTTCCAGGACACTGATCCCACTTTACGAGCACTGTGGCTCATTGAAAGTTGAGTGTACAATGATCCGAAGAGCAGCAGATCCGGGAGATTCAAAAAAGGGACCGATAAATGCAATCAAGCCAGTCCTCAAAGTTCCAAGCCATCATGGTCCAGATGTAATGACCGTCAAACCAGAAATTGAAATAAACTCCTTGGCAGTTGCTGTCCCAACAACCATAATGCATCTCCATGCAATAATTGCGGACCTTCCAGAAGGACACGGACTATCTACTGAGTCGATCATAGAGATGTGGAAAGAAACGCCTAGGGTTATTGTGATGAATGGCGAAGGGAATAGGATAACAACCACAGCTGAGGTAATGGAAATGGCCAGAGACATAGGAAGAAAATGGGGAGATTTGCATGAAATTTTTGTCTGGGAGGACGGCGTGAGGCTAATAGGAAACAGATTATACTATTTCCAAGCTATTCACCAGGAGAGCGACGTAATACCGGAGAACATCGATTGCATTAGAGCATTGATGGAAATCGAAGAAAATTGGGAAAATAGTGTGAAAAAGACAGATGAGGCAATAGCAAGATACTACAATATCTAAGCCCCACGACCTGAATCGCCCCCTCAGGATGCACGATAAAGGTGTAATCAAGTTAGGTTAACTGTCAAAAGGCAGTCTAGGTTCCGAAGGAACCATGTATGCAAGGAAAACAGCTTTCGTTGTCCTTGCGGTTTTGTTATTTTCTTCATTTTCTGGAATGGTTTCTGGGTCGGTTATCGAAAGTCACGAAGTATCAGGTGATCACCCCGACCAAGGATCCCTCGATGAGTCCAATTGGAACTTATATGAAAATCCGGTTGGACATTCACACCACATTAAACAGTCATCCGGGATAATCCACTCCCCCTTCGGATCATTCGACCCCTTGGATCAAGAAATCCCTACATTCGAATGGAAAGGTAGCTCAATTGGTGCTGATCAATCCGATAGGACGATCTACATCGTCCAGTCATCAGATTCTGATATATCGGGCATAGTCTCGACCGTTCAGGAGTATGGGGGCTCGATCTTAGACTACATTCCTGACAACTCTCTGCTAGTCAGATTCCCCCATAATACCCCGGGGGATTTGATAATAAATAGCATGGATGGCGTAAGGTGGTTTGGCAATATGCCAGATTTATGGAGAATCTCTCCTGAAATACTGTCGGTGGAACCGACTTCGTTGGTAAACTTGGAGATTCTTCCTGCCAATGATATTAGCACATCAGAACTGGTATCTCTAGAGAAAGAACTGTCCTCACTATCGATTGCTGATGGGGCCAATGCGAGATGCGACTCATGGCTCTGCACTGTTAGGGGCGTCCAGTCTGCATGGGTCCCTGCTCTTTCTACAGATTGGAGAATTCTACACATTCAGATTGAAAGTACCGCCTCTGTTCATAATAGCGATGCAAGGAATATTTCCGGGATTAACGAGGCATTCCAAATGTCATCTTCAACTCTGGATGGGTCTGGTGAAGTGATCGCCATTTCAGACACTGGGCTAGATGAGGATCACGGGGACTTCAATGGAAGAATAAGATCCGTGTACAGTCAATTCGGACCCGACAATGATAACTCAGACTTATTGAATGGACATGGAACTCATGTTGCCGCCACACTTCTGGGGGATGGCTCCGGTGACCCATCAACAGCTGGAGTAGCACCCGGATCCACATTCCACATGTATACACATCAGTCACAAAGTGGTTTCTTCGGCATATACGGTTCGCTCTACGGCCTCTTTACCCATTCATGGAACCAAAACGCTAGGATCCACACGAATAGTTGGGGGACATCAAATCTAGGCAACTACAGCCAGACTTCCTCGAACGTTGACGATTTCGTACATGATTATCCTGGATACATGGTCCTCTTCTCAGCCGGTGACTTCGGACCCGGAAGCGACCAGGGCATAACTCCTCCTGGGACCTCAAAGAATGCCTTAACTGTGGGAGCTTCAACTACTGGATCACTTGGTTCGACCCCTCCCGGAGAGGTGGCCACATTCTCTTCTGTTGGACTCACAAATGACGGCAGGATAAAACCAGAGATCGTTGCCCCAGGAATTTTGGTTTGCTCAGCTAGAGCTGCAGAAGCAACCCTAATTCAAGGAGAGACATGCTCAACAGCCACCCATGACGATGGGACCACGCCTCTGTACGTCGCGATGAATGGAACATCCATGGCAACGCCTGTCGTCGCAGGAGCTTCTGCACTAGCTCGTCAATTCCTGAGAATTGAAGGTGTGAGTGAGCCTAGATCAGATCTTATCCGGGCAATTTTAATCAATGGAGCAGAGGATATTGGTGTCAATGATATCCCAAATCCTTCAGAGGGCTGGGGGCAATTATCTCTCGATAACAGTCTCTATCCCATTTCTCCTTCGGGCCAAGATATGAGTGTAATGTATGACTACACAAGGGAATTGAGCCCAGGCCATGGATTCACCTACACCGTTGATGTTGAACCTGGAGCAGGTTTAGACATTACACTAGCATGGAACGACCTCAAAGGGTCCTCAGTGGCAAATCAGTCGGCGGCAAGGTTGGTGAATGATCTGGATTTAATGGTAACATCGCCTGATGGCATAACCTACTTTGGAAACTACTTCAATTCTGGATTCAGTGTTACGGGAGGCGCGGAAGACAGACTGAACAATCTAGAGAGAGTAAAGATAGAGGACGCGTCTCAAGGCGTTTGGACAATTCGTGTTGGGAATTCAGGAGGGGACATCCAAGGATATTCCATAGTTGCCACATATTTGGGACAGGAGCTGTATTATTCTGACCTTACTGTTTTTGAGGGGTCACTATCAACTTCCATTGATACTCCCTTACAGGGGGACACAGTCCTAATTGAGGCTGCATGGGGAAACCAAGCTACTGCGTCTACAGATTCCTACGATATAGAAATCCATGATGTCACCACAGGAGACTTATTGTATTCTTCCAGACGAGCCCAGCTTTCCGGGGGTTCGATGGACTCCCTTTCATTCCCCCACTCATTTTCATCCACAGGGGAACACGTCCTAAGGCTCTCTCTCGACTCATCTTCAGAGATCGATGAGCTGAATGATGAACTAACTGGTACCAACAACAACATAATTGAGATAGTGGTTCAAGTGTCTCAGATAGGGGTCAGAGTGACTCCCCTCTTAGAAAGTGGGGAATTACCTTCGTCCCCATCAGAGCTTCAGGATGCAAAATCTAGATCTATGAACCCTAGGGATTCCAGCTCCGTTTACTTCTTACTGGAGCTGAGAAATGAGGGGACTTCACCGATTTCAGTCCAACTCAGTATTTCTCCTGTGAATGTGATATCAGATAACGGTATCCTACAACCTCCCTCGGATGAGTGGTGGAAGTTACTGAATGAATCAGGGCCCTGGGATTTGAGCCCAATGGGGACAGATGGAGACTCTGTAATTGTCGAACTAAACCTCACTGCTCACCCCGAGTCAACTCCTTCATCCTTGCCGGGCGAAGTCTTCGCGCTTCCCGGAACTTTCGTCACCGACCTGAATTTATTCGATATCAATGCGCCAACAGTGAATAATGTGATAAGGCTGGAAGCTGAAGTTGAACGAATAGAAGGCCTTGTTACCGTATTGGCCGGGGAGGGAGGGGCTGAGGCAGAACCTGGGCAGTGGGCCTCTTTCTCGCTAGCTGTAGGGAATGATGGAAATGGTCCCACGCAATATGAAGTCTCATGTTCCACGGATAATTCATGGCCAATCAACATCTGGGAATCTGAGTCCCCTGAAATATTAACCGATCCCATAGGAAGGCTTCTTTACACCACATTACCAATAAAAATCAAGGTACCTAAGTTACCAAATGGGGAGCCATCAGCCGGGACCACTGAAGTCGTCACATGTGCAACACAATCGGTGAATGATCCGTCTCTAGTGACGTATGATTCAGTGACCGTAAGAGTACTGGCGAATGACGATTTCCATACTGAAATCACCCTGGACGATGGCACACCATTGGGGCCATTGGCATTAGCTGAAGATAGGGTTGCATTAAATGGCGAAATGATTTCCACAATACTCGATATTAGTAATGATGGAAACATCCCTATGGCCTTTGAAGTCGAGGCATTTTCTTCATTGAATACATGGCCAATACAGATCGTTCACGGGAACGAAGAGACATTCGACTCCTTCATTGTCGATATCCCCGCCGGGGAGTCCGCGAGTTTTCAGATTAATACAATAGTTCCAATGGCGGCGCAAATGGGAGACTCAAACACTATCACCATCAGGACCACCCACTCCAGTGGTGAGGTAATCTCAAACAGAACAAAATTGGTCGTTATGGAGCTAGCAGAGCTAGAAATAACTGGAGACCAATCCATTTCTGCCGCACCAGGCCTCACGGGGGTGGCTAATGTAATGGTCAAAAATACTGGAAATGTGGACTTAATTGTCTCACTAACACTTGGAACCATACCCTCTGATTGGTCTGGTGGCTTCATGACTGCCGGAAACTTTGCTATGGCGATGAACCAGCAAGCTGTGATTTCTGTGGCTTTGGAGCTCCCTGGTGCTATATCAGCTGGGCCTCAAGAAGATCAAATACCAGTCATAATACAATACATCACTCCTGCAGGAGACGATCTTTCACGAACGGTTTGGCTGGACGTTATTGTAAAGGAATCAGCTTGGCTAGATCTATCAGTGTCCGATCCAATGGTTGAAGACGTCTACCCTGGAAGCCCCGCGACGTTCGATGTCACTCTACAGAATATAGGCAACTCAGAAACCGATGTCTCTCTGGAAGTGACTGGAGATGAAGGATGGGATCTACAAGTAGACCCTTCAGTAGCAGGGCCCCTCGCTCCTGGCCAATCAATAGTCATAGAGGTAGTCGCAGATCC
>DANW01000035.1:22220-27947 GCA_002501605.1 Euryarchaeota archaeon UBA28
GATGGCCTAGAATCATCTACTGACGGGTATCTTCAACTCAAGGTCAGCAAAGCTCGTGAATCTACAGAGGGAACGATTCCATCATGGGCGATGGGGGTCATTTTCCTTCTGGGGGTATCATTGTCAATAGTTATCGGAGTGAGAATTAGAAGATCCTCATCTATGGAAATTCGCCCTGATGAGGAGTTGATTCCTCCCGGATCTGCCTTACTTTCGGGGTCACAAAAAGAAAGAAGGGCCGCCGCACTGGAGACCAGTGCCTCAGGAGAGGTGTTAACCGGTACCGTCTCTGAGGAAGAGATGAGGGATGCCATCTCAGCTTCATCCCTGCCGTCTCTAGAGATCCCCTCCACTCCCGAAGGTGCTCCACCCCTTCCATTGAGTGGACTTCCAGAGGGTTGGACTATGGACCAATGGAGCGCCTATGGTCACCTCTGGTGGGAACAGAATCGTCCGTGACGATTATCAGTGTCTGCCATCTGGGGCATTCATGTCTTCAGACCTAAGGACTTCAACATCAATCGTATTGTTCGGACCTCCGGGAGCTGGGAAGGGAACTCAGGCAGGAAATATTAGCGTCGCCACAGGCAAGCCACAGGTTTCAACAGGAGACATGCTCAGGGCCGCTGTGAAAGAAGGAACACAGTTAGGTATCGAGGCCAAAGGATACATGGACGCTGGCCTTCTAGTCCCTGACAGTATAATCATTGGTCTAATTTCTGAGAGAATGTTGCAAGATGATGCCTCCGGTGGGGTACTCTTTGATGGGTTCCCTAGGACTATAGCTCAAGCAGAAGAGCTCTCCAAAATCACCGATGTCTCACTTGTAATAATGATCGAAGTTCCAGATGAGGATATCGTGGAAAGAATTGTTGGAAGGAGAATGGATCCGCAAACTGGTGAGATTTATCATGTAAAATTCAAACCTGCTCCGTCGGATGTTTCTTCCAGATTAATACAGAGAAAAGATGACACAGAGGACACTGTAAGGAGCAGATTGGATGCTTATCATTTACAAACAAAGCCACTTTCAGAATGGTACATCGAAGCATCAAAAGAAACCCAGTTGAGAGTAATTTCAGTTGATGGAAGGGGAGGCATAGAGCAAGTATCAGAACTAATTGAGAAGGAGCTAGGGAGGTAGAAAATGCCACGAAATGGCAGACGCAGGACTCACAACAAGAAAGCTATCGCAATTCAGGCAATGATGGATTTGGAATCCACAATGCTAGGTAATCAAGATACTACTATCTTGAATTCTGCAAGTAGTCTGATTCTCAGAATTGGTAAAAAACATGGGATTAGGAAAAGTGGATATCTAGGCCTCACGATTTGTAGGAAATGCAAGAAAGCTCTGATCCCTGGAAGAAACTCGAGATTGAGGATACGCTCTAAATCCTTGAAGATAAGTTGCTCGGAGTGCATGTCAGTAAGGACTTTAGGTCCTTCCTTTGGGAGAGATTAATATGCCAGAAATCCCAACTAGAATAATCAAGATTTCATCAGACCCCAATCTCCCAATCACGGTGAGGATAGGGAAATCCGGCCTGATAAATTCCGTAATTGATGAAATCACAGATCAACTTTCAAGTAGGTCGATAGTCAAGATAAAGATCAATAGAGGAGTAGCAGAAGATTCGGTAAAAAGATCGGAGATTTTCTCATCTTTAGCCTCATCTACTTCCTCGAAGATTTCATTCAGCAGGGGAAATGTTGTAGTCCTCTGGTCGGGAAAATGATTAAACAGAATCAAGGCGTAAGTACAGTGACATATTTAGGCAATATTTCTTTCGTGGAAGCATGTACATTGCAAGGGCATTAGCGTCAGGGGCAGATTCTGGAGTTTGGGTCGCACCCGAAATGCCCGATTGGGCAGTCCCTGCTGCATTCACTATCCTGATCGCAGTATATGCACTAATTGTATTCGAGATAGTTCACCGAGCATTAGCGGCAGCTGTTGGAGGAATTGCGGCTGTTGTAACTCTCCACTACATCGGAAATGGTCCGGATTTAGGGACTATAGTTACCTGGATAGATGAGGAAACAATTGGACTGCTAATTGGTATGATGATAATCGTAGATATATTGGGGAGGACTGGGGTGTTTGAATGGGCCGCGGTTCAGGCATATGCATTGAGCGGGGGCTCTATATGGAGACTAACCTTCATTCTCTGCACAATCACAGCAGTATTCTCCGCATTTTTGGATAATGTGACGACAATACTCCTTATTGTCCCAGTGACCATACAGATTGCCAAAGTATTGAATTTGGAACCTGTTCCACTGATAATAGCAGAGGTGATGTTTTCGAACATAGGAGGGGCTGCAACACAGATAGGAGACCCTCCAAATATCATAATTGGGGCCCAACTAAACAGCCAGGCATTGTCGGATAATGTGATTCTAGCAGATCAGGGGATAGCCTTCATCGACTTCATTATCCACGTTGGACCTGCAGTAATTATCGCAATGGCGCCGTCGTTTTGGCTCTTGTCGAAACTTGAGACCGAGGGGCTTTCGGGAGAAAGGCACAGAAACTTGGATTTATTGAGGCTGAGGTATAACATCAAAGATGCCGAACTACTGAAAAAATCTGGATTTATACTAATGTTAGTCATCCTGGCTTTTTTTGCTCACTCCAGCTTCCCACATCCAATGTTCACTGTCGCTACAATAGCCTTAGGCGGAGCGGTTCTAATGCTTCTTGTGACCTCTCCCCACCATGTCGAAGAGCAACTGGATGCGGTTGAATGGACTACCATAATTTTCTTTGCCGGACTATTCATTATGATACATGGGTTAGAGTACATGGGACTAATCGACGCTATAGCTACAGGGATCTCGGACACCATATCACAGGCATCTGAAAAGAATAGGCTAATGGTCGCCATACTACTTCTCTTGTGGGTATCCGCAATCGCTTCGGCATTCATAGATAATATACCCTACACTGCCACTATGGTCCCTGTTGTGATAGAGCTTGCGAGCGATCCTGAGCTTAACCTAGCACTAGGCCCTCTGGCATGGGCATTGGCTTTGGGGGCTTGTTTGGGAGGAAATGGAACTATAATCGGGGCTTCAGCTAACGTTGTTGCTGCCGGTCTAGCCGAAGAGTCGGGGAATGACATCTCCTTCAATAGATTCTTCAAAACTGGGTTTCCAATAATGTTATTGAGCGTCGCTCTTGCAACAGTTTACTGCGTGGTAAGGTATGCTGTAGACTGGCCAAATGAAATGATCAAGTGGGCAATCATCATTGTCATGATGATAGCCTCGCTCTCGTTGTTACCTATGATTTATGGAAGTGGCGCAACTGAAGGTGCGCACTATGAGGCAGAGTAAACTAGCAGTCGACAGCATCAAGACAAGTGGCCCCGAGGTAGTGTTATGCTGATATGCGATATCTGTGGGCTGGCATCGCATTTAGATTCGTGCCCCACCTGCGGGGTCTCCGAGAACAACAAATTAGAGTCTGGCGAGGATAATGAGTACATAGATAATTTTTCCAAAGATGTGGAACTACCATTCGATCTTCAGGTCCCATCTGTGAATATCTCAGATGTTCCGGTCTTCGGTCTTGATGATTCACCAACGCTCGATGAAGTTGGAAATTTATCAAAAAACAATGAAAAAACGCCATTTTTGAATAAAATACCTTTCGGGGTAAATGACGAGCCAAAACAATCAATAAGAAAAAGCATAATTTTTGGCCTTAATGACTCTCCAGATTTCTATGAATAACCGTGTCACTGAGAGATGTTTGTGTGCAACAAAGAAAGTGTTTGACCCCGGTTACTTCATATACCGAATGTAGGTCGCCGGGATGCTTTGTGTGCTCCTTGGTACAGTCGTGTATCAGGGTAAGAAGGTTGAGACCGCTTCGCCCCGCGGGGAGACGTAGTGGTCAGAGAAACCTGAATTGATATGCCTGGAATACCAGAGGACTCACACAGGTGGGTATGTGGAATCACAAGATGCTACAACCCGACTGGGGGATGGCTCGGCTCGAGAGCCGAAGAAGGTCGTGACAAGCTGCGATAAGTCGCGGGGAGAGGCATGAATCTCATGGATCCGCGAATTGCTGAATTGGACCTCCTGGCACTCAGTGCCATTCCTCGATATAGTGAAGGAAAGGGAACCCCCCGAACTGAAGCATCTCAGTAGGGGGAGGAATAGAAATCAAAAGAGATTCCGTTAGTAGTGGCGAATGAAAACGGAATAGGACAAACCGAATCCCCTTGGGAAACCTTGGGGAGATGTGGGGTTAGGATCGTCTGTAGCCCGATTCTAGGAAGTGGAAGTCGTCCTGGGACGGCGCACCATAGAGGGTGAAAGTCCCGTACACGTACTAGATAGGGCCAAGTGACGAATCCAGAGTAGCGTGCGTTGGATATCGCGCGTGAATATGGGAGGCAGTTACTTCCAATCCTAAATACTACTCGAGACCGATAGTTGACAAGTAGCGTGAGCGAAAGCTGAAAAGTATCCTTAGCGGGATGTGAAAAGACCCTGAAACCAGTCGGGAACAAGCTGAATAGGCGTGAAAGCGAAGATATGAGCAGCGTCTATTCGTGCGTTTCGAAAAATGCCCCTGGGAGTTCTAATCATTGGCGAGGTTAAGCAGTAGATCTGCGAAGCCGAAGGGAAACCGAAAGGTCCGCAGCCGCGTAAGCGGTCAGGGACTGGGTGCGCTCGCCCGGAGTCAATGGTGGGAGACCTGAAGCCTATCGATCTATGCCTGGCCAGATTGAAGCCCGAGGAAACTTGGGTGGAGGATCGAACCGTTGCTGATGTGCAAATCGCTCGGACGAGCTGGGTATAGGGGTGAAAGTCCAATCGAGATGGGCAATAGCAGGTTCCGCGCGAGACTACTCGTAGGTAGATCTCCGTTGAGATAGATTGTGATGTAGAGCACTGATTGGGTATTTAGGGGGAGCGATCCCTCGGTACGCTGTCAAACTCCAAAGTTGCAATCGTCGTAGACGCGGGGAGTGAGCCACGGTGGGTAAGCTACCGTGACGAAAGGTGAATAAACCAGCTCAGCGTTAAGGTCCCAAAGTTCCAGTTAAGTGTTAATGACAAACCGTGTCCGTGGTCGAAGACAACCAGAAGGTGGGCTTAGAGGCAGCCATCCTTGAAAGAGTTCGTAACAGATCACTGGTCAAGCTTGCGGGCCGGGAAAATGGACGGGACTCAAACTGGACACCGATACGCTGAACCTCCGAAAGGAGATGTGGTAGCGCGGCGATGTGCTCGGGCAGAAGCGAGGTTGTGAAATCTCGTGGACCGTGTACATATGAGAATCTAGGGAAGAGTAGCAGCATAGAGTGGTGAGAATCCGCTCCACCGAAGGGGCCAGGGTTCCTCGGCAATGATCATCAGCCGAGGGTTAGCCGGTCCTAAGGACATCCTTAACCGAGATGTTCGAAAGGGAAATGCGTTAATATTCGTATGCCCCTCTGCAATAATGGTAACGGCTTGGGCTAGTTCTACCGTTCCTGTCGGGACGGCGAAGCGTAATAATCGATCGGAGAACCGTCATGGTGAGAAAATCGAGAAGACGTGAGCAAAAGATGAATGAGGCCTAGGTCCCATGAAAAGCCGCAGAGGTGACCGTACCGAGAACTGACACAGGTGCCCCTGGGTGAGTAGCCTAAGGTGTGATGGAAAAACAACCGCGAGGGAACTCTGCAAAATCGCCCCGTAACTTCGGGAGAAGGGGTGCCA
>DANW01000033.1:0-1195 GCA_002501605.1 Euryarchaeota archaeon UBA28
GAGGAGGATGGTCCTCCAGCCAAAGTTGGTGTTGCCTGGATTGACGTAATGACAGGAATGAATGCTGTGAGTTCTATACTGGCCTGTCTGCTCAGGCGAAATAGAGGGGGGGGAGGGGCCAGAATAGACATATCATTGTGGGATACCGCAGTTTCGTCCCTGGTAAATCAGGGACATAATGCGCTAGCAGGGATGGAGACGGGGAGGATGGGGAGCCGTCATCCAAATCTCGTACCATATAGGGTGTTTCGGGCGTCTGATGGCTGGTTCGCCATAGGCGTTGGCACGAGTGGCCAGTGGGAGAAGATGGTAGATGCCCTCTCACTGAACGTACCCCCATCTTGGAACGAAAATAGAGTTAGGATAGAGAAGAGAGAAGAGGTCGAAGGGATGGTCCAGGATAAAATTGGAGAGTTCACAAGAGCTGAGTTGGAGGGACTGCTACAGGGGGTACCATGCGCTCCAGTGAATACGATATCAGAGGCTTTGGAAGACCCCCAATCTAAATCTCGAGGTAACGTGACCGAGTACAGTGGGGTTCCCACGCTGGCCAGTCCGTTTAGGTTCATATCTGCCACTGAATGAATACGCAAGATCTCTGTGTCCCAAATAAGAATGGCTAGTGAAGGAACATCCTAGACCCCGTGAAGAGCATTGAGATTCCATGTTCGTTGGCCGCGTCGATTGATTCCTGGTCCCTCACTGATCCGCCCGGTTGAACCACGCTTGATACCCCGATGTCATACGCTGAGTCTATCCCGTCTCTGAAAGGGAAAAAGGCATCAGACAGCATCATTGACCCCCTCGCTCTTTCATTCGCTCTCCTAGCCGCTATTCTGACTGCCTCTACCCTGCTGGTCTGACCCGGTCCGATTCCCACAGTGGCGAGTCCCGTAGGAGTTTCGGAAACTAGGATTATAGCATTTGATTTGACCTCTGAGAGAATGGCGCATCCGAATCTGGCAAGTGAGAGGTCTTTCTCCTCCATGCTTTTCTCGGTCACGCATTCAACATTCTGCCAGTCAACTGCAGGTGCGCCTTGGATCTGTGCAAGCCAGCCCCCACTGACCTGCCTCATGGAGAGGTTTCGTTCCCTTGGCCCCATCTGCTGATGTGAAAGCAACCTCCTGTTCTTCTTCGCTGACAATAGTTCCAAGGCTTCTGGGTGGTATCCGGGAGCTATCATGCACTCGAA
>DANW01000033.1:1604-3507 GCA_002501605.1 Euryarchaeota archaeon UBA28
GGGTCACTGGCAAGAGCATCCTTCCATGCCTCGGACTGGCTTGATCCTACTGCTGCGCCACATGGATTAGTGTGTTTGACAACCACACATCCATGTTCGTGATCCATACAGGAGTGGATGATATTCTCCGCCAATCTTAGCGCTCCGTCCAAGTCAAGATAGTTGTTGTAGGACAGGGGCTTTCCACCATGTTGAATGGCCGCTCCTAGGCCCTTCGGCTCACCTCCGCTGGGATAGAAAGAGGCGGGTTGGTGCGGGTTTTCCCCGTATCTCAATGTGGAGCCTCTCTTGGTAGACAAGTTGATGATTGAGGGAACTTCTTCGTCCATCAGCCTATCCTCAAGCTCATTGGCCACGGCGGTATCGTATGCTGCCGTACTCTGGAACGACACCAGGGCTAGCTTGGCTCTTTCACTAGCTCCAATTGCAGAGGGATCCCCTCCAGCTTCCCTCAGCTTGGCGATGATGTCTCCGTATTGGGAAGGCGATGTGAGGACTATGACATCCTTGTGGTTCTTGGCGGCTGAGCGTACCATGGTAGGGCCGCCTATGTCGATCATCTCAATTAGTTCTGAGTCTGTAGCTGGCGGGCTTCTAGACGCGGTTTCGACGAAGGGGTACAAGTTTACGCATACAAGGTCGATCGGGCCGTAACCCAGCTCTTGCAGAGTCTCCATATCGTCCAGCCTGTCCCTCCTGGCTAGGATACCCCCGTGGACTGCTGGGTGAAGAGTCTTGACTCTTCCATCGAATACCTCAGGATGGCCTGTTGCTTCGCTTACATCGATTACATCAATGCCAGCTGATCTAAGCTTCCTAGCAGTTCCACCTGTGGATAATATCTGCCATCCCATAGCGGACAGTGCGCTGGAGAGTTCCTCTATTCCTTCCTTGTGCCAGACGCTGATCAGTGCTCGGGGCGGTTCCATGAATAGGCATGAGGGCGAGGGACTTGAAGCATTCTATGTCTAGTCCCCTCTGGCAGAGACGACTTGGTCTATTCTGAGCATACTTATCGCTGTCTCGGTAGCTGTCTCCAGAGATCTCGATATCACAGACTTGGGGTGCCAAACGCCCTCTGGCAATGTTGTTTCACCATCTCTGTCGATCCCCATGCAATTACCTATCCTGGCCTCTGAGCGAAGCTTCAAGACCTTGTCAAGAGGATTCTGTCCTGAGTTCTCAGCGAGAACGGCGGGTATCGTTTCCATGGCTCTGGCGAAGGCCTCCATGGCAATCCTCTCCCTTCCGGGCTCAGACTCCATCTCGGTCCTCACATGGTGAGCTATCATAGAATGAGATGCCCCGCCCCCTGGGAGAACCTCCTTTTCCGCCATGGCCAGAGATGTAGCCCTAAGAGAGTCGTGAATTCCTCTGATGGCTTCTTCAGTAGCCTCCTTCCCGTCACCTCCTACCTCTATTGTGACTAATGCTGGAGACGGGCAGTCATCTATCCTGATTATGTCCTCTACCATTTCAGTGGACTCATTCCTCTCCCAGAGAAAGGAGCCGAAAGACCCCAGATTATCCGCAGAAGCATCCATTATTGAGTCGATTATAGTGGATGAGGTCGCCTCCGCCGCATTCCTAAGATCCATCTCATCAAGCTCTGATATTACAACCACCCCCCTATCAGCCAGAGAATGTAGGACGTCCTTGTCTACTTCTCCACCACAGAGTACCACACTCGCCCCAGTGCCCAGTATTGCATTGGCGATATGCTCCTTCCTTTCTCTTTCGGCATCGACGAAAGAGTCTAGCTGTTCGGGAGAGGCTATCTTAATTTGCGCATCTCTGGTCATGGACCTTATCTTCAGATCTCCCCCTACTATCGCAATCTTTGCATCTCTGATATCGTTGGGCAGTCCATCGAGAGGTATCCTTCTTCTGAGAGCCACTCCAC
>DANW01000033.1:3905-13247 GCA_002501605.1 Euryarchaeota archaeon UBA28
TGGATAGTCGGTATTTTCTGAGGTTATTTTGAGTGTCTTGACAACTATTCGAGACAGTAGTTCCAGAGAGGCTTCGGCTCCTTTTCCTATCATTGCCGTCTCGGCCACACCTAACAGTCTTCCATCACTGAGTGGGGTAGCGATATCATCCAGCATCGAGATAGCTGAAGTCATGGATTTCCTGTAGCCCCCGATTATCGTGAGTGGATGTAGTCCCTTCCTAAGGAGTGTTTGGGACTCCTGAAGGAGTGCCCCGCATAGTAACATCGTTGTGGTGACTCCATCGCCGCATGCTTCCTCCTGAGATTGGCACATGGATACGAGCATCTTAGCCGCAGGGTGCTTTACCAACAACTCTGATACTATCTTCGCGCCATCGTTGGTAACTGCAGTGTTACCATCTGTCTTGTACATCATCTTGTCTAATCCCTTGGGGCCGAATGTGGGCTTGAGTAGGTTGGCGAATACGTCAGATGCTGAAATCAGCTTCTCTTGTACATCAGTACCACTGGTGACGTTGGTTTGCTCCTTGACTATTACCACTGGAGGTTTGCCAGCCCCGTCGCTCATGTCACTCCCGAAACAAGAGCCTGCCAAGAAACCTTTGAGGGTGATTCATGGATTTTTTCATCCAATATGTGATAATATCTATTCGCTAGAGGGGGTAGTTGGACGCATGAGTCGGAGGACCCCGGTCTACGCGATGTTGGTCTCTCTGTTCTTGATGATGTCAATGGGACCCATTTCATCGGCCCAGATTGGGATACTTCCATCGGTCGAGATAACCTGTGATGATCCAGGGCCTGTTGAGGTGTGGCCAGGAGCCACTAGAACCACTATTGTTTACTGCACACTCGAGAATCCATCGATACATAGCGAATCTGTAGAGATAGGTACTGAATCTGAGGAGTCGGATTTTCAGTTTGCTGCTCCTCAGGCTGTGACGATAGGAGCTGGCCAAGAGATGGATATCCAGGTTATGATTAGAGTGCCTGAGCTCTTTGCAGCTGGCACTTACAGTGCCAACGTAACCGCTAAGGTTACCGAAGCAAATGGTATCGATGTTGCGGCTATCACCTCAACGGAGGAAGACTCAGTTAGCTTTGAGGTTATGAAATACGGTTCCTGCGAAGTCATGATGGGGCAAGGTGGAGGGGTAATAGAGGCAGGTGATCCTGTAGTCTTCGCCACTTCTTTCGTCTGCGGGGCTAATGCTGAGTTCTCGATCGGTTACAGCTTGGTGATGATTGAGGAGGGGGCTATGTCCTCAATTTGGCCATCGGGGTTCGAGGATCAGAGTGCGCCTTGTGAATTCCAAGTTCAAGCGACCGGGGGAGGGGGGAACTGCCAGTTCCAGATTGCTACACCCTCCAACCTGGCGAACCCCTGGAGTGGATGCGTCGTACTCATCGATGATGATGGAGATGGGGATAGTTTTGGCTCGAGCCCACCTTCCTCATGTAACACCAATTACCCATCCTTGGGAGTAGATATAGAGCCTCAGGGGCTTTCCTTGGGCTCGATTGGTCTAGACTCAAATAGCTCGGTAAGCGACCTCCTGATGGATAATAAGGAGCTAGTGGGCGGGGGAGTGGGAGGACTAGTACTCCTACTGTCCTTGATCTTGGTCCTCAGGAGGAGGTCGAGATCCTACGATGAGGAGTGGGAGGAAGACTGATTACTCTAGGACATTTATCATCCAGAGAGCGGACAATGCACCAAAGAAACCCAAAATAAGGGACGTGGTGGAAGGAAATCCCAAGTTTCCGGTGTAAACCACGTACTGAGCGCCTGTCATTCCAACGACTGCGAGTGCCTGAGCGAAACTACGACTACCGTAACCTGACTCAGTGATTATGTGATCCCTGTTGCGGATTGATAGGATTACCAAAGTAAGTATGGAGAGGACGATGAGGTGCCCAATCGCCCAGCCAAAGGAAGACCCGAATACATCGACTAGTGAGTCCTGGAAGTCACCGAGTATCATGGAAGCTACATCCACCATAGAAGGTTCGAGTGGTCGTGTATTATTCAACTAAGCGGAGGCACTACGAAATATTAGTCAAAGACTCCAGAGTCTGCAAGGTCTCATCAATCATACGCTCCTTGTCGAACCTTCTCTCGGTCGTAGCTCTAGCGGCCTTGGAGATTCTTCTCCTCTCCTGTTGATCATTACCAAGCCTACGAATCGCCGAGATTAGCTCAGATAGATTACCCGGTTTTATGAAAATACCATCATGATTGTGAGTAATGACGTCGGAGTTACCCCCTATCTCCGATGAAATCGTAGGTATTCCATGCGCCATAGCCTCCAGCAGAGCTAGCGGAAGCCCCTCGTACCTGGTTGTCGGTATTAGGTAAATGTCAGCGGATGAGTAAGCTATACTCAGTTCGTCATCAGTGACTCTTCCGTGGAAAGTAACCCTTTCATCGGTTCCCAGGCCTCTGGATATTCTCTTCAAATCATCGAAATAAGGGCCTGTCCCAATAATATCCAGATGTAGTGGCATGTCGTCTATCTCTGCTACGGCTCTTATTGCTGTCTGGAAGCCCTTCTGCTTGTCCGCTCTACCTGTACAGAGAAGTCGTATCTCCTCTCCAGTCGATCCTTCACTGGAATTCTCTGGAAGAGCGATGCCGTTCTCGATGACCTTGACCTTGCCCTTTGAGAACAGTTTGAAGTCTTTTGAGAGGGTTGGTGATACAAGCACGATGGATTTGGCGGACCACCTCATAGGCATCTCCCATAATAGGCACCTCCTAAGCAAATGAAGTGGCGTGAGGATTAGCCAGTGCCAGTACCTTGGCCTCATGTCGGCGGCCGACAAGAATGAGAGGAGCTCGGTTCTCAGTGAGCCATGACATACAACCACGATTGGAATACCGTTTTTCTTTGCCCAACCCATCGCACCCTTGGCTGCGAACTCATTGCTGTGAATGACATCGATTGGATCGTCTCTGTGGATCTTGCGTACCTCGGCTAGTGCTCTGTTGAACCATTTTCTCGACAGTTTCATTGGCGTCGAGGGAGAAAGGAATTTGACCGTATAGCCCGATCTTTCCTCTTCCTCCACCCCGTCTTGCCTTGATGTAGTTAGTACGGTGACCTTGTGTCCTGCCCTGACAAAGCCCTCACATAGGTCTTCGCACTGTCTCTCAAATCCTCCAAACCCATGGGATAAGGTAGACCTCGACATGACCAGAATGTGCATTTAATCAGGCGTTTGTGAGACCTTTGAGTTATAGCAGTATTCTCATCACGGTCAGTAACCGTGCTTCTCTAGGGTTTCCGCATTCTTCTCGGCGAATTCGAGCAACTCGGGGTCGTTCATGAAGGCGAAGGCCCTGGATGGGTTTATTGTTTCTTCAATTGAAGAGAGCCTTTCCTCATTTGGCTCGATGGAAACATATTCCAGTATCTTAGTGATTGAGTCTCTTGGTGACGACAATAGCTCCTCGTACCTCACGACATGCTTGTCTTCTATGGAGGCAAGAATCTCAGACTCCATCTCTAACTGCTCGGACCAGAAGCTGAGGGCCCCTTCCATAGTCGAGGACCTTTGACCCCTCATTATGGGGGACTTGCTGGATCTCCAAGAATATGTAGGAAGCCACTTCTTGAACCTGCTGACATCGCCCTCCCAATGGACGGAGTTTCTCATCTTGAGACTGGCGGCGACGTCAACGCCATGCCTGATTACATGTATGACTTTCATATCAGGCCAAATAGACCTCCAGAGCGGAAGTGAGGGGCCATTTCTAGGGTCCTTCCAACCCCACCTTTCTTCCATGTCGAAGAGGCCATTCTTCAGAGACTTGCCCGAGTATCTTCTGCTGGATCTGCTCGAAAGCCTCTTGCGGACGTATTCCTCTATGGCTTCCATGGCGACTGGAAGGTTGGTTAGTTCAGAGAGGGCCCCGGGCCTCTCCCAGCTCGCTCCTGCGTTCTCATATATCCACTCATTGAGACTGATGAAGAATAATGACTCGTGATCCTCCTGGAGGTCCTTACCCATCATAACCCCGCAATCATCTAGAATTCTGGAGACAAGGCTCGTACCACTTCTGTGCATTCCCACCACTACGACTGGGTTTGCCATGGCGTTGCGTAGGGGGTCGTTATGTTAAGTTCTAACTGGCTACTTAGCCAGTATTGTGTCAAGGGATGTGAACAAGAACTCGATCTGGCTATGATCATTGTCAATATGGGGGGACACCCTGATCATCCCTGATCTATCAGTAACTAAAATTCCAAATTCGTCTTGGAGTCTCCTAACTATCTCTGCACTGTGGTGTTCTGGAGGGGGGCGTATGCTCACAATGGCGCTCCTCTGATCATCATCCGTTGGAGAGGTGACCACTAACCCCCTTGCATTGGCGAGTTGGACAACCATGCCAGATAGGGAGAGGTCGTGCTCCCAGATTTTTTCAATACCAATTTCTAGCATCTCCTCAATCGACGCTGCCAAACCCCTTAATGCTCCAAAGTGTAGGGTCGTGAACTCAAATCTACTAGCGTCTTCGGGTAGATTCATCCTATCAGACCTCATGTCCCAAATATCCTCATTACTCCTGAAACCGACTATCCCCGGAACCAGTTTTTTGGCCTCAGGGGAGAGGTAGCCGACTGATGCCCCATAAGTCCCTCTTAGCCACTTGTAGCCAGATGATATGATGACATCAGCTCCTGATGCTACTGCATCTATGGGTACCATGCCCATTGATTGGGTTGCATCTACCACAAGTATGGCCCCTACTGAGTGGGCTACATCGGAGAACTCTCTCAAATTGTATCTCTGTCCGTTTGCATACTCGACATGGGAAATAACAACTACGGATGTATCATCGTCGATTAGCCCAAAAATGTCCATGGGGTCAGTATAGTGATTTTCATCATAAGGGGCCAGTCTAACTTCTGCGCCTGTTTCATGGGCAACTCTGGACCATGGGTAAACAGTAGAAGGGAACGCTGCCCTAGATGAAACGATATTCTGGCCCTTGGAAGGCATAACAGCCCATGCAACCGAGCTCATCATAGCAGTGGCGCTGGATCCGCAGAAAATATCTGATAGATGGCAAGAAAGGAGTTTTGCCGCCGCCTCTCTGAGTGGCATCATACCTGATTTCTCCGCATCGGCATCAAATTCGGCTGCTCCTCCGCTAGCTAGCGAGTCCTCCCAGTTCCTGGATGCCTTGTGTGCTACTGCGGAAGTTGTAGCTACGTTCGCGTAGGAGAGATTCGTCCATTCGTGCCCCATGTACCAGCCCGAAAGGTTCGTGCACTTCAATTCAAGTTACCGATTAGGCCATATGCGACTGTGTTCCCGATTGTTCGTGTCGAAGGAAAGACGGGCCGCCATGGCAATCTTCGCAATCTCATTTGTTTGGGGGATGACATTCATATGGATGAAACAGGGAATCGAGGCCGCTGAGAGTGCAGTTCCTGATGTTGAAGCGAACTGGGTTGCCTTTCTCTTCTTCTCTGCCAGATTTGTGATCGCAACAATCCTAACTCTAGCTTTGCTTCCCAAAGCTAGAGCTGGTTTTTCTAATCCTGATTCAGTACGAGGGGGGGCTTGGCTCGGGCTGATCCTATCTGCGGGATACCTCAGTCAGAACATTGGAATCACCACTGTAACTCCTGGTGTTTCTGCTTTTCTAACTAGCCTGTATGTCGTCTTCACCGCCCTAATCGCCATAGTATTGGGGAGGCAGAGCATGACCAAGTCCACTGTAATGGGTGTTTTATTGGCGACTTTTGGTGCTGGGTGGATAGGTGGGCCTCCTCAGGTTTCTCTTGGTTTTGGAGAGTTTCTGACGATTTTCAGTGCCTACATGTTCGGAGCGCATATTATTGCGACTGATAGAATTACCAAAGAAAATGATCCTATTGAGGTTACAGGACCGATGATGGCGACCATAATGATTCTTGGAGCGATAATGCTTGTACTACTTCCAATTCGTTCCGAAGGAATATCGATACTCGTTGACTTCCAAGAGCTATTGCTGACATTGGATTTCTTCATTCCTCTATTTCTATGTGCGGCGCTAGGTTCCTTGGTAGCGCTACTGGTTCTGAATATCTTCCAGAGGGATTTGCCGCCAATAAGGGCGGCAATAATCTACGCCTTCGAGCCTGTCTGGGCTGGCATAGCCAGCTTAGCGATGGGTTATGATGAAGTCGGATTCTGGTTCTTTGTTGGAGCCGGCGCCCTTCTAATCGGAAACCTAGTCGTGGAGTTTGAGAGCCTCGGGCGCACTACGGAGGAAGAGTGAATGAGTAGCGGTTTTGTAGAGTCGGTGAACGTAAATCCTGAAGGTGGGGTACCAAAACATCCAGTGGAAGGGGCGATGATTAGATCCGGTGGGGTCGAAGGTGATAAGCAGAATGACCTCAGGTACCATGGCGGGCCCGACAGAGCGGTCAGCATTTACTCATCAGAGATAATCAGAAGTCTCCAAAGTGAGGGGCATCCAATTGGCCCGGGCTCATCTGGGGAGAATATTACCATAGGTGGCCTGGACTGGGGCGAGATTGGTCCTGGAAAGATTATGCAGATTGGTAGGGCTCGTATCGAAATAACTACGCCCGCTGCACCGTGTGCAACCATCAGGGAGTGCTTCCTGAACGAAGAGTTTTCTAGAATCTCAGAGAAGAGGAATCCTGGATGGTCGAGATGGTATGCTCGCGTGTTGGACGAGGCCCGAGTCTCGCCCAATGACAGAGTGGTTATACTGTAATAATTACAAAAAACGTCCACGGAGTACAGCCTCGCCTCTATCCGAGCCCCTGAAATACGAATGGCTTGTCCTTGAGCAAAAGGCAGAGGTACCCGAGTGGTCAAAGGGGCTGGGATGAGGTCCCAGTGCGTAGTGCTTCGCAGGTTCAAATCCTGTCCTCTGCACCATCTATCTGTTCTTCGGAAGGAGACCACGTGCCACGGAATACCTCTCCGGCGAGCTCTCCGGCATCGAAGGCGTCATAGTCGTGGTCTACGATAAGGTGTCTAATCAGAAGATGTTGCTCAACCTTGTAATCACAATCAGGGCAGTCAACCGTAATCGGGGCCTTGTAACCGACGAACTCCATTCTCCCCTCGGGAGTGGAGAGTCTCCTAGCGGTCCTCACTAGAATGACTGCGAAAGCCAGAGAGAGTACCAGGATTCCACATCCAATACCTGAGAATACGGGTGGCTTCGGGCTAGATTGCCTGAGGTTGATATCTTCCCTGACTGTCCCACTGGGAGACTGTTCCATCTCTGAAATGTCTATGATGTGACTGGTATTCTCGTTCAGAAGAATGAGGATCAGCTCCGCCCCATCGTAGGAATCGTCTATGTTGATTGAGATCTGATAGTATCCATATGCATCGGTTCTATCGGATACGCCTCTGAACTCGTGGCAGTCGTACTGATTCTCCTCACATTGAATTTCAACCTCTTCAAAAATCACCGAAGCTCCATCTGAGTAAGTGGCCTTACCTGAAATCTGATACTGATCGGCTGAGTACACGGGGGATATGACAATGAGTGCGGTTAGCACAAGCGCGGATGCTAGTCGCATGATAGTTTGAAGGTAGCTGGGGTTTTGAAGTAGCGTTTCACGGAAAATCCTTGAAGAAGGCAATTTGATATTCATCGATGGTACTCTGGGAGCATGGTAGGAAGGGGCTCTGTCGTTGTCATGGCCGTATTGTTTTCCCTAGTATCGCTGTCATACTCATACTTACCAGCCTACGATAGCCTTGGGGCAGAAAGGCATTTTTCTAGCTCAAATGAAGGTTTTGGACCAACAAACTACACTGATGAGCATACATACGTGACGGTGGGTTATGAAGGAAGATACACGCAACTGAGAATGCCCGGTGGTCATGACTATTCCAAGCCACTTCCTCTCGTCGTTTCGCTCCATGGCTTCAGCGGTAATGGCCAGAGCAATGCGGAGTACATGCATCTGTTCGATAGCATACATGAGAACGAGCATCTTCTTCTCTATCCTGATGGAACACAGAATTGGTTGGGGCAAAGGCGATGGAATGCAACCGACTCATGCTGTTTGTTCAGTGGCGAAATCAATGATGTGGACTATCTACTTGGAATGATCGACGATGCAATCCAAAACTATGGTGCTGATCCTGATGGAATCCTAATCACCGGACTATCGAATGGTGGATTCATGAGTCATAGGATGGCATGTGAGGCTGGTGGGACGATTCGTTCCATTGTTGCGCTCAACGGCGTGACATGGGATGACTTCAGCATGTGTCCAGACACTGGGAGGCCGGATATCCTTCACGTTCACTCCACCGCAGATTCTGTCATATGGTATGAGGGCGGGTCAATCCTAGGGAATGAATACCCCTCGTCGAATGAGACTGTAGAGAACTGGGCGATGAGGTCTGGATGTGACCAGAGCTGGACTTACCTAGGGTCCCGTGACATCTCGGGTGATGATGGATTGGATGATACAGATGAGTTTGAGTTCTTGAATTGCGAATCTGGAAACAGGGTTTCTCACTGGAGAATTAACGACGCTGGTCACGTTCCCCCTTTGAATAATCCTGGTTGGGCTGATCAGATACTGGATTGGGGGCTCTCAGGCTTTGTCAGGGACTCCGATGGAGACGGTTACAGAGATGATTCGGATGTTTTCATCTACAACCCATACGAATGGAATGATACAGATGGGGATGGATATGGGGACAACTCGGACATGTTCCCCCTGGATTCCAGTGAGTGGTACGACACAGACGGTGACGGGGTGGGAGATAATTCGGATGCTTTCCCTGACGATGCCTCTGAATGGTCAGACTACGACTCGGACGGCACGGGGGATAACTCGGATTCCGATGACGATAACGACGGTTGGCTTGATTCTGAAGACGTTTTTCCGTACGATTTCCAGGAGTGGTGGGACACTGATGGAGATGGTATAGGCAACAATGAGGATTTCGACGATGATAACGACGGGTGGACGGATGCCGAAGACTCGTTTCCTCTCGATTCAACTGAGAACTCAGATAATGATAGAGACGGCATCGGAGATAACGCGGACATGGATGACGATAACGACGGATGGACCGACAGTGACGAAGAACAGTGCGGAGTAAGTAGTCCCCTTGATACCAGTCAGGTCCCAGATGATTTCGATGAAGATATGGTATGTGATCCTCTGGATGATGATGATGACTCTGATGGTGTTAACGATGTAGACGATGATTTTCCTTTCGATTCAAACGAGTGGACTGACAGTGATGAGGATGGGGTCGGGAATAACGCTGACGAGTTCCCTGCCGATGAGACTGAATGGGAAGATACGGATGGAGACGGCGTGGGGGACAA
>DANW01000043.1 GCA_002501605.1 Euryarchaeota archaeon UBA28
ATGTAAACATAACCCGAATTCATCCTTTCCTCACAGGAATGGGAGTAAGATGACCAGTGCAGAAAGGGGGAATAGAACCATTGTTGCATTGTCATCAATGTACCTTAGTTTTGGAACTTCTCCGGCAACGGTTAGAGGGGCCAATAATAGTGATGCTAGGATAGGAGTTCCAATCCAGAAATGACATCCAATCCATACTGCATATGATGTCAATAATCCAACGTAAATTGCCATTTTTAGATTCTGTTTCTTTCTCTTAATTTCGCCCATTATGGGGTCAACAAAAGTTAGACCAAATATTATTGGAATCCCATATAGTCCTGCATTCAAACCGGTTTTACCGTCATCAGGAGAAATCAATAATGCTAATGCAACTGCAAAACCTCCCCATGCTAAAGCTGAGATTTGATTTGCCTCGTATTCCCTTTGCCCTATTATCACAATACCGAGCTTCAGTCTCAATACTTCAAGGAATAAGATGGCAATTACAATCAAGCTTACCAACTGCTCAGGATTCAATCCTACGTAGTCTGCCAAGTCTTGGCCCCTAGAATAGTAAATCAGGGGAATAAAGGCCATAATCATATGAGTGGCCCTTCTTAGAGCGTGCCCTCCAAACCCTCCGATTGAGTGTTTTACATGATCTGTTTCGAAGTCCTCTAGCACATCACTCATTTTTCCACCCAGATAGAATATCCAAACCGTCTTCAAGTGAAATACTTCCGGTCTCAATATCATCTATGACTTGATTTAGCATCGGGGACGACATCAAGCGGTGGTCCCACAAAGATAGGAGCCTCTCTCTAATTTTTATCCTACTCCTCCACAGTGGCGACTCGGAGCTCTGAATCAGCTGCATCATCTCTTCGATTCCATCGTTCCTCTCGGCAGATACCAGTAATACTTCAGGTGAGTCGTTTTCATTGCTAAAAGAGAATGCTGACCTAATATTTTCAGCTACCTTTAGTGCGCTGGGCACATCTGATTTATTCACTACTACCAAATCTGCGAGTTCAATGATTCCAGCCTTCTCAGCCTGTATTATGTCTCCTCTATCTGGTCCATCCACTAGAACGATTTTATCCGCGAATGCTACAATTTTGATTTCTGACTGCCCGGATCCAACGGTCTCGATAATGATTTTCTCCCAGCCACAAGATGCTAATAATTTTGACATAGCCATCAAGGATGCGGAAATTCCCCCAGGATTTCCACGTGTCGATAGTGACCTAACAAAAACCCCTTCGCCTGAGTTAGCCGAATCCATCCTCACCCTGTCTCCGAGAAGTGCACCCCCTGTACGAGGGGAGGATGGATCTATTGCTAGTACGGCTACTTTCTTTCCCCTATCCTTCCAGTAGCTGATTATTCTCCCGACTAACGTAGATTTTCCAACTCCTGGAGGGCCAGTAATACCCAAAATCATGTAGTCGTGATTTTCTTCTCCTTTGGACATCGCTAGTTCCTCTCCCTTCTCAATCATGGTAAGTAGTCTCGAGAGGTCCCTCCTACTACCTTCCAAGGCCGATTGTAGGAGTTTTTCTTTCCAGGTCAATTCCAATGCCACCCATCATCGTTAAAGACTCCAATCGGTAGATTTTTTTCTATTCTAGACTCAGATTTTTCCAAAAAAGCTAGTATATCTTCGGTCTTTGAGCCGGGACCAAAAATAGCTCGAACTCCCTCCAAGAACATCTTTCCATGATCCCTCTCGGGAATTATCCCCCCAAGAAAAACCATGACATGTCCCATCCCAGATTCTCTCAATAGCTCGCATATTCGAGGCACTAGGACGTCATGAGCACCTGAAAGAGTAGATAATCCCAGAGCGGTTGCGTCTTCATCCATAACAATTCTTGATATTTCCTCCGGAGTCCTTCTTAGCCCGGTATATACAACCTCATGACCCCCGTCCCTCAGGGCCCTAGCGATGACCTTTGCACCCCTATCATGCCCATCGAGACCTGGTTTCGCCATTACGATCTTCATACTTCGAAGTTCGCGAGTCGGTTGCCCTCCTTGAAACAACCGCAGACGCAAATTTGGGGGATATCATCAGGAATGCATATTGAGGTCCCGACGGATGGAGGGGCATGGGTGCGGAAGATGCACGAGTTAGTGAGCTTCGCCGACGTAAGGCTCAAGCTGTAGCCGGAGGGGGTCAGGCAAGAGTCTCAGCACAGCATTCAAAGGGCAAATTAACAGCTAGAGAGAGGATTGAGTTACTTCTTGATGATGATTCCTTCATGGAGATAGACCCACTAGTTGAGCATAGATGCAGGGACTTTGACATGGATAGGAATGTAATTCCAGGAGATGGGGTCGTTTGTGGCCATGGCACAATTGGTGGGAGGACCGTATACTGCTTCGCGCAGGATTTCACAGTATATGGCGGTTCATTGGGAGAAATGCATGGATTAAAGATATGCAAGGTACTTGATATGGCTCTAAAAACTGGTTCCCCAGTCATTGGATTGAACGATAGTGGAGGAGCGAGAATTCAGGAAGGAGTTGCCAGTCTGGGATCATATGCTGAGATATTCTTTAGAAATGTCAGAGCAAGTGGAGTCATCCCCCAGATTTCTGTAATTATGGGACCATGCGCGGGAGGGGCTGTATACTCGCCTGCAATCACGGACTTCGTAATAATGGTGGACCAAACATCACACATGTTCATAACTGGTCCGGAGGTCATTAAAACGGTAACCAATGAAGAGGTTTCATTCGAAGATTTAGGTGGCTCCGCGACACACGCTACGAAGTCTGGAGTTACTCATTTCACGGCCAGTGACGATGAGTCGGCACTTGATCTGGTTAGAGATTTAGTCGAAATGCTCCCCCTCAATAACCTACAAAGAGCCCCAGTTCTACCTACAAATGACCCGGTTGATAGATCGTGCGACTCCTTGCAGGATTTAGTTCCAACGAATCCGAAGGAGCCATATGACATAGTGAGAGCAATCGAAGAAACGGTAGATGACGGTGCATTCCTTGAGGTACAAGCAGAATTTGCCCGTAATATCGTAGTCGGATTTGCTAGACTTGGAGGCCATACTGTTGGAGTTGTCGCAAACCAACCGTTATTTCTAGCAGGTTGTCTAGATATTGATGCATCTGTAAAAGCAGCGAGATTTGTTAGGTTCTGTGACTCTTTCAATATTCCAATTCTTACATATGTAGACGTCCCAGGATTCCTTCCGGGCGCTAGTCAGGAATGGGGCGGAATAATTCGTCACGGTGCTAAGCTACTGTATGCATATGCCGAGGCGACTGTGCCGAAGCTAACTGTGATCACAAGAAAGGCTTACGGGGGAGCATATGATGTGATGTCATCGAAACACATCAGAGGAGACTATAATGTCGCGTGGCCATCTGCACAATTAGCGGTAATGGGGGCCGAGGGCGCAGTGCAAATAATTCACAGAAGGAGAATCGCTTCTTCGGGCAACCCCTCACAAGAAAGAGAGAGGTTGGTAGATGATTATGTTGAGACTTTCGCAAACCCCTACCGTGCTGCTTCACTGGGCTATTTGGATGATGTCATTCAACCAAGTGAAACCAGGACTGTTATGATTAAAGCACTGGGAGCACTACTGGAAAAGGAAGAGGTTAGGCCAGCTAGGAAGCATGGCAATATTCCACTTTAGGTGATTAAACATGGATAGTGAAAATCTACTAAAATTGAAGGTAGTTGCTATGATGGCAGTAATTCTGGAAGAGTCAACAGGCGACTATCTCCAAGCTTCTGCTCAAAGGAATCCAGGTAGCGAATGGTCTGTTGATCATCGAAGAGTTGCAATAGGCAGGAGGAGTCTTTCCAATTTCAAGTCAAAGCGAAGTTCTTCAAGGTGATTAAATGACAACCAAGAGGAAAATAATCATCGATGAAGAGGAGTTTGAAGTGCATCTATTGAATGATGGAGATGTCTGGAGAGTAATTGTAGATGGAAATGAGTTCTTAGTCAAGACTGATGGTACTGCCAGACAAAAAAAACCTAGGAAGCGTAAGGGAGCAAGAAAATCAGTTAAATCAGGAGTTGTTTCATCCCCGATCCCGGGAAAAATAGTATCTGTTTCTGTTGAAAATGGAAATTTAGTTTCGGAGGGGGATGTGGTATTGGTCTTAGAGGCGATGAAGATGCAAAATGAAATTCAGGCACCCATATCTGGCCTGATAACACAGATGGGTTGCGAGCCAGGCGATAGTATAGAGGCAAACTCTCCTTTATTGGTAATCGAACCTCAGAATATTGGGGAGTCTTAGAGAGATTTCAATAATAGATACCCTTAGCGTTAGATGTGTCTAAGTGCGACTATCCAGGATGTACTGAGGGGAGCTTCATCATAAGTAGATTGTCGCCAGATGGCTTCCTTGTAAGCACAGGTAACAAAGCATACTCATTTAGGGAAGCATACAAGAGGTTTGGCTACTGTGAAAAGCATCATGATAAATTGATGAGGTCAGTGTGGAATAGAGTCAGGGAATCTGATGGAAAAGGGGACGATCATGTAGCCCCCACTGCCATCTGAGACTATATCAGACCCAATGCATCCTCGATTCTATTCATTTCTGGACCGGTTGATCCAGTACCTACCATTGCGTGTGAATCGCTAGCAGCACAACCCGAGCCAACGAAGGGCGAACCAAAGCTGACCGTTCCCACCATCAGTGGAACTCCCAAAGTACCTTCTATGATTTTAGCCTCTTCTGAAGTAATATCTGGATGGGCCAAGGCACCATTTGAGTTTGCTACCAGCATGCTTCCAACCGTATCATGCCCTGCGACCTTGCTTCTAACTACCTTCACCCTGAGTACCTCCCCAATCATATCAGCACCGTCGGCCCCAGGGGGAACTACGGGACTAACGACTGCGCCTACTTCATTGCATTCAACAAGGTTTCCTGCTGCATTTACGCCACTTTGCATGACCACTACATCTCCGAAGCTAGTTAATTCGTCCAGATCTTCCTCAGTTGCAATGTCTGCGACTGCTATACCCTTACTATTTCCTTTCAGCAGACTACCAATCAAAGATGAGCCTCCAACCATGAATGGGTGGGTTTCAATTTCGAATGCAGTTTGGATTTCTTCTATAGCTTCATTGTCCAGTGACTTTGGTAGAAAAAGAACGTCACCGATAATAGATAAATAGACACCTACTTGACTGTGTCCCAAGATGTCGCCAGAAGAAATTCCCATACTGTTTCCCCTCTGTTCTCCCTCATTGGGACGTATTTGAATAAGTACTTGTGCGGGGATTTGAACATCGCGAGCGATGTTCGAAAGAAAGAAGGCACAACGACGATCGTTCCCGTGGGCTCTCGCACCACAGTACAGGAGTCGACGCAGGAGGTCTTGACTTCCGGGTTCGATATGGGACCGGGTATTACCCCTCCGCTATGGTCGTGCTCAACTTTCTTTCGAATGTGTGAATTGATATGCTTGATTGAACAGAGGCCCACACAGGGCTCAATATGTGAATTCTTGATGCTCGGGGGATTAGTGCAGCTGGGCTGAATACCTCGGTCGAAACCTCGGTACTTACACCCGCTGTCTATCAATCTCGTCTTTTACGAGTCCCCTGAGGTGCCTCGTCTTTCGGGCGACTTCGAGCTTAGATGCTTTCAGCTCTTATCCGCATGGAGCGTGGCTACCCAGCATTGCCTTGTCAGACAACTGGTAAACTAGTGGCTCCGAGCCCTCGTTCCTCTCGTACTAAAGGGCCCTTCCGATCAGGCACCTGATACGCCTCAACCACAAAGCAACA
>DANW01000018.1 GCA_002501605.1 Euryarchaeota archaeon UBA28
TCTTTCCAGAGTTAGAATTAATTCTGATTCTGCGTCTTCAGCGTGATTGGCTATACCAATCATTAAACACCCCCCATCCGGAAGACGGAATCCCTTGCGCCACGGGACGTACATGGAGAGAGCTGGAGAACGGGAGGATTGAGAGAATGCAACAGAAAATTAAGGGGACAAAAAATGAAGGAAAGGCTGAGGAAGGCTTGGTAATTGAGCGTCGATTCACATCAGCTGGCGAGGATCCCTTCGAAAAGTTCGATTGGATTGAAATGGATGCAGAAATACGAAATCCCGATGGTTCAATGGCAGATTCGATTACTGGGGTCAAGCTACCTTCCGGATACTCCGGAGTCCCTGGGAAGGTACTTGCTCAGAAATATCTGAGGAAAGCTGGAGTCCCTACTCACCTACGAAAAGTGGCTGAAGAGGGGATCCCGGTATGGCTACAGAGGAGTGAGCCCGATCACGAGAAGCTGGAGTCACTCAAAGCTGAAGAGAGATTCACTGGAGAGAGAGATGGAAGAGAGGTTTTCAGGAGGCTAGCAGGGACATGGACCTATTGGGGATGGAAGCATGGTTACTTCGCGAGCGAGGCAGACGCCAGGTCTTATTTCGATGAGATGTGCTATCTTGTAGCAAGCCAGCGTTCTGCACCGAACAGCCCACAGTGGTTCAATACAGGTCTCTTCTGGGCCTATGGGATAGAAGGCCCTGCTCAGGGACACACATACATCGACCCTCTGACTGGCGAACTGGAGTACTCTGTCAATGCCTACGAACACCCCCAGCCACATGCATGCTTCATCCAATCCGTTGGTGATTCATTGGTAGGAGGAAGGGACTCTATCATGGGCCTATGGAATAGGGAGGCTTTGTTGTTCAAGTATGGTTCAGGAACTGGTTCCAACTTCTCGAAGATTAGGGGAGCTGGTGAGCCTCTCTCTGGAGGGGGGAGCTCGTCTGGACTGCTCTCGTTCCTGAAAATAGGAGACAGGGCCGCAGGTGCCATCAAGTCTGGTGGGACCACCAGAAGAGCCGCCAAGATGGTGACTCTGGACCTTGATCATCCTGACATAGAGGAGTATATCGATTGGAAGAGTAGTGAAGAGGAAAAGGTGTCTGCTCTAGTAATTGGTAGTAACATTCTGCAGAAGCATGCCAATTCACTGATGGAGGCCATCTGGGATGGTGGGGACAGTGAGAGCAGGTTCGACCAAAACAAGAACCCAAGTCTGAAGAAGGCTATGATAAGGGCAATCCGAGACTGCGTTCCACAACCACACATCCAAAGAATAGTTGACTTGGCCAAACAGGGCTGGAAAGGTGTTGACTTCGAGGTTTTCGACACAGATTGGCAGGGTGAGGCCTACGTCACTGTCTCGGGACAAAATAGCAACAATTCGGTTAGGGTCCCAAATTCGTTCATGGACGCCGTTAAGGAAGGAGGTACTTGGGATCTTCACTGGAGGACAGAGCTAGATAAGGCCGCTGCAGAGGGCAGGAGCCCAGAGGCCTGCAAGACCCTAGATGCTGGTGAGCTCTGGGAAAAAATCGCGTACACTGCTTGGGCTTGCGCGGATCCTGGTGTGCAATTTGACACAACCATCAATGAGTGGCACACTTGCCCCGAGTCGGGTCGAATCAACGGGTCTAACCCCTGCTCGGAATACATGTTCCTAGACGATACAGCTTGTAATCTGGCTAGTATAAATCTGCTGAAGTACTACGATCTAGACACCCATCAGTTTCAAATCGAGGACTTCAAGCACAGCGTTAGGCTTTGGACGGCAACCTTGGAAATCAGCGTACTCATGGCCCAGTTTCCATCGGAGGAGATTGCTAGGGGATCGTATGACTACCGGACTCTTGGTCTTGGCTACTGTAACATCGGCTCCCTTTTGATGCATATGGGAATCCCATATGATGATGAAAGGGGGTATGCAATATGTGGAGCGCTGACCTCAATAATGTGTGGAGAGTCCTACGCTACCAGTGCTGAGATGGCCTCTTTCCTAGGGCCATTCCCCGATTATGAAAGAAACTCAGAAAGTATGTTGAAGGTGATTAGAAATCACAAGAGGGCAGCTTATGATGCTCCTGATGAAGAGTACGAGGGGCTGACAGTGACCCCTATGGGGATCAACGCCAAGAAGTGCCCGAAGGATTTGCTTGGTGCTGCCAGAGAGGCATGGGATAGAGCACTCAGGGAAGGCGAGGGGCATGGATACAGAAACGCTCAGACAACAGTCATTGCACCAACAGGTACGATAGGGCTCGTGATGGGAGCTGATACGACAGGAGTCGAGCCACAGTTCTCCTTAATTCAATACAAGACTCTAGCAGGAGGTGGTTCGATGAGGATAATCAACAACGGTGTCCCCGCTGCATTGAAGAGACTAGGATATTCCAAGTCAAAAATCAACGGGATAATGGAATACATTATGGGAACAATGAGCCTAAGTGGTTGTCCACATCTGACTTCAGACAGACTCAACGAGCTAGGATTCACGAAGGAGGTCCTCTCAAGCATAAACTCGAGCATGGCAGACGTTTTCGGTATCAAAGGGGCTTTCGCTCCATCCATAATAGGTACTGACTTCTGCAAGGAATCTCTAGGCATGTCTCAAGAGCAATGTGACGACCCGTGGTTCGATGTTCTAGATCACCTCGGCTTTTCTCCAACTGAAATTGACGAGGCAAACGACTATGTTTTCGGAAGGGGGACCATAGAAGGATCTCCTGGATTAAAGGATGAGCATCTTCCCGTCTTTGACTGTGCCACGCCGTGCGGAAAGTATGGTAAGAGAGCGATAGACTGGAAAGCACATGTTTTGATGATGGCGGCATCTCAGCCATTCATTTCGGGTGCCATATCAAAAACCATCAACATGCCTTCGGACTCAACTGTGGAAGATATTAGAGCGGCCTACGATCTAAGCCATGAGACCATGATCAAGGCTTGTGCAGTCTACCGTGACTGCTCGAAGCTATCCCAGCCCCTGATGAATCAGCTGGTTGACACGACATCCTTGGAAGACGAAGAGGAGGATGAGGCTGTCTCAGCAATGGTAGAGAAGGTGGTTGAGGCGCTTCCTGTTCCTGAAGAGGCGGCTATTCCTGTAGCCAAGTCATTCGTAGATTACATCGCCACCCGTCGGCCCCTTCCTGACAAAAAGAAGGGTGATAACGTCAAGGCGAGGATCGGTGGACACAGTGTTAGGTTGATTACAGGAGAGTATCCAGATGGCAGGCTAGGTGAAATTATCCTGGTTACCTCGAAGGAGGGAGCCGCATGGAGGGCTATGCTGAATCAATTCGCGATTGCAGTTTCAATTGGCCTTCAACACGGAGTTCCACTAGAGGCCTTCGTCAAGGTATTCACGTTCCAGAAATTTGAGCCTAGTGGAATGGTAGAAGGAGGAAGCGGTAGAGTCAAGATGGCCTCGAGCCTAGTGGATTGGATCTTCAGAGAGCTTGCCATAGAGTATGCCGGTAGGGAGGATCTAGCACACGTCGGTGCAGAAGACCTGGACCCATTCACTATATCAAAGCCAGAGATAACCGATGAAGGGGTAATGAGAACCCGTGGGGAAACCAGGGAGGTACAGCTTACTCTTGATTCAATCCCACCAGTCGAGAGTGCTGAGGCAAGGGCATACAGACTGGCCAGGGAGGCGGGATTCACCGGTGATATCTGTGGTGACTGTGGGAGTAGTAAGATGGTTCGGAACGGCACTTGTCTGAAGTGTAACGACTGTGGCGCTACTACCGGATGTTCCTAATCTTGGAGCTCTGGAAGCTTCTCCTCCATTGAGCTGTCCCTTCTTAGAATATATGACTTAAGATCATTAAATGTATCGTAGCTGATTTCCTTGAATCTCCTACATGTGTCTGTGAATCCTTCATAATTTACTTCTGATTGCTGAATAATTAAGCCAGCCAACTTGGACTTTGTTGATTGGTCGGATGAAGCCCACGCCAAGGGGAGAAGCCCGGCTCTATCAAATGAGTCCAAGGATAGGTACTCCCTAATAGCAGAGTCCACTATCCTCTTGGTGAGTCTAACCTCAGCCCTCTCGAGTACAGGTTTCGCCTTTTCGATGAATAAGCGAGCATCGGACCTTCCTATTGAGGATAAGTAGGTGGCAGATATCACCCTAACATCTGAGTCTGGATCCCCAAGTAGGGTATCCATTAGAGAGAGGGCCAGATTGAAATCATCGGATGCTATTCTCTGAAGAGACGAGGCTGTCTCTCTACGTGTCTGCACATTATCGTGCCGAGATGCCTTGATGAGAATCTCAGAAGATTCCGACGGACTGCAGGATAGCAATTGTATTGCAGCCCTGACTACAGGCTCACAATTTCCCGGGTCTTCATCCAAGAGATCCAGTAACCTTCTATGGACCTCCAGGAGTTCGCACAACTGCTTATTGACAGTCAGATCCTCCAACCAAAAAGGAAGGACCTGTGATGACGAGGGAGGGGCCCGTGCCAAAGTGTCCAAAATATTTGAGGCGGCTAGCACTCCTGAGGGATGGGGAGGATCTATGGATTCGAAAGTACCCACAGGAGACCATCCTATGTGATGAGGCCCGGAGGTCTTTCTTGACCACGTTCCGGGTTTCTTTGCCATTGCGATGGAGCTGAGCAGATGAGGTCCTTCCTTCCTTGCAACCTCTGAGCCACTGATGGCCAGTCCGATTAGTAGTGATACTCCCATGTACCATCGGTCAGTATCCGGAGAGTCCTCGTCTAGAGAGGCTGACAGCCAATCTCTTGAAATCCTACAGATTAGGGTTTCAGATATGCTGTTCACATTTCTTGACATCCACTTCTGTTTTGCGCTTTCAGGGTCTATGTTCCTCTTGACGTGGTCAGGAGCTCTCTCATTGACGATGGTTGTTAATCGATGATTGAAACCAGCTTTGTCAATAAGATAGATTCCTATTGACTGGTCAACCAATGCCTCTGAGCTTTTTGGGACTATAGCTGGGAAGTCTGGAAGTTCCAATGGAGGGTTTGGCAATGGCGAAGACAGGAAGGCTGACTCGACGAATTCCCTGATTAAGTGTTCACAACTTTCCCAGATGAGAGCCTGAGCTTGTCTTCTCGACATACGGCCTCATATCTCAAGCTCTATGTTGAGATTCTGTATAAGCTCCTTGTAGCGGTTCCTGATGGTCACCTCGGTTACACCAGCAACCTCCGCAACCTCTCTCTGTGTTCTCCTCTTGCCACAGAGGACGCTTGCGATATATATGATCGAGGCGGCGATTCCTGTTGGCCCCCTCCCACTCGTAAGCTCCTTTTCTTGTGCGGCACTGATTAATTCGTAGGCCTTGGCCTGAACTTCAGCATCGAGATCCAATCCGGAGCAGAAACGTGGGATATAATCCTCCGGCTTTGTTGGAGGAATTTTCATCTTCAGCTCCCTGACCATGAATCTGTAGGTCCGACCTATCTCCTTCCTACCTGTTCGACTGGCCTCGCCTATCTCATCAAGAGTTCGTGGGTTCTTGCACTGTCTGCAGGCCGCATACAAGCTAGCAGCTGCTACTCCTTCGATTGACCGCCCCCTGATGAGACGTGCTTCTACAGCCTTCTTGTAATTCACAGCGGCGGCCTCTCTGATTGACTTTGGGAGGTCTAGTCTACTAGCCATCCTGTCCAACTCGGCCAGTGCCATTGCTAGATTTCTCTCAGTAGCGTTACTTACCCTCGACCGCTTCTGCCACTTCCTCATTCTGTAGAATTGGCTTCTGTATCTGCTAGAAATTGACTTTCCTGAGTAGTCTTTGTTCTGCCAATCGATATCTGTTGACAGTCCTTTGTCGTGGAGCATAACAGTCATCGGAGCACCCGTTCTTGCCCTTTGGTCACCTTGTTCCGGGCTGAAAACTCTCCATTCGGCGCCTTGATCAATTACTTTGTCCTCAAGAACCACTCCACAGTCCTCGCAGCAGACCTCGCCACGGGTCTCATCTCTTAGCAGGTTTCTGCTACCACATTCATTGCATTTTACAGTGTCTTCAACCAAATAATCAGCCATTTTTTAGTCTCCTTCCTTGGGAAAGGTATTAATTCCCGAAAGCGTATATTATTTAAATTTAACATAACTGAGATTCTGTTACCGTTCATCCAATCTTATCCCTCGATTGACTGTGTTATCGAGAACGGTGAAATAGAGCGAACCACTGGAAGAATAAGGGGTGATGAGATTAGCGAAGACTGGCCTCCTGAAAATATCAGTCTGACGCCAGGAAAGAGAGTATTGTTCCTGACCAAGGATTTGGAACTAATCAGAGAGCAACTCTACAATGGCCTCAATCTGAAAATGTCTGATTTGACAGTCGATGATTTACTGGACGACATAAATACAGATGTAATGACTCCTGCATGGGTATGCTTCGACCATGAACCCTCGGAGATAGCTGAGAATGCGTATGCTGGGCTTCTCCATGGAGGGAGGAGGGTGTTTGAGTCACGGGCCTTGAAAGACGGTGGGTTCGAGGTGATTGTCTCAGGTCACAGGAAGGGCACTGGATCTAGTAGAGAGACTGCTCCACAGTGCGAGAGGTGGTCGGGGATACGAATAGTAATCGCTGAGTCATTCGCGCCAATTCATGAGAGGAATAACTTGAATCTAGGTCAGCTGATGGGCAATCACTCAATGCTCGAAAGGTTGCAAAACGGTGAGAGTATTCCGCTTTCTGAGTTCACTAGTGGATATGATCCAATTAGTAGGCTCATTTTGGAAAGTGGTGGCATCTTACCATTTGCCAAGAAGCTGAAGTCAGGTGAGATTGAGTTACCTAGCAATGTTTGTGAAGAAAGACCGATGAATATGGTTGAGAAGATGATTGCATCCAAACTACTGAGTCGAGATGAGTCGCCTCAATTCGTGAAACCCGGGGACGCTGTCCTCGCACAAGTCGATGGGGGGTACTCACATGAGTTCACTACGGCACAGGTCCATACTTTCCTGTCCGAGGAATATGGAGACGATTACTCACTACCTAATCCCAGTAAATTTGCGGTATTTGAGGATCATCTTCTATATGCGACAGGAGTTGATAGGTTTAGCAGGTTCGAGGGAAAAATCCAGACCTTGAGAGATATGCAGGTAAGTTTTCAAGTTCACACAGGGGTCCGAGACTATTCCGCTGTAGGAGGGATTAGTCCCGGTATATGCCATCAGGTAGCAAGAGAGGAATTCATAGATGTTGGAGATTTCATACAAGCCACAGACTCACATACCTGTATGGGAGGAGCGTCAAATGCTCTGGCTTACGGAGTTGGGTCTACCGAATATGCGAATCTTGTACATAATCAGTTTTCATTCGTGAATGTCCCAGAGAGTATAAGATTCGAGCTAATTGGTGAATTGGACCCTGGTTGTACAGCAAAGGACGTGATATTGCATATCTTGTGGAAGTATGCAGCGAATTCTGAGACCCTGGACAGGAGTATGGAGTTCGGCGGTCCTGGTCTGGCCAGTCTGTCCATGGATGAAAGGGCGACCCTTTGCAATATGGCAACGGAATGTAGTGCAAAGACAGGGATTTGTGAGGCAGATGATAGGACTGTGGATTGGTTGTTGAAAAAAAGGCCGGACCTTACGGAAGAGGGGATTAGGAATTCGTTTGTATCTCCTGATGAAGGTGCATATTATGACGGGGGGACTCACGAAATTAACCTCTCAGAGATTCGCCCAATGGTAGCTCACCCCGGAAACCCTGATGAGGGGGTCCCATCAGATCCGACAAATGGCGCTTATATATCTGAAATCGGTGATGTGAGTATAGACATCGCATATGCTGGCTCCTGTACAGCGGGTAAGGACGATGATTTCTCCTTTTACGCCATGGTATGCGAAGCGGCTCTTGAAGCAGGTCTAAGGGTAGCTGATGGGGTAGATTGTTACATTCAATTTGGATCGAAGTCGGTCAAGGATCTTTCTGAGGAGCGAGGATGGACCAAGACTTTCGAGGAAGCCGGGGTGAAGCTTATTGATCCGGGCTGTGGCGCTTGCATTGGCGCTGGACCCGGGGTTAGTGAAGACTCGGAACAAGTCACTGTATCGGCAATAAACAGGAACTTCCAAGGAAGGTCTGGCCCGGGAAAGTTGTACCTAGCCAGTCCACTAACTGTGATGACTAGTGCCTTCACTGGGAGAATCACGGCATGGAAGCCGGATGTCTTCTCCCAGTGAAGGGCTTTCTACGTCTACAGCTCTGACTTTCTTCCGCCGAACATTATGACAGCGGCGGCTAATGCCATTCCAGATAGTCCTGCAGTAAATCCTGGGACACTGTTGCTTTCGGTGTCATCGTCTGGTTCATCGACTACTTCCATGACTCCAGTGCCAACGACTACCTTACCGACCATGTCCATCGTAGCATGAGGCTCACAGATGTAAAGGAAGGTCTGGTCCTTGTCGAATGTGACTCTGTAATCGACAGATGTCATTGACATTCCACTGTATTTGCCTCCTAGCATCCTTGTGGTATCTCCCTCGTTCTCGATCTGAGCTACATTATGAGCCATTGACTCATCTTCCCAAATCCAGCAAACTGTCTGACCGACCTCGATAGCCAAGTCTGGGGAATCATAGGCGTAGCCCGAATCATCGACACCCACCACATAATCACACCCATCTGGGAGGGCCGGCTCGTCGGCTGGGGGCATCAGCACCTTGTCGATCACGTGTGTCACGCCGTTCGACGCTGGGACGTCTGCTAGGACAAC
>DANW01000040.1 GCA_002501605.1 Euryarchaeota archaeon UBA28
TCCATGCTTTTCTGGGTTTCCTTTGGCTCCTTGAGTTGCTTCCCTAATTTACGGATTAGAGAGGCGATGTGTTGATGTATAGAGCGCATAGGCCGGGAAGTAGGGTTGTGTTGTGGAAGAGCGCCTTCTGGAGTGTTTGGATGAGTTGCGCAAAGCTGGAGACGACGTACAAAGAAGAAGGAGCGTTATGCAGAGGTCTTCTTCTTTCAAGGGCCTGAGCAAAGAGTGGAAGGCACTAGCGATGGTTGCTGCCGCCAAGGAACAGACTGAAAGACCGGTTTCTAAAAGCAACAAAGTTGGGCCCTCAAGAGGTAGGCGGGTCGGAAGGAGAGGGGGCAGAGGCAAGGTCCTAGGATTAGAGGATGCCATGGCCTCTCCTAAGAGTATTATCGATGACAAGAGTCTCCCTGTGGGATATAGGTTGGCAGTTCTTGTAATACAGAGAAACAGATTGGGAGATTCTTGGAACGATGGATATGAGTCTGAAATGGAGCTAATTAGGGAGAGTTGCGAAACAGGAGTACATCCTGTCTGGGAACGAATGGCGAGAGAATCCCCATTACTGGCAGAGCTAGGATTATTCCCAGTTCAGGAGAAAGATGAGGCCTCCGGGGACCGAGGCGCTTGGCTAGAAGGATCGAGAATAGACTATGAAGACCAGAACGGATTGAGGAATTGGTTGAAATTGGAAATGCCATTCGCTCTTTCTCTATCCCAGAGAGACGTCATAAACAGAATCAGGAAGGACTTGATCGGTAAACCTCGTTTCGATAAATGGGAGGAATGGATGAGTGATTCTCTTTCTGGGCTCGATAATGAACGAGCCCTTTTGGAAGGAGTGCTTCTAGCCGCAGCAGGCTCGGATAGGGCGGAGAGCGTACTGAAAAATGTTGGAGGAGATTCCAAAACGATAGCATCTGGAATGTGCATGCTTATGTCACTCAGAGATGGGGGTGATGCAGACTGGGATTCGGCTGTAAGGGGCAATGGGGACGATCCATTGTCTCTGTCAATTAAAATCGAAGGGTGGCTAAGGGATGATCTGTATCCTGACAGAATACAGTTGGATGAGATTATTGATGGAGTTGCGATAGTCGAGGAAGCACGAAGAGTAATTCCAAACAAGCTGGCATGGCTTGCTTCAGAGGCACTGATAGAAAGGGGGGATTACGCCACCGCTCTGAAATATATCGAAGGAAGAGTGGTCACAGACTACAGGGGACTTGATGTCTGTCTGAAGCTAATTTTAGATGATACGGAAAATATCTCGTTAAACTCGATTGTCTCTGGAATAGAAAATTTTGATGAAGAGTGTTTAAGATTGTCTCTCAATCATCAAAACTCACCCCCACAGGTAAGGGTAGAGGCATCCAAATTACTCAAGAAAATTGACCAAATTAGGTACACGGACGAGATTGTATCGTCATTTACTATGTCAGCGGAGATTAAGGGGTTAACGGATTTCCTAATTGAAGAGGAGCCTCTACAGAGGGCTTATCCATTTCGAGTCATGATGGTGTGGCATCTGATTAAAGCAAGGGACTCAGTTGGTATTTCATCAGAGATGTATGAGGCTCGGAGGGTCGCTCTGGAGTCAATTGAAGATGCTGAGAAAGATGAGGTCCTCTCTGATGTGAGTATTGGCTTGATTTCCCTACTGGACGGTATAAGCAGTAATCTTGATGCTGTACATGACAAGCTTGACTCTGACGGTCTAAGATCTCTGAATGAGGTAAGGATGGCTCTTGGGCCCGAAGGAGACGGAATTGTCAAGGAGGTAAGAATTGAGAAGCTGGTTAGTTCGGTGGAAGGAGCGGATTTGACAGTGTTAGAGAGGCGCTTGTTTGAGGCTGTGGTTAACGCTCTAATTCTGAACAGGGCCGCTGTAAATCTTCAGAATGGTGATTCTAGTAGAAGGGAAGAGGCCGTCTCTTCATTGGAAGAAATAATATCTTGTGATTCAGTCTCAATGAGAACAATAAGGTTTGCTTCTGATTTGGTTTTCGAGCACTCCATTGGACTGGAATCGCTTGATAATTGGTACAGGGAGAACGATAGGAATGGTGCTGAATATCAGATAGTAAAGGCGGCTCTACTTGAGAGGAGTGGTGACCTCATTGGATCGGCTTGGTCCTACAAAGAGGCGGCTATGAAGCTCATGGATGATGATATTGAGAAGGCGGCAATTTTCCTGAGATGGTCTCTAATTTCCTTCGCCCATGGAGGGGGCTGGAAGGAAGCGGTTTCATTGATAGATGCATACCCCACGTTATCGGCCTCGGTGACTAATCGATTCAAGATGTACCTAAGAGCGTGCAGGGATTATGCTGAAAATAATCAGGTTGGTGCAACGTCTAGAATAATCGATCATGCAACTATTGAGCTTCGAGGAGAGGAAGAGGATCTAGGAGGAGTGTCGATTTTGGAGATTTTAGAATCCATAAAATTGTATCCCATTGAACATGGACTTCCACTTAACCCATTCCAAGGAAGAGTACTAGCTGCCATCAGGAAAAAGAGCCACACCTCTCAGACAAGAAGGTCTGATCTAGAAGATAGGTTTGATTACGAAATGAGATCTAACGAAAAGGATACGTATGCAATTGTGACTGTAATTGAGCAGGTTGCCGAATCTAGCCCCATACGGGCACTTCGGATGTTTGAGAGGGCTTTGGTCTCGGGCGAGTTCGGAGATAAGGACAAGAAGATTCTTCGGAGTAACCAGAGAAACTTGTTTACCAGACAGTCCGGAAAAATATCGGTTCGTGAAAGGAAGACTTTGAGAGGCTTAGGGTTGAAGCCTCTCATTCTGGTGGATACAAATATTCTAATCGACGCACTCAAGGATGACCTGTTGAGAGAGATCTCCCAAGACAGCCTTGGTAGCCTGGGTTGGACCATGCAGAGGGCTTTCCATTGGAAGCTCCGGACTCTCGCCAAAGAAGGGCGTATACTACTTCACATACCGAAAGCAGCGATGAATGAATTCATGAATCGTGTGAGGTCTACTGACTCTGCACTCGGGCTGTTTGAAAACGTGTATATAGACAGGAAGGCGTGGAACGATTCTATCACGAATGAGGTCCTAGATGAAAGAGTCTCTTCTATTATCTCCGTGTTTGACAATTGGGAACAGGGGGACTGGAAGGAGGACAAGGTGGTGGATCTAGAAAGTTTCCTAACCGAACATAAGGACATCTTTAGAGTCGTTGATCAACATAAACGAGAGCACAATACTGAGATAACTTCGAGGACGGAGATTGATGGAGAGGCCATCTATCCAGAAGACGGTGACTGTGAGATAATGAAGAGTGGCGCCCGTATTGCCGAGTCTTTCACTTCAGGAGTCGGTAGCGTGGTTGTAGCAACCAGAGACTCAGACTTCAAGCTGATATCTAGGGCTCTTGAGGAGCAGTTTGGATTCGGAGTAGTAGGAGATGTTCAACAACTGAACAAACTGGCCTATCTGAGTCAATGAAGTCTGGTATTATTCCCCACAGACTCCCCCAGTCTCTTCATTATCACAGTAGCCGACTCCACGCTGTTAACCGACTCCACGCTCTTTCCAGCAGACCATAGGTCCTTGGACGATTTCTTCTTACCCCTAGCGAAGGCTCTCATTCTCCAGAACGATATTCCGGTGATCAGAACTCTTACCCTGTGCTTTAGCCTACCGTTCAGTAGCCTTCTGACTAACCAATTATTACGCTTATTCTTTCCATCCGTACTGATTACAGCTATTGGGACGCCAGTAAGCTTAGTCGTCCACGTAATGTCCTCCTCTTTTGCGGCCACGATTGCATCCTTGTAGTCCTGTGGAGTCGTGCATTCATGAGTTGCTATGAATCTGGTTCCCATTTGAACTCCGTCGTATCCCATCTCCAGAGCTTGGTTCAGCTCAACTTCGCTTCCAATTCCCCCAGCACAGATTAGAGGAACCCCCAGATCGGCCAAGTCGCTATACATCTCTTCCATACTCATCTCTCCTAAATGACCCCCTGCCCTGTTATTGACGCAAATCAGTCCGTCAACCCCGCACTGTATTCCCTTCTCAGCATGAAATCTGTTGGTGACATCGTGATAGACGAAACCTCCCCTCTCATGTACCTTCTCACAAACCCAATCGGGCTTTCCTAGAGAAGTAACAAAAAACCTCACTCCTTCTTCAAGCGCTATATCTATCCATTCAGACATCCTTTGAAGGTACTTATCGCTTCCCTTTTCTATAAGCGCATTGAATCCCAACGGCTTATTTGTCAAGGTCCTTATGTATCGAATTGCGACCCTCAAACCCTCCTTTGTGTCTGGCTTGTTGTATCCATGGACCATTGTAAGAGACACTGGTTGTATTATTGCGATTCCACCTCCCTCGGAGGCGGCGGCCACCAGTTCCGGATTGGAACAAGGATACATTGCTCCGCAGATTATTGGGTATTCAACTCCCGCTTGCTCCGTCAATTTTGTCCCTACCAATCTACTCACTCCGCGTTAGTGACGAGAAGGTTCCACTTGAAGACCCATTCTGATACAATTTCCCCTTCGGAGTCTTTTCCCTGTGAGGTGAGGTCGATCTCTACTGCCTCTCCCGTGTTCAGACTCTCTTCGATGGCCACTCTGGCCTTGGCAACATCGTTACAAGTGAATGTTATTCTTCCCTTGGCTCTTTTCACGAATTTGGCCTCTGTACCGACGACGAACATCCTGAGCCTTTCATCCATGGATCTGGATATGGCGAAAGGCGCTGCTCCTGTGGCCAGCTCTGCTCCCATTCCTTGAACTGCCCAATACATTGTCTTGAATGGATTCTGCGACCTCCAACCACCAGGAAGCGAAGTAGTGCATGTCTCATGGTCTATCTTATCCATTCGTATCCCTGAAAACCATGCCGCTGGCATGGATAGTGCGGTGAAGATTCTAAACTTCGTCCTACCTCTCAATGATTTGTACTCTTTATCCAATTTTGTTTCGTTGATAGGCACTTTTTCACCTACTATCCACCCAAATCATCCACCATAGAGCAGTATCTTTCCATGGCCTCAGTCTCCGACATTCCGGAAATACCATTCCATGCCTTCCACTTTGCCCTCTCTTTCATTCCGCCTCTTGCCCCCCGGTCCTGACTATCTCCCTCAGTTGCCTGTTTGAATAGTGCATACAGTTCGAGTAACTGATTGTTTGAGGGCCTGTCAGAAAGATTCCATACCTTCTTAGAGGCCCTCTTAAATTTTATTTTCAAGGCTTGTCCAGCTTTCCCATCCATCAGAACATCTCCGTTGGAAAATCCATAACTGTCTTGTGCCCAGATTGGATCTTCGCGGCTAAGCTGATTGTCTCCGGGAATATTCTCTTGAAGAAGTAGCGAGCGCTGGCTATCTTGGCATCATAGAATGGTTCTCCTTTCTTTGATAGAGATATCTTGGCCATCTTCGCCCACATGTATGCTAGCAGAACATTTCCAAAGTACCTGCAGTAGTCGGTGGCACCTGATGCAAGGAAATGCGGATTTGCCTGACCTTCTGCAATCAGTAGGAGTGTTAGTTGCTGTAGGCCTCTAACGCCTTGATGAAGGGGTTTGTTGAATTCGGACATTTCTGGTATGTCCCTATTCTCCTCTATGAACTCGGTCAGAGGCCACATAAGATGTCTGAGATTTTTCCCCATGTTCTGGGTAATCTTCCTCCCGGTAAGGTCTAATGCCTGAATTCCGTTTGTTCCTTCCCATATCTTTGATATTCTAACATCCCTGTAGAATTGCTCGACACCGTACTCGGTACAATATCCCGCACCCCCCATAACTTGCATGCAGGTACTAGCTGTCTCACAAGCGAGGTCTGTGAAGTGGGCCTTTACTATGGGAGTAAATAGGGCCACTAGGGCCGTTGCATATTCCGCCTCTTCAGGGTCATCACTATGCATCTGATCTAGAAGAATACCTGTCCAGGTTGCTAGAGCCCGGCATCCTTCATTGTTTACCTTGGCTTCTAATAACATTCTTCTCACATCAGGATGAACTAGGATATTATCTGCTTCATGATTCGGCTCTTGGGGGCCCTTCAAATCCCTGCCTTGGCGCCTGTCCTTGGCCCATGCTAATGAGTTCTGATAGGCAATCTCTGCAAGCCCGAGACCCATCATTCCGGTAGCTAATCTCTCCTGATTCATCATCTGGAACATTAAGGCCATTCCAGTGTGGAGATCCCCTACCCTCCAACCCACGCAATTATCGAAATTCATTACGCATGTAGGAGATGCGTGAATTCCCATTTTCTCCTCACTACCGGCGCAGGTTACACCATTGTGCTCCGTACTAAGGTCATGAGAAATTCCTTTGAGTCCTCCTGATTCCCAGTCTGAAGGCAGATATTTCGGAACTAGGAACAAGGAGATTCCCTTTGTTCCCTCTGGCGCCCCCGGCGTCTTAGCAAGGACTAGGTGGACTATATTCTCTGTCATGTCATGCTCACCATATGTGATGAAGATCTTCGTACCAGTAACTCTGTACGTACCGTCATCCTGAGGTATTGCCTTACTGGAAATTATTCCCAAATCTGTTCCGGCATGGGGCTCTGTCAAGCACATTGTCCCGGCCCACTCTCCGGATGAGAGGTGATTTGAAAAATAGTCTATCAAATCCTGGTCGCCGTGTTCGTTCAATACATCATAGACGCCCAGTGTCAAGGCAGGTAAGACACTCATTGCCATGTTCGTTGACGTGGCTATCTCGCCCCAAATTACAGACTGGAAGAAGACGGGGGCGCCCATACCGCCATGCTCCGGCTTAGATGATGTTGCCATCCATCCTGCCTCAATTCCTTGCCTGTATGCTTCCTTGAACTCCTGTGGCATGGTAATTTTCCCATCCTCAAACTTGAGTCCTTTCCTATCTCCAATTTGATTAATCGGCAGCCAAACTTGCTTAGCATGTTCGGCCCACCCCTCTGTGAGCATCGACAGGAACTCGGAGTCAAAATCATATCCAAGCCTCTGGACGATTGGGATTACGTCAAAGACTTCGTTAAACAGGAAGTCATATTCTCTTATCGGGGCTTCATATTCTACCAATTTATCACCTCAGTTCCTCAGTGGCTTGCCCGTCTCAAGCATGTGTTGCATCCTATCTAGTGTATCGGGATGCCTTCCTAGAGTAGCTATAGCTTCTTTTTCCATAGCTAGAATATCATCTTCTTCCATTGCCACTGTAATGTCTGTATTTCCACCTGTAAGTATTCCGGCCAAAGATGTGGCCACAACCACATCATGTGGGGTCGCCTGCCCGGATAGAGCCAAATCACTTAGAGCAAGATTGAGTCCTGCTAGGCCAGTTGGACCTGGTAGCCTGTATGTCCTGGGTGCGGAAGGAACGTAGTTTTCTGATAAATCTAGAACTTTCCTTTTGGCATCGGCCAGCAGTCTGTCTCTGTTCATAGTTATACCATCATGAGGCCCTAGAAATCCCATTGATCGGGCTTGTTCGGCTGATTTCGCTACTTGTGCGGTCCCTATTGTCTCGAAGGCCTTCATGACTGCTCCCATGGGACCGTTGGTAACTAGGCCAAAATCCACCAGCCTCCCGAGTAGCTCTTTGCATCCGCCCCACGCTGGGATAATTCCGACACCTACCTCGACCAGTCCTACGTAGGACTCGCTATGTGCCTGCACTGCATCACAATGCATCAGAACCTCGGCCCCTCCACCGAGACACAGTCCTGCTGAGGCGGCCACTACTGGAACCTCGCAGTACTTCAGGGTCTGATAGGTGTCCTGACCCAGCTCGATAAAGTCCTCAAGGTCTTTCCATGCGGCTAGATTAGCGGCAAAAAGGGCCAAGCCAAGATTCGCACCGGCGCAGAAGTTGGTTGCATCGTTACCAATTACTATTCCTTTGTAATCTTCTGATTCAGCCAAATCCACGGCATTTAGGAGCATTTCCATATTCATTGGATCCATAGCATTCATTTTGGTATGATACTCCACGAGAAGAACTCCATCTCCTGTGTCCCAGATACTTGCTGATCCGTTTCTCCTAAGTGGCTTGCCTCTCCTTTTCAGATCCGCTACGGTAAGAGTGTCCTCTGGACGATTCACAATCACCATTTCTCCGGATGGATCGAGTCTGGTTATCTCCCCGTCTTCCATGCCATAGAAAGATCCTCTCTCGGCGGCAAGCGATAGGAAGCTTGGAACTTCTCTTCCTGAAGACTCCAGTCTCTCAACCATGGATTCAACGCCGATGGAATCCATCATTTCGAACGGCCCTGCCTTCCAGTTGTATCCCACCTTCATGGCTCCATCGATTGAGTAAATGTCGTCACTTACATCAGGGACTATGTGGGCTGCGTAAGAAAGCGAGTCTAGGAGGACTTCCTTTACTAATCTGGCTCCTTCATCATTACAGTCCATCAATGAAGAGATGCCTCTCTTACCCATCTTTGCCGAGGGGAATGCGGCTCTTCGGTTTGCATTTAGATACTCTCCAGTGTAGAGATTCCTGGCCTCCTTGACTTTCTTTCCACCGTCTTTGTTCAGTCTGTAGAATCCTCCCTTTCCTTTCCTTCCGGTATATCCGTCTTGGATCATATTGAGTATTATCTCCTCTCCAGTTCCAGCAATTTTATGGAACGGGTCATCATCAGGAAGATGTTCAAGCAGACTTTCAGTGACGTGAGGTATAAGATCTATCCCAACAAGATCCATTAGTGCGAAAACCGCTGTCTTGGGGAGTCCGATTGGTCTGCCTAGCATAGCATCTGCCTGCTCTACAGAGAGGCCGAGTTCCAGAGTAGCCTTGAATGCCCTTTGGATGAAATATACCCCAAGCCTGTTCCCAATGAAGCCCGGTCTGTCGTTGCACATAGTGACTCTCTTTCCGAGTCTGTGATCCGCGAATTTACAGAATCTGGTTACCACGCTTTCATCTACCTCATGAGAGCTTACGACCTCTAGTAGAGGGAGATACCTAGGTGGATTGAAGAAGTGTGTAATCAGAAATCTGGAGGATACATCCCTAGGTAGTTCTGAAACTAGTTTGGATCTTGGAAGTGTGGATGTGTTTGAAGATAGTATTGTTTCGGGGCCTATATTATCGCACAGCCTCGAATACAAATCTCTCTTGACATCGAGATTTTCGATAACAACCTCAATTACCCAATCAAAGTCCTCGAGTAGGTGCAAATCATCCTCTATATTTCCGGGCGTGATTCTTTTTGAATTCCTCTTGTGCATGAGCATCTCGGGATTGGACTTGTGCATGTTCTGTATCGCAGTCTTGGATAGTGAGTTCCTATCCTCAGCCCCATCAGGCACTATGTCGAGGAGTAGGACTTCGCATCCAGCATTGGCACAATGAGCGGCGATTCCAGCGCCCATCACACCGCTGCCTATCACTGCGACTTTCTGGATTCCCTCAGACATACTCTCACCTACGGCCTTTGCAAGATGGTGGCGATTCCCTGACCTCCGCCCACGCACATTGTTGCCAAGGCGTACTTTGCACCATTCTTAGTCAATAATTGGGACGCTTTACCCATGATTCTCGCCCCACTTGCCCCCAGTGGATGGCCCAAGGCAATTGCACCTCCCTCGATATTGACCTTGGTGGGGTCTAGTCCCAGCTCCTCAATTACTGCTAGGGACTGTGCCGCGAATGCCTCATTCAATTCAATTATATCTATCTGGTCTATTGACAGACCCGCTCTTGATAATGCCTTATTGGTGGCTTCAACGGGACCGATGCCCATTACCTCCGGAGCGCATCCGGTAACCGCTGAACTCACTACTTTGGCTAGAGGCTTGAGCCCATTTTCTTCAGCGAAATTCTCTGAACACACAAGAACAAATGCCGCCCCATCTGTTAGTGGTGACGAAGTCCCAGCAGTCACAGTCCCCTCAGAAAGGAACGCTGGACGTAGCCCAGACAGAGCCTCGGAATTAGTTCCCGGGCGGATACAGCCATCTTCTGAAACAACTCCTCCGTCAGTCTCAATCGGTATAATCTCTGAATCAAAAAATCCGCTTTCCTTCGCCTTTGAGGCCTTTTCCTGACTCCCAATCGCAAATCGTTCTTGCTCTTCTCTGCAAATTGAGTACTTCTTGGCTAGGTTCTCGGCGGTAATCCCCATTGACGTGAATGCCTGTGGGTATTCGGACCCCAATTTTGGATTGGGCATTGGATTGTAGCCTGTCATGGGAATCCTAGTCATAGACTCGATTCCCCCTGCGATGAAAGCGTCACCAGATCCCATCGCAATCCTTCCTACTGCGTCATGAATTGCTTGCATCGAGGATCCGCAGAACCTATTGACAGTTACTCCAGGAACGCTCTCGGGGAGATCTGTCAGGAAAGTAATCATCCTAGCAACATTGAATCCCTGTTCTGCCTCTGGAAAGGCGGTACCTACTATCAGGTCTTCAATTAATGAGGGATTTACTCCGGTTTCTTTGATCAGTCCGTTTATCACCGTCGCGGCCATATCGTCTGGTCTTGTTCTGGCTAGCTCCCCCTTCTTGGCAGGGGTGAACGGGGACCTAGCGTATCCGGCTATCACTGCGGGCATGATATACCATGGAAGGGGTGGATAATTAAATCTGGAGGTGAATTTTACTACACCGACTTTAATTTGCTAAACTTGACAACAGTTATTTTTTCTCCCATACTGAAATATACCTTTGTACATCAACTTCATCGAGAGCTCTTCTCTTTACTTCGAAGGAGATTTGTTTCAGACCCCTTCCTATCGAGTCGATGAACTGTCTGTTAAGAGGCCAAGGAGGACCTTCGATTTCTTTTCCCGAACGGTCAAATCTGCCTATGCACACAAGTCTTCCTCCCTTTGATAGAAGTGTAGCCAGATTCGGAGCGGCAGACTCTCTGATTCCTTCTGGTAGGGCTTGTAGGATGTGAATCTCGACGACGAGGTCCCAGTACCCTTCCCATTCCTCAGGGAGATTAAGCAAGTTTTCGACTCTCCATTGCACATCCGATTTCTGATGGATTTTAGAAGACCATTTGATGGCGGTCTCAGAGATGTCAAAAGCCGTGACATCCCAGCCTAAATCGGATAGAAATACCGCATCTTCTCCCAAGCCTGATCCAACCACAAGAGCTCTTCCGTTTGAGGGTTTATTGGAGGCCCAATCAATCAAAAATTCATGTGGCTTACCGTCGGACCAGGGTATGAAGGAGCTATCTCCATCTGAGAAATCGTAGAGCTCTTCAAACCATCTCAGCGGGTCATCATCCAGTTCAGCATCCCTAGCCATACCCAGAATCTTATTTCTTAGCAATTCTAGTTCTTCCTTACCCCAATCGCTCAATGTACCATCTCACATGTGAGAGATTATTGCATCACCGAACCCTGAGCATGAGAGCAGTGTGGCCTCGTTCATCAACCTCTCGAAATCATATGTGACCGTGCCAGCAGAAATTGCCCCTTCCATTCCCTTCACGATCAGATCTGCCGCCTCCGTCCATCCTATGTGACGTAGCATCATCTCAGCTGAGAGTACAAGGCTCCCAGGGTTCACCTTGTCTTGACCGGTGTACTTGGGTGCGGTTCCATGGGTGGCCTCAAATATCGCGATTCCAGTATCATAGTTTATGTTGGCGCCTGGCGCGATACCGATTCCTCCTACCTGTGCTGCGAGAGCGTCTGAAATATAGTCACCATTCAGATTCATTGTGGCCAAAACTCCGTATTCCCTCGGTCGGGTCAGTACCTGTTGTAACATCGCATCGGCAATTACATCCTTGATAGTGATGGTTCTGTCGGTTTTTGGATTCTTGAAGGTGCACCACGGCCCACCCTCGAGAAGCTCTGCACCAAATTCATCCCGGGCCAGTTCATACCCCCAATCCCTGAACCCTCCTTCTGTGAATTTCATTATGTTTCCTTTATGCACTAGTGTTACTGAGTCTTTGTCATTATCTATTGCGTATTTAATTGCCGCTCTGACTATCCTTCTTGTTCCCTCAGAGCTGATTGGTTTGATTCCTATTCCCGAGGTCTCTGGGAATCTTATCTTATCCACT
>DANW01000003.1 GCA_002501605.1 Euryarchaeota archaeon UBA28
CCATGTTCATCAATGAATCGGAATCATTCCCATTCAATTGTGCCGGGAGGTTTGTGGGTGATATCATACACAACACGATTGACTTGGCCCTTCAGAGAGTTCGTTATCTCGGTGCTTATTAGAGTCAAAACGTCATGTGGGATTTCAGAATATCTGGCACTCATCCCATCAAGGCTTGTGACAGCTCTGACCACAACAGTTTCCCCGTGAACTCTTGTATCCCCATGGACCCCTACGCTTCTTACTGGTAGTAAGGCGGCAAAATATTGCCAAGGTAGGTCGCATAGGCCATTCTCAGATGCCTCCCTTAGTCGTGTTTCCACGATATGGCATGCCTCTCTGCATGCTTCGACGCGAGATCTAGTGAGTTGTCCCAAAACGCGCACTGCAAGACCTGGTCCTGGAAATGGCTGTCTCTCACTGGATTTGATGCCCAGTTGTCTAGCAATCTGCCTAACTTCGTCTTTGTAGAATTCTCGCAATGGTTCAACTATCACGAGGTCGACATCTTCGGGCAGTCCGCCGACATTATGATGGCTCTTGATAACATCCCTCTGGCCCCCTCCTGATTCAATCCAGTCAGGAGCGATAGTCCCTTGTACGAGGAACTTGGCGCCACATTTTTCCTGCTCTTCTTCGAAAACGCGGATAAATTGCTCACCGATGACCTTACGTTTTTCTTCTGGATCCATGACTCCCTCAAGATTACTGAAGAATCTATCTGATGCGTCTACTACCTGTAATGTGATTCCCATATCTTCGAACATCTTTCTGACTTCATCAGTCTCACCCTTTCTCATGAATCCAGTGTCTACGTATACGCAATGGAGTAGGCTTCCGACAGCACGATGAGCGAGGACTGCTGCAACCGAGCTGTCGATACCTCCCGAACACGCGATGATCGCGGTGTCATCTATTTTGGACTGCAACGCCTCGATGGCCTCATCGACCAGGACCTGGCTATCCAATATTCTCACCCCTGAATAGACTCATCATCCGATATGACCTTGTCAGTCATAGATGACCTATACTCTGCGTAGGCATCTGAAAGATCCTTATCGGAGGTTGCAATAATCTGGACTGCTAATGCTCCAGCATTGTCTCCCCTGTCAACGCCAACGGTGGCTACTGGCATGCCTGGAGGCATCTGGACTATCGAAAGGAGTGAATCTAGAGGGACCTTGCCACCAACTGGGACGCCAATGACTGGTTTGGTGGTCATGGAAGCTATGACCCCGGGCAAGGCGGCCGCCACTCCTGCCATACCAATGAAGACCTGGCAACCTGAATCCTCAGCGTTGGAGATTATTTCTTCGAGATATTTTGGCGCCCTGTGGGCCGATGCGACCCTAATTTCGAAGCTCACGTCGAACTTTTCGAGCACTGAACGGCATTTCTCGGCGATTGGCAAGTCTGACTTAGAACCCAGTACGACACATATGTCCATGACACTGGGGGTGTAAGGAGGTTCAAATGCCTGCCGTTCATTCTTCCTCATGGAATGGTATCAGATTTCTAGGCCACTCGACATCGGAGCTGGTAACCGGGAACTCATTTAGAAGTTCATTGATTCTCTCGGATTCGGTATTTCCCTTGAATAGGCAGTCTTGAACGAAGCCATATTTGCAAACGTAAGATAGTGAGATAAAGTCAATATTTCCTCGACTGAAGCCATGTAATGCTAATTTTCCCTCTTCCAGTGGAACTGTCGCTATTTCCCCCCTATTCCAAATTTTTTTGGATACATTCCAATCTCCACTGAGGATGGAGGAATCCCAAGAGCCCCTGCTAATCGGGAGGATTATCCTTGCCGGAGGAATCATGAATACCTCAGATATCATATTTATCGATCTGAAAAAGGCAATCCAAAACATTGCATACGAGGCCCAACCGAATGAAGGAGAAAATTCAATATGGAGTGTGAAAAAAATTATTCCTAGTGATATCGATAGCCAATCTATGGGCAGGGACAAGAGAGAGTTGTCAGAAGTTGGTTGGACGTTTCTTGCGTTGGCTACCGGCAAAATTAGAAGTGACCAAGATATGATAAATAGAGTGCCAGAGACAAATTGGTCATCTGGAGTAATCCCCTTGAAGACTAGAGGAAAGACACTGACAATTAGAAAGAACGGTGACCACGCTAATGGTTTCAGAATGGGCCATGCTAACGGCCTCATCCTCTGACGTTCCCAGCCAAATCTTGATTCTTCTCTGGGAGTTGTTAGAACATCGGGGAATATGCTTTCTGATGGCCTGATTCGGGGGGGTGTGTCATCTATTGGAAGACCCCACCAATTTGGATCGCCCCTGAGCCAGTTCCTGTCTCCATGGGCCTCCATGGCATTCCGAGGGGCAAGGTACGAATATGCATTAGGATAAATCCTGAGATTTATTGTACCTTAATATCAGATTTCTTGCCGCCCACACCTCATCCACTCTGCCAACCGGGGTCGTGTGCGGGGAGGATAGGACAATCTCCGGGTCCTCGGCTAATATTGAATGGAAATCTCGGGCGAACTTATCCAGGACCTCTTTGGATTCTGTCTCGGTTGGTTCGAACATTAGGCACTCTGGAACTATCTGCGGGAAATAGAGGGTCGGTGCCATGTAGCCATAATCCAGAAGTCTCTTTGCAACGTCCTTTCCAGTTACTCCATTGGCTTCCTTGAGAGGGGACATGGATAGGGTAAATTCGTGCTTTACCACATCGGCTGGGCATCCCTCGATGGGCATGGCGTGGATTTGTAAATCCGGGTCGGGGTTCATCATCACATGTCTCAGATAATTTGCATTCAACACCGCATGCTCACTCATTGTTTCCAGTTCACGGCCATATCTTCTGTAAAATGCCCATGACCTGACTACAGCGCCAGCGTTTCCATTCCACTGCTGGACTTTGCCGATTGTACTTTCTGGAGTAACCCAATGGTACCAGTGCCCGTCAGCTACCCCGACTTCATCTTCCGTAGCCTCACGACGCCCCACTATTGGGGATGGAAGGAATTTGGAAAGGTGCTCTTTGACACCGATGGGCCCACTTCCCGGGCCGCCTCCTCCATGTGGCTGACTGAAGGTTTTGTGTAGATTGTAGTGCACGGCATCGAAGCCCATTCTCCCAGGGTCAGTCTTTCCCAGAATGGCATTGAAGTTTGCCCCGTCGTAGTACATTTGCCCTCCTGCATTATGGACAATCTTAGTCGCTTCCGCTATCTCAGGTTCAAACACTCCTAAGGTACTTGGGTTTGTGATCATCATAGCTGCCGTATCATCCCCAACTGCTGAACGCAACGCGTCGAGATCTATCCTTCCGTCATCGGCACTTGGGATTTCAATAATTTGATAGCCACACATCGAAGCTGAGGCGGGATTTGTTCCATGCGCTGAATCTGGGACAATGACCTTGTCCCTGTGGCCCTCTCCCCTCTCTCTATGGTACTCCTGAATACATCTGATCGCAGTGAACTCTCCTTGAGCTCCCGCGACCGGCTGAAGGGTCACGGCATCCATGCCGGAGCATATCGCTAACATTTCCTGCATTTCGTAGTAAATTGCCAGGAGCCCTTGCACCTGTGATTCCGGCTGGAGGGGATGGATACGGTCTATTCCAGGATGCTGGACAATCCTCTCATTTAACCTTGGATTATGCTTCATGGTACAGGAGCCGAGAGGGTAGAAACCGGTGTCAATTCCAAAGTTTCTCTGAGATAGTTGAGTGTAGTGCCTAACTAACTCTGGCTCACTGGCCCTCGGCCACTCCGGTAGTTTGCTTCGTCTCAATTGCTGGGGAATTGACTCTGAATAGACTTCTGTTATTGGGTCTGGTTGAGACCACCCGGCCTCCTTGGATCCGTTGAAATCGAAAATAGTACCCGTCATCCAGATTCCTCCACCCAAGATTTGAGCGCATCCTTCAGAGCTTTTATGTCCAACTCGGAGGTCCTTTCATCACACCCCACAAGGATCCATGAGGACTTGTCCTTCCACCAGTTCCCCAAGTCAAATCCTGCCGTGACTCCCAATTTGTCCATGTGAGATAAGGCATCTTCAGATTTTCCTGGAATCTTGATCGCGAATTCTCTGAAAACCGGTGAATTAGGAAATGCCAATTCCACACCCTCTATGGAGCTGATTTGATTCATTGTCCTGACAGTCGATGCCAGTATTCTTGTGGACAATTTCTCTAATCCAACAGGTCCAAGAAGTGCCATGTGCATAGCCCCCATTAATGCGATTAGTGTCTCATTGGAGCAAATGTTAGATGTCGCTCTATGTCTTCGAATGTGTTGCTCTCTGGTGGATAGAGTAAGCGTATATGCGGTTTTGCCACTGGCGTCAATACTCTGTCCGACAATCCTGCCGGGCATTAGACGTAGGAAGTCCTTGGTACATGCAAATATGCCATAAATGGGCCCTCCGGCAGTGGGCCCTATTCCGAAAGGCTGCCCCTCTCCGACTACAATATCAGCTCCCCAATTTCCGGGGGGTTCGACCAGCCCTAGAGTAGTAACATCAACACCGACAATAATTGCGGTTTTTTCTCCCACAATCTCCCTAAGACTCATCAGACCTTCATCTAAGATTCCGAATGAGTTGGGCTGCTCTACGTACACAGCGCATGAGCCGGTTGCCAACGAGGCTTTCTCCAGGTCAAGAAGTCCATCTTCCCCATGCGGGAGCTTGATTATCTCAATACCAACTCCTTGGGTATAGTTCTGTATGACGGACATTCTATGGGGAGGGACTAGCTCAGAGACAAAGACAGTATTTGGTTTCTCCACTTTCTTGGACTTTACCCTTACTGCACAAGTGATTGCTTCAGCGGCTGAAGTACTGGCATCATACATTGAGACATTAGAAATAGGAAGCTCCACTAGCTCTGATATCATCGTCTGGAACTCCCACATGGCCTGTAGCATTCCTTGGCTAACCTCCGGTTGATAGGGAGTGTAAGAGGTCAGAAACTCCCCTCTAGTAGCGATCATTGGCACCATGGATGGCACGAAATTCCTCGCTAGTCCGGCCGACAGGAATGATGGGCGACAGTCAAGGTCAACATTGGCCCCTAACAGCTTGTTTGCATCTCTGATTATTTCCTCTTCAGATTGTGGCCCTCGCAGAGGCAGCGGGCCCTTGGACCTGATTTCCTCGGGAATATCCGAAAATAAATCCTCCATGGACCTTAAGCCCATTATTTCGAGCATTTCTTGCTCCCTACCGAGATTGGGCAACTGGTCCACGGTATCCCTCGGGCATTTGCAGAAGTAGGGAGTATATGATTATCTTTGAGGAGGATTCTGCGATGGTGCACCGACACACTCTTATTACTTCCAAGTCAGTCAGTGTATCATGAAGGTCGCGATAACCGCCTCAGACGGGTTTGTGGCTCCCTACATCATTGATGCACTGGGGGATTCTGCAGTGGTGATCCCAGACGAAGTCTTGGGCGATAATATGGCACTGGACGTCATGCTCACTCCTTGTAGTGCCCTTATCCACATCAACTCAAGGCCGGTAGACACTAGCGTAGCCAGGGACGATAGGGAATCCAAGCTAATCATGCGTGAAGCCGCAAGACCTGTTTTGGACGCAGTGAATAGGCACGGAGAGCTACACATGATTATCCTAGGGACCCTGAGAGTCCATCCTCATTGGTCACCTGGTGATGACTACTACGGACCTGAGTCCTCATTATCTCCCAGAGATACAGCGGCTGAAGGACAGTTATGGCTAGAGGAGAACGCTTTGGAGAGGGCTGAGGCTGACAGGCCGGTTAGTGTAATCAGAGCCTCTAACGTGCAGGGGGTTCCAATTTCTGGCCCTCCAGGTAACGGTATACTACACAAATGGGCTAATGAAAGTCAAATCGGTTGGATAAATGTACCCGGAACTGGAGAGGATATCAAAGACCTCGTGCACGTCGAAGACTTGGTTAGGGTGGTTCTCTCTGTCCTAGATAATCCTCCACCCACACGTGAGAGCTTTGCCGTAGGGTCAGGGAAAGGGATTACGATGAACGACCTCGCTAACATTTACAACCAGAAAACCGGGGCATCTATCGAGTTGAACCAGTCCTCAGAGGGAGAGGTTTGGGGAATTGTTGATGCTTGGTTCCTGGACCACAGGTGTGGGTTTAGACCTTCCATCAGTCTTGAAGAGATGATTGAAGAGGCATTGGCTGTTTCAGGCTACTGAGCATTCAATATCACTCTTTTTCTTATGGAGTTCCACCCATCAAACATGCAAGAAATTTCCCCTTCATGACCTGGTTTGTAGAAAGAAATATCCCTATCTAATGGCATCCTTATTTCGACATCGGTAGCGGATGAAACGCCCTTAGGATCAATCAGGGATGCTATTATTGTGCTTCCTCCCCTGTACCTGTCGTCAATTCCGATTCCGAAACTCCTCTCCACTGAAGATACTCTCACTTGAACTGTGAGTGGCGTGCCTGCAAATTTCTCATTCAGAGAATTTTGCTCTGAAAGCATCCTTACAGAGGAAAATGATTGGATAATAGTGTGGATAGTATCGTGACCTGATCCATATTCATCATCGTGGGTTTCCATCGAGTTGGTACTTTCTGGTACTTCTTGGATTACTGTTTCCTCTTGTTGCATCTGGGGCACTGTTTCTTGAGCTACCGGTGTTTGAGCTTCGTTATCGGCCATCGACGAAGCGGCGGCAACCCCCAAAGCAGCTGCTGACAGCCCTAGTGCAACATCTGCATTTGAGGGGATTCTCGATTTGGCGATCATCTGAAACGAGTCTGCTTTGGCCGTCCATAATTCCCTAGCGGGGTTTTGGAACAGGTCAGGTAGCTTGGAAATCTTTGATTCGGCCTCATTATCCGCGATATCCCTGGCTGTCTGAAGAGATTCCAAGGTCGAGAATTCTGAAGCTTCCAAATTGCCAAGGATAGTAGCGAACTCCTCGGAAACATCGCCCATCAGGACCGACGGGTCGTCATTCTCGATAACCTCAATTTCCGAGATCTCGTGATCGTCGTATTTGGCTGTAACAGTGGACGGTTCCGTGTCACTGGGGAGTCCATGTTCCGTAGACTTGTCGACTGGTTCTGAGCTATTCATCTCGATGGTAATCCTTCCGACTCCAACCCACCTTCTAGTTCCAAGTGGGAGTTCTCCGTTTGCTGGTGGCCTCGTCCATCCTCCTCTGTAGTAATCCTGATTTCCGTTCTGTTCCCTGTCATCAAGACTCCAAGAGTTTGCCCCTCCAGAACCCGCGTTATAGAAATACATTCTAGCGCCGTTTGAATTCATGAAAAGTGGTTTTCCATTCATTTCTCCATTTGGGGCGTAAGTTCCATTGTAGAATTCGTTTGGATGGTCGGAAACAGTGAGAGAATTACCGACTATGTAGGATTCTGAAGGACCTGAATCAACCAAGGTTAGTATTTCTTGCAGGTCAATTACCCCATTTCCGTCAGAGTCTAACACTGAGAAAATAGCGTTTACTATTGCACCCGGTGCTTTTTGGCCTGTGATGGAGGTGAGTGCGGCCTCGAATTCGGAGAGGTTTAGATTTCCATTGTCATCTAAATCATATTTAGAAAAAAGGGCCTCTGCTGAAATCCCTCTCGATTTCAAAATTGTCTGTAAATTCTTAATCGCTACAGCCTCAATTCCACCGCTCACTGTATCTACCCAGACCCTCACAAGGGACATTCAGCAATGAGTCTTACCACTGCATTACAGGAATGGCGTACTTACCACAACTGCCTCGACAGTCCTTCTGGGGGATGCCTTTATCCAGACACTTTGGCCAATTTCAGCTCCGTCTAGGTAGGCCATTGCAATTCCGATACCACCTAGACTTGGAGAGGGGGCACCGCTAGTAACATATCCGATGATTTCTGAGTCTACTGATTCAGAAGTCAGTACTGGATGACCGGGCCTGGGAGATGGCCCTCTGCCAACACATCTAATACCCGCCCACCTTAGAGAGTTGTCTAGGGATTTCTCGACGCTTGACTTACCGATGAATTCATGGTTCATGTTGAGGCCAAATGGAACATCAGTTTCCGCTGTATTTCTATGTAGGAATCCCTCAGGAAGATTCACCTCAGGAGAGGTGTCTAGTCCTGGCCAGAGAAAGTCTTGTCCTGATAGCAAGTATCCCTTTTCAAGCCTAAGTGTATCTCTAGCTCCGAGCCCTACAGGAACCAAGCCGATCTCAGAGCCTGTGGAGATGAGTTCCTTCCAGAGAATGGTTGCCTGACTGTTGGGTATGAATATCTCCGCTCCTTTTTCGCCTGTGTATCCTGTCCCTTGTATCCAACCTGTTATGCCTAGATCGTTATTGGCGATTTCTTGACATCTAAATCTCCCAATTCTGTTATTTTCTCCAATTACTCTGGAAATTGCCTCCCCAGATTTTGGCCCTTGAACGGCTATTATGCTCATTCCCTCTGATTCATCATGGATTTCCACCGAGACATCATCTGGGAGGTGCCCCTCAAACCATTCAAGCATGGTGGAAACCATCGATGCATTGGGCACTCCTAGAATTTCATTGTCCGACTTTACTGCAAAAATCATATCATCGATTAGGTTTCCATCCTCATCCAAAAAATGTGTATACCCGCATGACCCCTTCGTGAATTTACGGAAGTCTTGTGTGCCAATACCAGATAGCCAATCAGCAACATTTTGACCTACAAATCTGAAGAAGCCCATGTGAGAAACATCAAAAATACCAACACTGGACCTCGTTGCCATGTGCTCTTCCTTGATTGACGAATACCATATTGGAAGCTCAAAACCGTGAAAATCGACTATTTTAGCGCCACACTCAATGTGAGATTCGTAAAGTGAAGTCCTGACTGGGATGTTTTCCATGTAAATTGGAGGAGAGTGAGGGAAAATAAGTTTGGCATTAATCGATGACTGGTCAGTGATTCATCAAGCACCCCAGTGTAATCATCTTATGCACAGGTTTAAGTAAGACAGCCATCACTATACAACTACTGGTTCATATGATTGAAGGTGATTCTGGCCAAACGGGCGACTCCAAGGCAGAGGGGCCTGTGAAAGCTGGACGAAGAGGCGCGATCGCCCCTTCGATGAGGCCCTCAGAGAGTAGGAAAACCGAGTCAGTTTTCAGGCCGTGCTCCATTTGTGGATCAAACTCGTGGGACACCGACGAGGCCAGAGGTGAGACGTCTTGCTCCACATGCGGATATGTCGCCGAGGAGAACATGATTGACCTCGGAGCAGAGTGGACGAATCATTCTGGAGGGGAAGACAAGAGCAGGGTCGGGGCACCCACGACACTTACTCTCTCTGACAAGGGACTTTCCACTGAGATAAGAAGGTCCGATCTGACATCCGGAGCCGCCAAAAGACACGGAATGTCTGGAAAGGCATTGAGAGATTGGCGGAGGAGGCAACGAATTGATCAGCGGAGTAAGACAAGGGATAGCAGAAGCAGGAATCTGTCTAAAGCTATGCAATTCATTAGAGATAGGGGCGACCTTCCCCCGCAGATAGAGCAGGAGGCGGCAGGACTCTACAGGAATTCCGTCGAAAGGGGGCTTGTCACTGGGAGGAGTATCAGAGGAGTTTCCGCTGCGTGTGTCTATGTTGCTGCCAGGGAAGCCAGAATTCCTAGGAAGATAGAAGACGTCGCTGAGGCTTTTGACATG